>CATWUX010000022.1 GCA_958354085.1 uncultured Oscillospiraceae bacterium | reverse complement strand
GCTGTGGCCGGTGCCGTACAGCGCGATGTGCGCCATCGCTTCGCTGAGCGAATCCACCACGCGGATGGCCAAAATCGTGTCCAAAAATTCCGTCGCCCAATCCGCTTCGGTGGCGGGAACCACGGGAAAATCGTTGAGAATCGACGCGGCGCGCTCGCAGCAGCGCAGCTCGACGTTGGCTTTGTGCAGCCGTACCGCAATGAGCGGCAGCACTTTTTCCGCTACGTCCGCATGTACCAGCAGCGTTTCAGCCGCATTGCAGACGGAGGGGCGGGATACCTTTGCGTTGAACACGATGTCTGCCGCCATATCGAGATCGGCGGCTCGGTCGATATAAATGTGGCAGTTGCCCACGCCGGTCTCGATCACCGGCACGGTGGCGTTTTGCACCACCGATTGGATCAGTCCGCCGCCGCCGCGCGGGATCAGTACGTCAATGTAGCGGTTCAGCCGCATCATCGCCACGGCGGTTTCACGCGAGGTGTCCTCCACCAGCTGTACCGCATCGACCGGGAGGCCGCTGTCAGCCAACCCTTGCCGGATGGCGCGAACGATGGCCTGATTGGAGGCGAGCGCCTCCTTGCCGCCGCGCAGGATCACGGCGTTGCCGGCTTTCAGGCAAAGAGCGGCCGCGTCGGAGGTGACGTTGGGGCGCGCTTCATAGATGATGCCGAGCACGCCGAGCGGAACGCGGGTTTTCTGAATTTTCAGCCCGTTGGGGCGGCGAAACCCTTCCACGATCTCTCCGACCGGATCGGTGAGCGATACGATCTGGCGGATACCGTCTGCCATGCCGGCGATACGGGCGGAGGTGAGCTGCAGGCGATCCAGCATGGACTGGCTCATGCCGCCGGCGGAAGCGCGTTCCATATCGGTGCGGTTAGCTTCCAGAATATCGGCTTCCTGCGCCAGCAGTGCGTCCGCAATCGCTTCCAGAGCGCCGTTTTTGCGCGCAGTGCCGGCGACAGCCAGCAGCCGCGCCGACATCTTGGCACGCTTGCCCATGTTTTCTAACATTTCCATAAAACGAATACGTCCTTTCATCCATAGTCATACGATTCTTCCATTAAAAAATAGAAACCGTTGCGGCTGCTTTTCCTGCAAATCTTTTCCACTTTTCAAAGGAAATTCGTATCCGCCGGTTTTGCTCAAAAAACCGGCTGAGCGTGCGGGAACGCCGGAGATCATTGGCCGGCATGGTTTTCCGGGATAAACAGCGTGCCGACGGATTGCCCGTCCAGCACATCGTATAAGCGGGAGGGACGCGCGCCGTCCATAATAATGGTGTAAATGCCGGCGGCGGACGCGATGCGCGCCGCATAGAGCTTGGTCAGCATGCCGCCCGTGCCACGGCTGGAGCCGGCGCCGCCGGCGATCGCCAGCAGTGATTCGTCGATTTTTTCCACCACGGGAATGCGCTGTGCGTCCGGATGCACACGCGGATCCGCGTCAAACAAGCCGTCGATATCCGTGAGCAGCACGAGCAGCTCTGCCCCCGCCAGCTCCGCGACCATGGCGGACAGCGTATCGTTGTCGCCAAATTCGATTTCCTCGGTGGCAACGGTATCGTTTTCATTGATGATGGGCACGGCACCGTATTCCAACAGCCGGTGCAGCGTGTTGATGACGTTGCGCTTGCGGTTTTCGTCCTCCACCACGTCGCGCGTGAGCAGCATCTGCGCCGTGACGTGACCGTACTCGGCAAACTGCTTATCGTATGTATACATGAGTTCGCACTGCCCTACGGCGGCAGCTGCCTGCTTCCCGCCGATGTCGCGCGGTCGTTCCTTGAGCCCCAGTTGTCCGGCGCCGACGCCGATAGCGCCCGAGGTGACCAGCACCACCTCTTTGCCGGAATTTTTGATGTCGGACAAAACTTTGACCAAAGATTCGATGCGGCGGAGATTGAGCCGCCCGTTTTCATAGGTGAGCGTGGAGGTGCCGACCTTCACGACTACCCGTTTCACGTCCGTGATTGCAGACATAGTGCGTTCCTCGATTCTTTTTGTTCTGAGTAAGCGATAGAAACGTAATCAGTATACCACAAAACATCGGCCGCTGCAAACCGGTTTTGCGTAAATATTCCGGAATTTTCGGCGTGAATAGGCGGCGGTCAGGCGGGAAATACTGCTTTTTGTAGAGAAAGCAGGAAATCAGACCCGGAAAGGACAGGTTTCATTATGGATTATCCGTCGATTTGGCAAAGCTGTACGTTGCCCGATGCGCTGCCGTTGGCCGGCGACACGAAAGCGGACGTCGCCATCCTCGGCAGCGGTCTGTGCGGACTGCTTACCGCTTATCGGTTATGGGAGCAGGGAGTGACGTCGCTGGCGGTGTTGGATGCCGGACCGCTGTGCGGCGGTGCGACCGCCCATACGACCGCGAAGATCACGTCGCAGCACGCCGTATGCTACGATCGCTTGCTGCGCGGCATGGGGCAAGAGTTGGCACAGCAATACGCGACGGCGAACCAGCAGGCGGTCGAGCAATACGCCGCACTGGTGCAGGCGCTGGATATCGACTGTGCGTTTACGCGCTGCGACGCGCTGGTGTATGCCCGCGACGCCGGAGATGCGGAAACGCTGGGCAAAGAGCTGGACGCGGCAACGGCGCTGGGACTGCCTGCCACGCTTGCGCAGGAAAACGAGCTGCCCTTTCCGGTTGAGCGCTGTCTGCGCTTTGCCAATCAGGCGCATTTTCATCCGCTGTTATTCGCAGACGCACTGATCCGGTTTTTACAGTCGCAGGGTGTGCGGTTTTATCCGCACACGACCGCGCTGCATCCGGAAAACGGGCAGCCGTCCGGCACGGTACGCACCGACAAAGGCTGCGTGACGGCTGAAGCGGTCGTGGTGGCCACGCATTTCCCGTTTTTGGACAAGCCCGGCTTTTATTTTGCCCGTGTCTGGCAGGAACGTTCCTATGTTCTTGCGCTTGCCGATGTACCGCCCATGAAAAACCTGTACTGGGGCATGGGCAAGGACGGCTATTCCTTCCGCCCGTTTTCCGGCGGTATTCTGCTGGGCGGCGGCACGCACAAAACCGGACATGAGGGGGAGCGGGCGCATTATGAACATCTCGAAACCGTCAGCCGCGCGTGGTATCCGGACCGCCGCGTGACCGCGCAGTGGTCGGCGCAGGATTGCATGACGCACGACGGTATCCCCTATATCGGGCGTTATCGTCAGCTGGACGGTCAGCTGTCGGAGCGGGTTTATGTCGCCACCGGTTTCGGAAAATGGGGCATGACGGCCAGCATGGCAGCGGCGGATATTCTCAGCACGCAGATTTTGGGAAAAGAGCATCCCTGCGGCGAGGTGTTCTCGCCCTCGCGCTTTGATCCGGGCATGAAAGCCAAAAAATTTGTGACCGAAACCGCCGATATGGCGGCCAAGCTCATCGGCGGGTATCTGGCTCTGCCGGAAAGCACGGCGGAGCAGCTCGCCCCCGGCGACGGCGGCGTGTTTGAGGTTGACGGCAAGCGGGTAGGAGCCTACAAGGATACCGACGGCACGGTCTATACCGTGCGGCCGTATTGTACGCATCTGGGGTGTGCGCTGGAATTTAATCGCGATGAAAGTTCCTGGGATTGCCCGTGCCACGGTTCCCGTTTCGATTATAAAGGGCACATTTTGAACAATCCCGCTGTACAGGCGCTGCCGCGCCGGCATCCCGCCGATCCCGTATAAAGGGTAGGGACGCTGCGTATAGAGGTTTCCGTCACCAAGGAAAACAATCCTTCATTGCCGTGCGAAGCAACGCTTTCGCCGCATTCTTCCGGTACTACTTTCTGCGGCATTTGGCTTCGAAAAAGGCGGTTTGTTTTCCCGCTTGAGGGGCAAAATTGCCGAACACGCGAGCAGTCCGTTCAAAAACGACCTTTTTAAACGCGAAAAAGCTCGAATGAAGAGCCGCTTCGTGTTGTTTATAATGGAATATAATGGTTATGAGAAAAGAATTTGGAATAAATAACCACAATCAATTTATAAAATATATTTAATAAATAAGGATTTGCTTATTGACAGATCGCTTGACAGCGTTTATAATAAGGGCGTGAAGAAGAAACAAATGGTCGAATATTCGGATTTTTATGAATATTTTTTATCCTAAATATCCACTCACTTTGTGTTTGAAACAATACGACTTTCCAATTATTAAATGCGATTAAAAAATAGACAGAGGTGAATGGCGTATATGCGTTATGTCGGTGGGGACAGCATGGAGTTTGAAGAACGGATTGACCGGCTTTTGGCCGGAATGACCCGGCGCCAGAAAGTAGGCCAGCTGATTCAATACGGCAGCTTTCGGGAATACGAACGTTCTCTGGTTGAAAAAGGAGAGATCGGCTCTCTGTTGAATTTCTGCGGATCCACGCTGGTGTCGGATATACAGAAAGCTATTATGCATTCGCCCAATCCGGTGCCGCTGCTGATCGGCGACGATGTGATCCATGGATACAGCACCGGCTTTCCGATCCCCTTGGCGGAAAGCTGCAGCTTTGATCTTCCGCTGATCGAGGAAACGGCCGCCGTGGCGGCGCGGGAGGCGTCGGCGGATGGAGTCAACATGATTTTTGCGCCGATGGTGGACATCGCCCGCGATCCCCGCTGGGGACGTGTGGCGGAAGGCGCGGGCGAGGATCCCTACTACGGCAGTTTGGTAGCGGCTGCCCGGGTTCGCGGCTTCCAACGAAATGATTGGGAGGATCGCCCTCATGTGACCGCCTGCCCGAAGCATTACATAGGCTACAGTGCCGCCGAGGGCGGACGGGATTACGATTATACGGAAATTTCGGAGCATACGCTCCGCGAGACTTATCTGCCGCCTTTTCGGGCGGCCGTGGAGGCCGGCGCCGGCGCGGTGATGAGCTCTTTCAATGATGTTTCCGGTCAGCCGGCGTCGCTGAGCTATCATCTTCTGGAGGAAATTCTCCGTGAAGATCTGGGCTTTCAAGGCCCGGTGGTGACCGATTGGGAATCGGTGCAGCAGGGAGTGGCCCACGGCGTGGCGGCGGACGATAAGGACGCCGTGCGCATCGGCATTAACAGCGGCGCCGAGATCGACATGAATTCCGGTATTTACGATTTGTATGCCGAACAGCTGGTGGACGAAGGCGCCATCTCGGAGGAACGGCTGGACGAAGCGGTTCGCCGTATCCTGCGGGTGAAGCTGGCACTGGGGCTGTTCGAGCAAAATCAGACCACGCCGGAGAAAGCGGCGGCGATTCACCGCTGCCCGGCGCATATCGAAACGGCGCGGCAGATGGCGCGGGAATCCATGGTGCTGCTGAAAAACGATTATGCGATGCTGCCGCTGGAAAAACGCGCCGGCAAATTGGCGGTGATCGGTTTTCTGGCAGACAGCCCCGGAGATGCGCTGGGCTGCTGGCAGTGCAAAACCAACAAAGCAAATGTGATCACGCCGCTGGCCGGTATTCGCGCCAGAGTGAGCGAGGATACCGAGGTAACCTATTATCTCGGCAGCGGTATCCAGGAGGGCAGCGAGGAAGAAGCGGCGAAAGCCGTGGAAGGCGCCGCCAGAGCCGATACGGTGATCATGGTGCTGGGAGAAGCCTGCTGGATGTCCGGCGAGAATAATTCCCGGGCGCATCTCGGTATTCCGGAAACACAGCAGAAACTGCTGCGGCGGGTGTGCGCGGTGAATCCGCGGGTCGTGCTGGTGCTGATGAATGGCCGGCCGCTGACACTGACATGGGAGCAGGAACACGTACCCGCCATTTTGGAAGCGTGGCAGCTTGGCGACACCTGCGGCGACGCGCTGGCCGATGTGCTGTTTGGCGATTACAACCCCAGCGGGCGCCTGACCATTACCTTCCCCCGCTGTGAAGGACAGATCCCCTTGTATTACAACCGCCGAACCAGCGGCCGTCCGGAGCTGATCCGTTATCTGGATGAAGAAACCACACCGCTGTATCCTTTCGGCTTCGGACTTTCCTATAGCCGGTTTACCTATGGCGCGGTAACGGCGGATAAGGACAAGCTGACGGCGGACGATGCCCTGCATGTGACGGTCACGCTTACCAACGACAGCGATGTCGCCGGGGAAGAGACGGTGCAGCTGTATATCCGGGATGAAACCGCTTCCATGACAAGGCCGGCGCGGGAGCTGAAAGGTTTTCAGAAGCTGCTGCTGCAGCCTCACGAAAGCCGCCCGGTTACCTTCACGGTCACGCCGGAGATGCTGGCTTTTGTCAATGCGGATCTCCGCATGGCTGCGGAACCGGGCTATTTCCGGCTATATGTGGGGCATGACAGTACCTGCGAAGACGGCGTGCGAATCTTTTTAACAGATCCCGTATTGTACTGAAAACCTCCGCCTTGCGGGGGATGCAAAATTCATAATGTGAGAGGAATGATGACGTTTCATGGTAGAAGTGAAAAACGGCAATTTTGTCATCAATGGACGCAATACCTTTCTTTTTGGTGGGGAAATCCATTATTTCCGTGTTCCGCGGCAGGATTGGGAAAACCGGATTATCCGGGCGAAACAGGCCGGCGCCAACTTGGTGAGCAGCTACATCCCGTGGCTGATTCACGAGTATGAAGAAGGGGATATCGATCTGGAAGGGCGCAAACGTCCGGAAAACGATCTGGGCGCCTTCCTCCGGCTGATCAAAAAGCATCATATGTATTGTGTCCTGCGGCCCGGCCCCTATATCATGAGCGAGATGCGCAACGAAGGGCTGCCCAACTGGATTTATACCTCGTATCCCCAGTCGCTGGCCAAAGACCGGGATGGGAACGAACATCCGACCCGCAGCGTCTACCTGCTGGATGAGGATTATCTGAAGCTGGTGGACAGATGGTACGCCGCTCTGGGCAAAATCATCCGTCCCTATACCGCCGATGAGGGCGGCCCGGTTATCATGCTGCAGTTGGACAATGAAATCGGCATGATGCATTGGTGTGCCGGACAGGCCGATTACACTCCTCGAAATATTCTGGATTTTCACGACTATCTGCGTGACAAATACAAAGATCAGGAAACCGTTTACGGCAGCCGGGAGGGAGAGGAGTTTCAGGCGTTTGTCTGCCATCCTCCCAAGGAAGCGGCAGCGGTCGTGCGGGATGATCTTTCCCGCTATATGCGGCAATATTTCCGCCGCTACTTTGAGACTCTGCAGGTGTTGGCGCGGCGGTATATGGGAACGGTACCCAACATCGTCAATGTTCATGGATTCGATTCCTGCGATGTCATCAAGCGGGGCAAGCAATATCCCATCGGCGTTTCCCAATTGTCTGAGGTAGCAAAGGTTCCCGGCGCCGTGATGGCGGGAGATTATTATATCGGTAACATTTGCTATGACAACTTTCAGGATATTATGCTGGCTAACGCTTATACGCACGCCGTGCAGTCGCCCGAGCAGCCGCTGTTTTCCGCAGAGTTTCAGGGGGGCTTTCAGGTGGACACTCCCCGGATGCAGCCCACCACCTATGATCTGACCACCCGGCTGTGCGTAGCCGGCGGTATGAACGGCGTCAATTACTATATGTTCGCCGGCGGATATAACATGGAGGGAACCGGGTATTACGGGTACCGTCATTCCTGGCAGGCTCCGGTGGATATGGACGGCAGCTTGAATCCCCAGTATCCGGTCATTCAGCATCTCGGCCGTATGATCCACGCCTGCGAGCAGAGTCTCTTAACCACCCATCAGGAGTCGGTGGTTACCTTGGGACTGATTCCGGATTACTATATGACCGAATATGCGGATGCCACGACGCAGGCGTTCCGGGATGAGCTGGCTTTCTATCGCAACGAATACCTGTTTGAGGGCATGGGCAAGGGTATGTCGGTCACCAATCTGATCTATGATGGGTATGACCTTTCCGCACCGCAGCCGATATCCGTGCGCCGGCATCCCAAGCTGGCGGCTTTCGCCACCCGTTATATGGAGGCGGACGTGCAGCAGCGCTTGGTGGATTATGTGATGGCCGGCGGTCGTCTGCTGCTCTTCCCCACTGTGCCGGTGATGGATATGCGGGGCGAGCCCTGCACCATTCTGCGGGATGCGCTGGGATGCAAGGCGGAGGTTCACGATTTTGGCTTTGCCGAGTACATAGACGATGTGGAGGACATCATTATCGCCAGCTCCACCGATCTGGGCGACGTGGAAAACGGCTTCGCCAAGCAGAAGGACGACGGCTACACCTGCGGTTTTGTCAAGGAAATGGGCAAGGGCAAAGCGGTAGTGTTCGGCGTGGCCCAGCAGCACGATTATTATTATCGGGATCAGGTGGTGCTCAATCAGTTCGCGAAGATCGGCGTCAAGCCGCTGTTCACGACCGATCACCTCAGCGACAAGTTGTTCATGACCTCCCGGGTGAACGAGGAGGGCGGCCGGTATCTGTTTATCAACAATATCGACGAATACGCCAAGACGACGCATATCCATTTCCGCGGCCGCCGGCTGTTCGGCGGCAAGAAGCTGACTGTCCGCCCCCGCACCGGCCTGATGCTGCCGTTGAATATACAGTTCCGGCCGGAAGCGAAGATCGTATATTCGACCGCGGAAATTCTGGAATCCAAGGATGTCCGGGGCGAGTGGCGGCTGACCTTGTCTCTGATGCAGCCGGAAGATGAAATGCTGGTGGAGACCCCCTTCCGTGTGATTCCGGACGAAGCCTATCAAGCGGAGGAAACGGCGGAAGGCTGGCGGATCCGTTCCAAGCTGCACGGCGCTCTTTACGATACGCTGACCGTTCGTTTTTCCAAGAATCCGAAAGAATAAAATCGTGACAGGACGCGAACGCGGCCGATTGTTAACAATCGAGGCCTTGGCCTTTCCGGAAGGAAAGGCCAAATATCCTTGTCACGGAACCGGATGGCAAATGAGAATGTGAGGAAAGGACTGGTTTTTTAAGATGAAATTTGTCGGCAAATACGGCGGCTTTTCGGATGACGGCCGCGAGTATATTATCACGGATCCGCGGACGCCCCGCCCTTGGGGAAACGTGATCTCCAACAGCGATTACTCCATCATCGTTTCGCAGACGGGCGGCGGCTATTCCTGGCGCGGCAATGCCGGGGAAAATCGCATCACCCGTTCCTATCAGGATCTGATTAAAGACAACTGGGGCAAATACCTGTATATACGGGATACGGACAGCGGCGCCTTCTGGTCAGCGACCTGGAATCCCGTGCAGGCGGATTACCAATCTTATCGGGTTCGTCACGGTGTGGGCTATAGTGTTTTTGAACACAGCGTGTCGGATATCGCCTCATCGCTGAAGGTGTTTGTATCGGCCGATAAGCCCATGGAATTTATGGAGCTGACGCTGACCAACAACAGCGGCGCCGTCCGCCATCTGGATGTGACCTCTTATTTTGAGCTGGCGCTGGGGTTTGCGCCGGATGAACACCGAGAATATCACAAGCTGTTCATTGATACGGCTTATGATCCCGCCCATAGCTGCATCACCGCCAAGAAGCTGATTTGGTTCGGTTCCAATGCTTCGTGGGATTACACCTTTTTCCATGCGGTGAGCGAAAAGGCCGCTTCTTTTGATACCGATAAGGAAACGCTGATCGGCGGCTACCGCAGTGAGCGGGATCCCCGGATGATGCATGACGCGCAGCTGGCCGGACGGCAAGGGAGATTCACCGATGCCTGCGCCGCGCTGCGTACGGCGGTGGAGCTGGCGCCGGGTGAAAGCAAAACGGTGGTGTTTACCATCGGTGCCGCTGAAAACGGCCGCGAGACGGTGGAGGAACTCACCGCCTTCACCACGCCGGAGGCGGCGGCTCGGGAATTTGAAGCGGTCGGCGCTTTCTGGAGCCGTTATATCGACGCCGAATGGGTGGAAACACCGGATGAAGCGTTAAATTTCATGACCAACATTTGGATGAAATATCAAGCCATTTCCTGCCGGCTGTGGGGCAAATCGGGATTCTATCAGGTCAGTGCCGGCTTTGGATTCCGCGATCAGTTGCAGGATTGCCAGATCTTCCTTGAAAACAAGCCGGAGGAAGCCCGCAAGCAGATCCTGCTGCACGCTTCCAAACAATTTGCCGCAGGCGACGTGTATCACTGGTGGTTCACGATCAGCGGCACCGGCCCTCAGTCCAACTGTTCCGACGATTTGCTGTGGCTGCCCTTTATTCTCAGCGCCTATCTTCAGGAAACGGGAGATTACGCCATTTTGGATGAAGTGGTTCCCTATGTGGATGAAGGCGAGGGCGATTTGTACGATCACTGCAAACGTTCCATCGAAAAATGCTTCAGCCGCTTTTCTCCCAGAGGGGTGCCGCTGATGGGCGATCACGACTGGAACGACGGGCTGTCGGAAGTGGGCGCCAAGATGAAGGGCGAAAGCTTCTGGGTGGCGGAGTTCCTGTATCTGATCCTCGAACAGTTTATCCCGTTGTGCCGCCGTCGCGGAGACGATGTATTCGCCAAGAAGTGCGAAGAGGTGCGGCAGACCATGGCCTTCAGCGTCAACAAATACGGCTGGGACGGCGAATGGTACCTGCAGGCGACCACCGACGCTTGGGAGGATCTGGGTTCCGCTAAAAACGAGGAAGGCAAGATCTTCCTGAATCCCAACATCTGGGCGGTCATTTCCGGAATTGCAGAGCCGGAAAAGGCGGAAAAAGCTATGAAATCCGTCGAAGAGCAGCTGCTGAGAGAGCATGGCGCCCTGCTGCTGTATCCCGCTTATACCAAACCGCGTTCGGATCTGGGGTATATCACCCGCTATGCGCCCGGCCTGCGGGAAAACGGCGGCGTTTACACCCATGCCGCCACTTGGGCTGTTTGGGCGTATGCCATCATGAAAGACAGCCGCAATGCCTACAAAGCCTATAGCACCATCTGCCCGCCTAACCGGTCGGACGATCAGGATGCTTATGTAGCGGAGCCGTATGTGACTCCCGGCAACTCCGACGGCCCGATTTCCCCCTACTTCGGCAAGGGCGGCTGGAGCTGGTACACCGGTTCGGCGCAGTGGCTGCACCGTGTGGCAATGTTCTGGATCCTCGGTATTCGTCCCGAGGACGCCGGTTTACTGGTGGATCCCTGCATCCCGGCGGAATGGAAAGAATTCACTGTCAAGCGGAAATTCCGCGGAGCGGAATATCACATCCATGTTGCGAATCCCGACGGCCGCACCTCCGGCGTTCGCCGAATGCTGGTAGACGGCCAAGAGATAAGCGGCAATCTGGTCCCCAACCTTGCCGACGGCAAGGTGCATGAGGTGGAGGCAATCTTATAAAGCGCCAAAGCCTATAGAATTATGGGAACGGCTGATCCCATAAAGCATCATTCTGATTCAAAAAAACAGGAGGTAAACAAAATGTCCGCAAAGAAAATTTTCCGCGTTTTAGCCATGATGAGTGCGGTGCTGATGATGACGACACTGCTGCTGACAAGCTGCGGCGAAAAAAATCCCAGCAGCGACCCGGGAACCTCTTCCAGCGCCAATACCGATCCGGTCACCATCCGGATCGCCGGTGAAGGCCAGATGCTGGTGACACTGCTGGGCAAAAAGTATACCGCGCTGCATCCCAACGTGACGATTGAATATTACAATCCGGACGGACAGGGATATGTCAACAATGAGATGCTGATCAAATGGTCGGCGGCCGGTACGCTGCCGGATATCGTGAATATTGATAATCCGGAAATCGCTTACCAGAACGATATTCTGGTGGACCTGACCAGCTATTTCAACAACGATCCCGATAAGGATCTGCTGTATAAAGACATTGTCAAATACTGCACCACCAACGATCAGCTGCTGATGATCCCCTATCAGCTCTTCTTCTCCACGGTGATGGTGAACAAGACTCTGATCGAGGAAAACAATCTGGATGTGCCGGAGTACAACTGGACGGTCGATGAGTTTGTCAATATCGTGAAAAAGCTCACGGTTCCTCCGCAGATGCTGGGTACGTATGATGGCGGCTTGTGGAGATATCTGATCCCCAACTACGATCCCACTCTGGAAATATGCGGTTATCGCCGTTCGGACAAGAGCTGGGTTGTCGGAGAAGCTTTCCAGGCTGCTGTCGATGTGATGGCTGATTTGGTGCTCAACGATTATACGGCTTCCGAGCGGCTGTATGCTACCGATAACTCCGACGGCACCTGGGCGAACTGGTATGCGCTGTCCAACAAGATCATCGGCGTAGACGATCCGTGGACGGCTTGGCAGCAGGGCACCGTGGCGACATGGTTTGAATCCACCTTCTGGTCCACATGGGATATTGGCAACGAAATCTATGGCGGTCAGGATTGGGACTGCTATCCGATCCCGGTATGGAAAGAGGGGGATACCCCGCGTGTTGCCGTTATCAATGACAACTATGCCATCACCCGCGGCTGCAAGAATCCGGATGTGGCCTATGATGTGCTGAAGTTCTTCACCTATTCCAAGGAAGGCTTCAACGCCCGTATGGATATCTGGAAAAACTATGATGCCGAAGCCCTGAAAAAGGAGTACCCGGAGATGGCCGAAAACAATCTGATTTTCGATTTCTTCTCCATGGGTCTGTCTCCCATCGATGATCAAGGCGTGCGTGATACTTGGGCTGACCTGTATAAAGCCAAAGACGGTATCAAGTATATGATCAATCATATGGCCGACTCCAATATGTATCTGGACGGCGGAAAATCCGTCCCGGGCTTCTCGTCCGTGGCGAACGACATTCTGGCGGACGCTGTTTCCAATCAGGTCTTTACCGGTCAAAAATCGGCTGCTGACCTGCTGACGGATCTCCAATCCCGTGCCGATGCGGCGCAGAAGGAAGTCCTGGCTTCTTTGAACAAGGTGAAATAATCCTTACAGACCGATAGGCAATTCCCTAGTAAAAGCAGTATCTGCCGGACGGCAATTTCAGCCGATTGCCGTCCGGCAGATGCCATCGGATGAAATGGTCGAGTTCTGAAAAAAGAGGTAACAGTATGAAACATCGTGGAAAACAAATAACAGCACTGCTGCTGTGTATACTGCTCACCTTCTCCGAAGGCGGCTTATCTTGGATAGCCGCTGAGACAGAATCCATCGGCGAGTCAAAAACGGAGCAGGAAGCTTTGCCGGAAGATTCGTCAGCCGAAGCGAATTATGCCGATCTGAAGGCCGAACTGACGGACAGCCTGCTGGCAGGAGTCGAAGAGATCACCATCACAGCCGACAATCTGACCGAGCGGGACGAGGCAGTCAGCCTTTTATCCGCCGCGGAAAGCTTTCAGTATGGCGCGCCGGCGGTGAAAATGGAATCCAACGGAACGGCAACGTTCGAGGTGGAGGTTCCCAAGGCTGGCGGTTATCTGCTGAATATTGCTTATTATATTCCGGAATCCTATATGCAGGATTTGCTGATCTCCTTAAAGATCAATGGCAAATCGCCTTTTTATGAATGCCGCAATCTACAGCTGAAGGCTGTTTGGAAGGACGCGTCGCAGGAGTATGCTGTGGATACCTCCGGCAATGAGATGTATCCGCTGCCGGAACGGGTGTACCGTTGGGAGAACGCGTATTTTAACAGCACCAAGTATAATTCAGACACGCCCTATATTTTCTATTTTGAAGCCGGCAAGAATACGGTAACCATCTGCAACAACGACGTACCGGTTCTTCTCGGTGCCATCAAATTGCAGGGAAAACAGAAGCTTGACACTTATGAAGAATATGCGGCGGGCTTGAACAGCTCTGCCGTCATCGATGCGGAACAGATTATAATCGAGGGCGAACATTATACGGAAAAATCGGATTCCTATATCCGGCCGGAACGCGGCAGCAATGTCAAGCTGCATCCTTACAGCGCCTCCTCGAAATTGATTTATGCTCTGGCCGGCGGTTCCTGGCAAAATCCGGGCCAGTGGGTAACCTATTCTTTTGATATTGAAAGCAGCGGCGTCTATTACATAGCCGTCAAATATTTACAAAAAGGCAAAGAAGATATGCCCTCCATGAAGAAGATCTATGTGGACGGACAGGTTCTTTTTGACCGGATGGCCGATTATCCCTTTGCCTATACCGGAGACAATCCGGCCTGTGAGATCATCAGCGTGGACGGCAACAAGGTAGGTTTTTATCTGGAGGCCGGTCCCCATACGATCACGCTGGAATCGGTTTCCGGCACCTATGAAGAGTCGTATACAAACCTGATGTCCATTGTCAACAAGATCACCACCATAGCTCTGAATATTCAGTATGTAACGGGCAACAGAACTGATGAAAACCGCGACTGGAAGATCGAAAATTACATTCCCAATATTCGGGAGGATCTGCTTGCCAGCGCGGAGATTCTGGAATCGGAGTATACGAAACTCAGCCGGATGTCGGGCACGTCCGATCCGGTGATGCTGACAGATCTGGGCACGGCGGCCCGGCGTCTGCGGAAATTTGCGGATGATCTGAATTATATGATCAACCACATGAGTCAGTTTTCCACCGGTGACGATTCGGTCAGCGGATTGATTTCCACCGTAGTGGCGGATTTGCTCAGTCAGCCTTTGATGATCGATCAGATCTATATCACCCCGGACACCTCCACGCTGCCGTCGGTAAAGGTGGGCTTCTTCCGCGTGCTGGTGGAAGAAATCAAGAAGCTGTTCCTTTCCTTCTTTAACGACTATAACATCAGCGGCGGGGATCCGAATAAGGAAACCCTGTCGGTGTGGGTGAATCATGCAACAACCAATGTCGAGGTCATGCGCCAACTGACCGAGTCCGGTTATCTGCCGAATGTGAACTACAACGTCAATCTTTCGGTGATGGCGGATGAAACGAAGCTGCTGCTGGCGGTTTCCGCCGGCAACGCGCCGGATCTGGCCATAGGGTTAAGCTATTACCAGCCCTATCAACTGGCGCTGCGCGGCGCACTGGCCGATTTAACGAAATTTGACGGGTTTACGGAAACGCTGGACGATTACGCCGAGGAATTCTTTATTCCCTTTATCATCGACGATGCGTGCTATGCGTTGCCGGAAGCGCTGAACTTCAACCTCATGTTCTACCGTAAAGACATTCTCAGCCAGCTGGGACTGCAAGTTCCCAAGAGCTGGGACGATGTCATGGAAATGCTGCCGGTACTGTCCCAATACGGCATGAGCTTCTGTACCCGTATCGCCACGGACAGCTCCTTGAAAACACTCGGCAGTACCTTCCCGTATTTCAATCAAATGGGAGCCTCCATCTTTTCCCAAGACGGGTTGTCCTGCACGTTAGGCAGCGAGGAAGCGATTTCCGCCTTTAATCTCATGTGCAATCTCTATACCAAATACAGCCTGCCAACGACGGTGGCCAATTTTTACAACAATTTCAAAAGCGGTACAACGCCCATTGGCATTGGCGACATGACGATATATATCCTGCTGCGCAACGCCGCACCGGAAATTGCCGGCCAATGGGGTATCGCGCCCGTGGTCGGTATCAAACAGGAAGACGGCACGGTCAACAACAATATGTGGGCGGTCAATACGGCCAGCTCCGTGATTGCCGGCTCGGATATGCAGCAGGAAGCCTGGGATTATCTCAAGTGGTTTATGAGCACGGAAATCCAAACCCAGTATGTCAACAACATGCAGCTGACCTTCGGTTCGGAGTTTATTTGGGCGTCGGCTAATCTGAAAGCGTTTGTCAGCACTACGGCGTATTCGCGGGAGGATCTGGATGTGGTGATGGAGCAGATTGACAGCTGCGCCGAAATTACCCTGCATCCCTCTTATGTGATCGCCCAGCGTGCCATTTCCGATGCCTGGAACGCCGTGGTGTTCGATGGAGATGCGGCCCGCACTTCGCTGGACAACGCGATTAAAACCATCAACCGCGATATCACGAAAAAGCTGAAGGAATTCGGCTATATAGGCGATAACGGTCAGGTTCTGTCTCCGTACCCCATGCCAAGCGTGGATACGGTACGCGGATGGAAAGCTAACCGGGAACAGGGGGGATAAGGATGAGTAGTATTGCTAAACAGGTTCGGCGGCCGCGGCTGCGGATGGATGTGTCCGTACCGGTTATGCTGGCGCCTTTCCTGATTTTCTTCTGCATCTTTATCATATTGCCGATTATTATCGCCGTAGGGCTGAGCTTTACCAGCTTCAACGGCGTGCAGACGCCTACGGTCAACGGACTGAGCAACTATGTGGCTTTGCTGACACAGGATACGGAATTTCTGCGGTATGTCCTTCCGAATACCCTGAAATTCGCTATGATCGTCGGCCCCTTCGGCTATATTCTGCAGTTTATGCTGGCGTGGGCGCTGGCACAGATCCCCAAGGGCTCCCGCACGGTGCTGGCACTGATTTTTTATTCCCCCTCCATGACCGGCGGCGTGGTGACGGCGGTAATCTGGAAAGTCATTTTCACCGGCGATCAAAACGGCTATCTGAACTATATTCTGGAAAAGATGCACATCATTCAGGAGCCGGTTCAGTGGCTGCAGAACACCTCTACCATTCTGCCGATCATGATTATCGTCACGCTGTGGAGCAGCATGGGCATCGGTTTTCTTACCATGCTGTCCGGCGTGCTGAACATTGACCCGGAACTGTATGAGGCGGCGTATATCGACGGTATACGCAACCGCTTCCAGGAGATCGTGTATATCACGATTCCCTCCATGAAGCCCCAGATGCTTTTCGGCGCGGTAATGGCGATCGTGAATACCATTACCTCCGGGCAGATCGGCGTGGATCTTACCGGCGCGAATCCTACCCCCGGATATTCCGGTTCCACGATGGTAACGCATATCGACGACTATGGTTTCCTGCAATATGAAATGGGATATGCCAATGCCATCGCCGTGGTTCTGCTGATTCTGGTATTTGTAATGTCCCGCGTGGTGAACAAATTTTTCTCCGAGCGGGAAGAGATATAAGGAGGGCCGGTTATGCGCAACCGTTATCAGGGTACCAAAATCAACCCGACTCGGTATGACCGCAGCCAAGTCAAATTTTTCACGCTGCTGATTCCGCTGGCCGTTGTGATGGGTCTGCCGATCGTGTATATCTTTGTTACGGCTTTTAAACCGACAAATGAACTGTTTGCTTATCCTCCGCGCTTTTTTGTCCGTCACCCTACCTTTGACAATTTTTCTATGATTCGCATGGTGATGGAGGAATCGGGTATACCGATGACGCGGTATTTGTTCAACAGCTTGGCGTCGGCCTTGATCGTGGTGGTTTGCACCATACTGATGTCCATCAGCGCCGGCTATGTTCTGGCCAAAAAGCGGTTTCGCATTAAGAAATTGTTGCTGGAACTCAATACGGTCGCTTTGATGTTCGTTCCGGCGGCGGTGAAGATCCCCCGTTACCTGATTATGGAACGTCTGAATCTGCTGGATTCCTTCTGGAGCAATATCGTGCCGCTGCTGGCGATGCCGGTCGGACTGTTTCTCATCAAGCAGTTTATTGATCAGATCCCGGACGCCCTGATTGAGGCGGCCCGGATGGACGGCGCGAACGATTTTGTCATCGTACGCCGGATCATCGTTCCGATTATTCAGCCTGCTATTGTCACGGTCGCTATTCTGGCGTTCCAGAATTCCTGGAACTCGGCAGTGGAATCCACGCTGTATATCGATCACGATCAGCTGAAGACCTTTGCCTTTTATATCACATCGTTGACTTCCGGTTCAACTACCAACGTGGCTGCACAGGGTATGGCCGCCGCGGCCTCTCTTGTGCTGTTTGTCCCCAATCTGATTATCTTCATCGTGATGCAGAGCAAGGTGATGAACACGTTGGCACACTCCGGTATTAAGTGAGGAGAGACGCTATGAAAAAAGTATGGCTCTTTTTGCTGTGTCTCCTCCTGACAGGCTCCGTGGGGCTGTCGGCTTCGGCTGCGACGCAGTCCACCAGTTACACGGTGACCTTGACGATTAACGGCAAGGAAGAGGTTTCGCAGGATGCCTATATTCCCTCCAAGCTGTATATGGGTTTGGATTTGAACAAAGCGCAGGATCTTTATATTGCAAACGACCGGATGTATATCGCTGACACCGGCAATAAGCGGGTGTTGGTGGTGGAGATCGCCACCGGTAAGGTGACGGTCGTGGGCGAGGGGATTCTCGCCCAGCCCACCGGTGTCTCCGCCGACCGCTACAACCGCATTTATGTAGCGGATTCCAAAACACGCGAGGCTTATCGTTTCGCGGAGGACGGTACGCTGGAACAGACCTTCGGCAAGCCCACTACCCCGAACTTTGGCTCGGACGAAAACTATATTCCGGTCAAAATCGCCGCGTCGGATAACGGCGGCTGCTATATTATCAGCGAGGGCACTTCGGCGGGTGTTATCTATATGGGCTCCACCGGCGACTTCTTGGGATATTTTGCTTCCAATACGGTGAACAAGTCCTTGTATGATGTCTTTGTGGATTTGTTTTTCTCGGATGTGCAGAAAGCCAAGCTGGAGTCGGCCAAAGCTGCGTCCTTTGAAAATATCTTTCGCGGCAGTGACGGACTGGTGTATACCATCAATAAGGGCGATCAGAGCAGTATCAAGAAAAACAGCATCAACGGCGTGGATATGCTGCAGAACAATAAGAATCTGCCCACGCTCAACCGGTTGTCGGATATCTGCGTTACCTCTGACGGCCGGATGATCACGGTGGACACCACCGGCTATATCACGGAAATCTCTTTCGATGGCTTTTTGCTGTGCCGGTTCGGCGGCAGCGCCGGCGGATCCGAAAAGATCGGCCTGTTTTCAACGCCCAGCGGCATTGCCTCCGACAGCGAGGACAATATTTATGTGCTGGACGCCGCGGCCAACTATATTCAGGTGTTTTCCCCCACCCATGTACAAGCCCAGATCCACGCCGCCATGGAAAGCTACAATAACGGCCAATATGACGCCAGCATTGAAATCCTGATGGACGTGATGAAATATAACAACTCCTCGTATTTTGCCCACCTCTATCTGGGGCTGAATTACATGCAGAAGGGCGATTATGCGGCGGCGGAAGGGCATTTCCGGACGGCCAACGCCAAGGAACAGTATTCCGAGGCGTATTGGGAATTCCGAAACGAATGGCTGCAGAGCAACCTGATGTATGTGTTGGTGGCGCTGCTGGCATTGGTGATTGTTTGCTTCATTCTCCAGCGCCTGCATAAAAAGAAGCACATTTTTGCCGGCGTGATCGCCGTCCAGTCGTCTCTGAAAAAGAAGAGCCGTTTTTATTACGACATTTGCCAAATCCCGTATGCCTTCCGCCATCCGCTGGACAACAGCTACAATGTGCGCAAGGGGGAGACCGGCACCTATCTTTCGGCAACCGTCATCTATCTGGCGGTGCTGCTGCTGACGATTTTGGATCAAACGGCGGCGGGCTTCATCTTTTCCGCGGATCCGCGCAGCTTCTCCCTGATGAATACCGTACTGATTTTCGTGTGCGCTTTGGCGCTGTTCCTGGTGAGCCACTATTTCATCAGTTCCATCAATGACGGCGAAGGCACCTTCCGTTCCACCTATATCTCCGTGGCTTACAGCTTATCGCCCATCGTGCTGTTCCTGCCATGGCTGATCCTGTTCTCCAACTTTGCCACCATTGATGAAAGCTATCTGATCTATACGGTGCTGGGGGTACTGCTTCTGCTGTGCGCGGTCTACATTATCTTGGCGATCATCGAGGTGCAGCAGTATACCTTCCGCCAGACCGTTTTCAATGTGTTGGTGACCCTTTTCTTTATGGCGGTGTTGGTTTTTGCCATTTCCATTTCTTATCTGCTGCTTAAGCAGGTGATCGATTTCGTGGTCAGTATCATTACGGAGGTGAATCTGCGTGCGTAAAAAACAGTTGGCTTTGCTGGCCGCAGCCACCCTCCTGCTGTCCTGTCTGGCGGTAAAGGGAATCGGCGAGGGAGACAGCAAGGCGGCAGGTTCCGATGACAACTCGACGGTTCTGTCCGGGCTGCCCACCACCATGCAGCTGCAAATGGCGGATACCGACAGCAAGGCGCCGATCCGGGAACTCACGGACAGCGACAAGCTGGTGGCCGAGAATGACAAGCTGCGTCTGTATGTGAATCGTACCACGGCCAATATCAAGGTGGTGAACCGGGAAACCGGTTATGTCTGGAGCAGCACGGTGGAGAATGAGGAAGAGCTGTCCACCCTGAGCAAATCCTGGAAGCAATTCGCCAAATCCATCGTGGTGGGAGATTTTATCGCGGCAACCAGCGGCTCGGTCAAACGGATGAGTATGGCCGACAGCGGCGACGGCGCGCCGGTGATCACGGACATTGACAACGGCGTGGCGATCCAAGCGACCTTCCGCGATGCGGCCGCATCCTGCAGGGTGGAAATCACACTGGAGGAGGACGGACTCAAAGTGGTGATCCCGCAGAACAGCCTGTCCTGCGGAAGTGCGTATACCCTCAGCGCTCTGTATGTGATGCCCTTTTTCGGCGCGGTTTACAGCGACAGCATCGGCGGCTATATGTTTATCCCCGACGGCTGCGGGGCGCTGATCCGTTATCAGAAGCCGCACAGCTACAGTTCCTATTTCAGCGGGCGAATCTATGGCAGCGATCTGGCGCTCCCCGGCAACACTTCGGTAGTCAATGCTTCGGCAACCGGCACGATACCGACGATTCCTATGGTGGACAACCAGCAGGTGACGCTGCCGGTATTCGGCATGGCACACGGCAGCAATCAGGATGCGTTTTTGGCGGTGATCTCCCAAGGGGACAGCGCCTGTGATTTGATTGCCAGCGCGGCAGGCACCACCATTGATTTTAACTGGGCTTGCCCACGCTTTATCTATCAGGAAACCTATTGGCAGCCGGCCGGTTCCAATACCGGCTTCAATGCGACGCAGCCCAATGTCAACACCTTCGATGCGGAGGTTCGCTACTATTTCCTCGGCGGTGAACAGGCGAATTACACCGGCATGGCGAATCGCTACAAGAAGCTGCTGCAGGAGGAGGGCAAACTCAGCGCCACCCCGCTGAGCGGCAACAGCATCCCGATTAAGCTGGACGCCGTTATGGCGGAGCGGGCTGCCGGGTACTGGCTGGATTATACCAAAGCTTTAACCACCCTTAAGGATGTATCCGGCTGGGTGGAGGAGCTGAACCGCTTGGGGGTCAATCGCATTCTGATGACGCTGGAAGGCTTTGAAAAGGGCGGTATCAGCGGCCATTCCATCGGCAATTTCGCCTTGGAAGGCAAGGTGGGATCGGAGGCGCAGCTGCAGAAGTTGTATGAGCAGGTGGCGGCCGGCGGCGGTACGCTGGCGCTGCAAACCAGCTTATCCACCGGTTTTTCCGATCAGCTCAAGCGGCGCGATGTGCGGATGTCGGCCGCCAACAATCTGGTCAGCCGAACCGAAGTGCACAACCTTTATACCACCCGTTATTACCTCAATGGGGCGACGGTGGCCGGCCATATCCAAAAGCTGTCGGCTTTGCCCTTCTACAAAAAGAATCTGGCTCTCAACGACATAGCCCACGATTTGTTCGGCAACTATAAAAGCGGACAGACGCAAAGCCGGCTGGAAGTTTTGCAGCAAGCGGTCAGCCTTCTTCAGAACGCGGCGGACAGCACGGATTATCTGATGCTGGAAAATCCGAACGCCTATGCCTTGGCCTATGCCGACGCGGCCTACAATATACCGATGGCGAACTCCATGATGAAGTATGAGACGGATACGGTTCCCTTTGTACAGATCGTTCTCAGCGGCTATGTGGACTGCTTCTCGGATTTCCTGAACTATGGCGGTAATACCGACCAGATGCTGCTGATGTTGGTGGATTACAATATTAACCCGTCTTTTGTCCTGACAGATATGTACTCCTCAGAATTCGCCGATACCAACAGCAGCGACATTTATTCCTCTCGTTACGAGGATTGGAAAGAGGATATTGTATCCTCCTATGCCTTTGTAAACGATTGTCTGTCCCGGGTGCGGGGCAGCGGTATGGCGTCCCGGTCGGTACCGGTGGACGGCGTGTCGGTGGTTGCCTATGAAAACGGCGTGACGCTGGTGATCAACTACACGGAAGAAGCGTTCGAATACGCCGGGATCACGGTTCCGGCTATGTCGGCCGGATGGACGGAGGGATAAGCCATGAAGTGGAGCACACAGAAAAAAATCACCGGCTTTCTCTTCGTCCTCCCGTGGATCATCGGTTTTCTTTTCTTCACCCTTTATCCGCTGATTGAAACCATTCGTTACAGCTTTTCGGATGTGCGCGTTCAGGTGGGCGGCGTCATGATGACCGGAGTGGGATGGAAGAACTATGTTCAGGTACTGATGGGCGACACGGCTTTTTTGACCGAGCTGCCCAGCTATTTGCAGCAGATTTTGCTGTATGTGCCGATGACGCTGGTTTTTTCCGTCATCCTGTCACTTCTCCTCAACCGTGCCTTTACGGGCAAAAAGCTGTTTCGGGCGCTGTTCTTTCTGCCGGTCATTCTGATGAGCGGCCCCTTGGTCACCAATATCAAAACGTTGGGGGCCGATAGCCTCAGCGGCGTGAAAACCTTTGCGCTGTATCAGATGATCGATAAATCCTTCCCGGAATTTCTGGCCGTCCCGCTGTTGTATATTTTCGATAACATCATCATGATTTTGTGGTACTGCGGCGTGCAGATCTTGATCTT
>CATWUX010000021.1 GCA_958354085.1 uncultured Oscillospiraceae bacterium | reverse complement strand
CCGCACCTGTCGGAGCAGCTTCAAAAAACGCGTGTCTAACTCGGAAAAATGATATTCCTTTCTGTATATTAGTACATCTTTATACCGTTTGTCATAATCCTCGCAGCGTTTTTCCACTAATCCGTACCGGTTCAACAGCGTGGCAGGGATCGGCGACACCCACATATAGGTGTTGTGTACATCGCTGAGCAGGTCGAACTGACTGCCGCGCTCAAACACAAAAATCCGCTTATCGATCCGGTCAGACAGCTCCGCCTTTTTCACATCGGCAATGGGCATGGAGGGAACATACGGATCGCCATGAGCGATTTCCACATACCGGCCCAAATCCGCGAGCGAAAGTGTGTCCTTGTGCGCCAGCGGATGCTGAGCGGACATCACCGCGACATAGGAAAATTCCCACAGCTCCTCGGATTGCAAGCCTTTTTCATGCAGCATCGTGGCAAAATACGGTTCAAACGCCGCCTGATAACGGATAATACCGAGGGAATAGTCCTCCTGCAAAATATTGTGGATCGCGTTCATGGAATTGGTTTCCCGGAAGGTGATCTCCATCTCGCGATCGTCGTCCAATGTTTGCACAAACGAGGTAAAGGCGTGCGCAATATAGCTGGCGCGGGGAATCGAAATGGAAAATTGCTGCCGGGCAGACTTATCCCGCTGATACATAGCCTCGACCGCACTGACCTGCGCTAAGATGTTTTTCGCGTAGCCAAGGAACTCTTCCCCCTGCGGCGTGAGCGAAATGCCCTTTGAGGTGCGGTTAAAAATCGTGATGCCGAGGGATTCCTCCAGCTCTTTAATGGCGCGGCTGAGATTGGGCTGCCCCATGTACAAATTTTCCGCCGCCTTATTGATGGAGCGCGTTTTTTCCACTTCCACGGCGTATTTTAAATGCAGCAGATTCATGCTCTCACCTTCCTGCTGCCAGTATACCACATATTTCGGAATGTGCAAAGCCCCGGCATGGTTTTGCGGCTGAATATCCTCGTCTCTTCCCCAAAAACCAACTTTACGGATAAAGTTTTTGCAAGGGTAGTTGCTTCTTGGCGCACAAGCTTTTATAATAGAGATATAAAACGGTGGTTGGGATTTCTCTGGAAAGGAACATACATATGAATATTCTGGTGGTAGGTTTGGGGCTGATCGGCGGCTCCTTTTGCAAGGCGATCAAGCGGTACACCGCGCATAGCTGCTGGGGGTTGGACAACGATCCGGACACGATCCGACAGGCGTTGAACGAAGGCGTCATCGACGCAGCGGTCGGCACGGAGCAGCTGGAAAAAGCCGATTTGACGATTGTTTGCCTGCATCCGCAGGCGACCTTGGATTTTATTCGAGAAAACGGTGAAAGATTTTCTGCCGGAAATCTGGTCATGGACACCTGCGGCGTCAAGGAGGTCATTGTGGCGCAGTGCGCCCCTCTGCTCAAAGAGCGGGGCGTGACGTTTATCGGCGCACATCCGATGGCCGGACGGGAATACTCCGGTTTTTCCTATTCGCTGACGGATTTGTTTGTCGGGGCGAGCCTGATCCTGACACCGGATGAAACCGTTCCGCCGGCGGCTTTGGACACGATCCGGCAGCTGGCCGTTGCTCTGGGGTTTACCAATATCGTGCTGACGACGCCGCTCATACACGACCAAACCATTGCGTTTACGTCGCAGCTGGCGCATGTGGTGTCCAATGCCTACATCAAGAGCCCGACGCTGGACAATGAAAGCGGCTTCAGCGCCGGCAGCTTTCTGGATCTGACACGTGTGGCAAAGCTGAACGAGCACATGTGGACGGAGCTTTTTATGTTCAACAAGGCGCCGCTGATTCACGAGATCGAACAGATCATGGGACATCTGGAGGAATACCGGCAGGCGCTGTTGACGGATAATGCCGCACAGCTGGAGCAACTGCTCCGGGATGGCCGCATCCTGAAGGAAAAAAGCCTGAAAAAGCCATAATCTTGCCCTGAACATGGAATAAATGCCATAAATGCCGAAAACCCTTGATAAATCAAGGGCTTTCGGCATTTTCACTGCTGTCTCAAATTTAAGCGTACTCCGCTATCCGACGACGGAAATGCATATAGTTTTCAAAAGAAACCTCTTCGGGCACACCGTGGTCGCAAGTGGGGATATAACCGCCTCTTTTATGAAGCGCGGGCAAAACCTTGTCCAGATACCGATCCATTTCTTCCGGCGTGGTCGCGAGAACCCGCTTGTCGATACCGCCTGACAGCAACAGCTCCGGCCATTTTTCTCCGGATTCCAAAATATCGGAACCGGCAGCCGCCTCAAACGGACTCATATAATTCATGCCGATGGCTTCACGATACATGTCGATAACCGGCCAGCAAAAACCGTCTGTGTCCACCTGAATATTCAAACGGCGGTTTTTGTCCAGCTGACGGCTACGGATGTTATGAATCAACTGTTGATAATAAGGGAACAAGAATTCCCGCATCATGTCGGGGGAAATCAGCGGTCCGTGGTTATAGCAGATGTCCTCCGCCAAAAACACTTCGTCATAACTGACCTTTTGCTGAATCTGTGCAGTTACGCTGTCGGCTAATTCCAACCAGGTCTGCATGCAATCGTGAATCAAATCAGGCTCATCATAAAAGAGGTAACAGAGATCCTCCGGCCCCATGAGGCTGCGCAGATACATATAGCCGCCGATAATGCGCTGGCTGATGACCTTTCCCTGGCGGGCGGCTTCCACAGCCGGCTCGAGAATCTCTGCCGTTTTGTTAACACGAGCCGTATCCCGAGGATTCAGCCGCCATTTCACATTCTCCTGCCAGGTTTTCATATCCTTCACCGGGGTGGAGAGATATTCCGGCATATAGCCGGAACGCCTGTCCTTAAAAAAGAGAACATGCCGGCCGGCAAAATCCTGCACTACCTCGTGGTCTCCTCGATCCTCGATAACCTTTTCCTCGAAAAAAGGACTGAATTCCGCTTCGCACCAACCCAAGTTCCAAATATCAAATTGCCCCGGCTCATCAAAGCCGAAAACCGACCGCAGATACGCATCGTAATCCCCGTTCACCTCCGAATAGGACTTGAGATACCCTTCGCGGATCCAGCGATCCAAGGAATAATAACCAAATTCTCTCAATACAAAAGGGGAGCCCGGCTTTCCATCATAAAAATCCCTCAGTTTGCGGGTTCCTTCCGCCAGCTGCTCCTGCGGGAGCAACCCATGAATACCATCTTGCATAAAAACACCTTCTTTTATAAATTCGATACATAGTTCAACCGCATAACGATGTCCTGACTGTAATCGCCGAACTTCTCGCCGAATATGTTGATGCCGCCTTGATTTTTGGCTTCTTTTTTGATGCCGATCCGAAACGAAATATAGTCCTTATCATAAAGATGCAAATCGTTCAGCACCACATCGGAAGCCGGAATTTCGTCGATATAGCTTCCGGCCTCATCCACTTTGAAGTTCTTCAGCAAACCATACTGGGTATACAGATCCGACCACCAAGCGGGGTTGTTTTTGCCTCGTCTGCCACCGAAATCTCCGGGCGATACATAGGTCAGAACCTCTACGTCATTGATCCAGATAGTAATGTCACTGGGCCAAATATTCCGGTAATTCGCCGCCTCTGAGCAAAGCTCCAGAGATATCTCGATACTGGAAGCCCGGCCGATCCGCAAGCAAGAGCTGGGAAAACGGTATTCCACATAGCCACGGTTAAACCACAGCAGCTGAGCGGAAAAACGGTCGGGATGATAAAAAACAGAAGGGGTATCGTCGGTGTCAATATAGCCCTGTTCATTCACCATACCGCAGGTAGGCTCCACCGAACAATCAAAATAGCTGCCCAAAGGCGCGGAGATCAGCATAAACTGCTTATCCGGAATCACCTCATGCTCCGGCACGATGATCAAATCAATCATATCCAACCGCAGACTGCAAACCTTTTTGGCACCGCGAAGTCCCGGCTGATATTCCGAAAGAATAAGTCCCGCCGTTTCCAGCGTTTTCACATGCAGAGCCGCAGAGGAAACCGGAATATGCAAAATGGTG
Source organism: uncultured Oscillospiraceae bacterium (assembly GCA_958354085.1). Classification (GTDB taxonomy): domain Bacteria; phylum Bacillota; class Clostridia; order Oscillospirales; family Acutalibacteraceae; genus CATWUX01. The sequence continues at coordinate 18,707 of CATWUX010000021.1, read as the reverse complement.
GCGATCTCGTTCACCGACAGCGTTTCCTCCCGCAGCATACGCAGGATCTCCACCCGTACGTCCGAAGCCAGCGCCTTTCCCAAGCTGACTAATTTTTCCGTATCTCCCAATTCAATGGCTGTTTTCCGGTTCATACGCACCCTCCGCCCTCAACGAATCTCTTCTAAAATCATTTTAGATTTATATGGGAGATTTTGTCAAGTGAAACTTTTGGAGTACGATCCGCATACAGCAGCCCATTGACCTCCTGCTGAACATCGGTCAGCTGTGTATAGCAGTAACCGCAGACGATATCCATCGATTTGATGGCATCGGTCAGGGATTCGATCCGGTCGGCGCAGGCCGCCTCGTCCTTCACCTTGCCATTGTATCCCCAGCCTTCGCCTCCTTCTATGGCGACGCCGCCGTATTCGCTGATGATGACCGGCTGGCCATGATAACCGTAGCCGGAAGCAAAGGCATAGCGGTAATTGTTATGGGAAATCTCATTGCGCAGGATTGCTCCCAGATCCTTGCCGTAACGGGCCATCATGCTTTCGCCCGAACAATCGTAGTCGTGGAGTGTCACAATGTCCGACACGGTATGTTCCCATCCGTCGTTGACGATCACGGGGCGGAAAAGGTCATATGTCTTGGTAACGGCATATACCGCTTCGGTAAACTGCTGCTGCCGCTTGTCGCCATAGATGTTGGGTACGCCCCAGGATTCGTTGACCGGTACCCAGGTGATGATGCACGGATGGTTGTAATGCTGCCGAACCGCGGCTGTCCATTCCCGCAGAAAGGCCGACGCCGCCTCGTCATCGTATTCATAAGCGGAGGGCATTTCATGCCATACCAACAGCCCCAGTACATCGCACCAATAAAGCCAGCGTTCATCCTCCACCTTTTGGTGCTTGCGCGATCCATTAAAGCCCATTTCCAGCGTTTTTTGAATATCCTCTATCAGCGCTTCCTCACTGGGCGGCGTCAGATGGGAGTCCGGCCAATAGCCCTGATCCAACACCATCCGCAGATATAACGGATTGTTGTTGAGCCGCAGCCGTCCGTCTTCACAAGCAATTTTACGCAAACCGAAATAGGAATATGCGGTGTCGGTCAGCACGCCGTCAACGTACAGATTGAACGTCACATCGTACAGATTCGGAGCCGCCTGACTCCAAGCCGCCACCTTCCAATCCATAGCTGCCGTGCGCAAGTCATAGGTCTGCCGCAGGGTGATCCCGTTGACGCTTTGCCGAACCCGGTTGACCTGCGTATCGTCGAAGGAGATGATCGCCTCCAGCTCGGCGCTCTGCCGGCAGTTCGCCAGCTTGAATTCCATCTGCACACGCTCTTCATCGAAAAGCGGTGTGATTTTCACGCTTTGGATGTGGGCGGACGGAACCCGCTCCAACCACACGGATTTCCATATACCGGTTGTCTGAACATACCAGCAACCGAAATTTTCCGGTTTCCAACGCTGCTTCCCGCGCGGCTGAGTGGTCGAAAAGCTGTCTTTTACCCGCACCACCAGAATGTTCTCGCCTTCCTGCGCCGCCGGCGTCAAGTCATAGGAAAACCGGGTATAGCCGCCGTCATGCTGTCCCAAATAGGAACCGTTGAGCCAAACGCCGGTGGAATAGTCACAGCCCTCAAAATGCAGCAGAAGCTGCTGCCCCTGTTTGGGACTCAAGGTCAGTCTGCGGCAGTACCAAACAATCTGGTGGGCGGTCTCATCGCCTATGCCGCTGGCCGGCGATTCATAGGAAAAGGGAACCGTGATTTTGCGCATATCGCCAAATCCGCCGGCCCAGCCCTTTTCCAAGCCCTTGTCTTCATCGTCAAAGGCGAAATCCCATTCTCCGTTGAGCAGCTCCCAGTCCGGACGCACAAACTGCGGACGGGGATATCCTTTGATATAATGCTTTGTCATGCTAAAGATCATTCCTCTCTTGTGAATGCGGGTGTCGAACGAATGCGCCGCCGGATTGGCAGAGGTCACGCCGAATGCCCACCATCTGACTATTGTTATATTTAGTTGGCCAAGCCGGTCAGATCCACGCTCTTCATGAACTGACGCTGGAAAATCAAATACATCAGCAGCAAAGGAAGGATAACCAGCAAACACGCTGCCAGCTGTACCGGACTGACCATCAGCCCGGCTCCGCTTTCCTGTGCCGCCACATATTGGTTCAAATTATAGAGCATCTGCGTGAGAATTTGGTTGCTCCCCTTCAGATAGGCGGAAGGCTCAAAATAATCGTTCCAATGCCAGATCACCGACAAAATGCCGGCCACCAGCATATTCCCCTTGAGCAGCGGCAGAATAATTTTCCAGTATATCCGAAAAGAACCGCAGCCTTCGATTTTCGCCGCCTCCTCATAGGAGGTCGGCAGACTGCGCAGCTGCTGGCGGAACAGAAAAATGTACATCGCCCCGTTAAGCCCGAATCCGAAAAAGGAGGGTACCATAATGGGAGCAAAGCTGCCGATCCATCCGAATTTGGCAAACTGAATGTACAACGGCATCATCAGCAGCTGCGGAGGAATAATCATGGAAAGCAACGCCATGGAAAACATCAGATTGCGGCCGCGAAAACGGAAACGCGCAAAACCATAAGCGATAAAGGTACAGGACAGCAAATGTCCCAACGTACTGCCGAGCACCACGATCAGATTATTTTTCAGCGAATGGAGATAATTCAGATGACGGAAGGCATCCACATAGTTCTGAAAGTTAATGCGGGTAATGATCCATTGCCGCGTAACATCTTTAAGCTCAAAATCGTATTTCAGTGAATTTATAATCATGGTCAGAAAGGGGTAGAAAAACACAAAGACGAACTCCGTCAGCACAATATAAAGCAAAATTTTCAGCACAATATGCCCGGCCTTTTTCTTGATGCTTTTGCTTGTTTCGCGAACCTTTCTCCCGGAAAATACAGCGGTCATCCGCTTCCCCTCCCCTCTTTTTATTTATCGCTGGCATAAAACGTAAAGCGGCGGAAAGCGCCGAAAACCAGCGCCAGCAAAAGACCGATGAGCAGGAAATATATCCATCCCATAGCGGAGCCATAGGCCAGCTGAAGATTTTTAAAACTGCTGTCGGTCACATAGGTCATCACGACGTTTTCGGAACTGGTAAAATAAGACACCATGGTATACACCACCACTATCAGCATAGAGGGCATAATCATGGGCAGGGTAATTTTCCAGAATTTTTCCCACGCGGTGGCGCCGTCGCACATGGCCGCCTCATAATAAGTGTCCGGTATGGATTGAAGCGCCCCCAGAAACAGAATGATTTGGATACCCGACATCCACAGGCTGTCCGATATTTGTTCCAAAACCACCTCTACGCCGCCCGCGATGCTGGGCCCCAGCAACATCGTCATCCGTTCCGACAGACCGATCTCTCCGATGTCGATGGCGTTGGCTACGGTAGCTGTGCTGTCCATAGCCGGACTCTGGGGCGAGAAAGCCAAGGTGGCGCTGTTTCCCTGCAGCGTTTGCAAAACCACGCCCGTGCCGATAATCACCGGCAGCAAAAACAACGCTCGATAGAGCCCCCGCAGCCGCATCTTCTGATTGAGCAAAATGGCGATGAACAAGGAGAACACCACCACAATCGGCGTTTTCAGGATCGAATCTCCCAAAGAGGTCAGCAGGGCGGGTACATACTCCACATCCTCCAGAAACGCTTTCCGGAAGTTTTCTATTCCATTGAACACCAATGTAAAATTCTGCACGTTGGTCACACGGGAAAAGGCCAGCTGAATGGAGGAAATCAATGGATACAGAAAAAACAAACAGAAACCAATCACCCAGGGAAAAGTAAAAATATATCCCTTGAGATTTTCCTTCTGCGTCATGCTCAAGCGGGATTTCCGCATACAGTTGCCTCCCTTCATTGGATGATCCGATAACTCATGGCTTCTACGGTCACGCCGTCAACCACGGCCGCCTCGGTTCCATAATTAAGCAGCAGCTTGCCGCCGCCCTGATAACGAACACGCACCACCTGATTTTCCAACCGTTCATGAGAAATCATAGGCCGGGCGGCCAGATCGCCCAAAGCGGAAAACTCCGCGATCACCCCAACGATTTCTTCCTTCCAATCTTCAAAACGAGAGGAAAAGATGGTTTCGCAAGCGGTGCTTTTGAGCAATTCGGTTCTGGCCCAGGTCAGATCGTAAACCGGCGTATACCCATATTCCAACGCTTTCATTTTTTCGTACTGCTTGTCGTAAAATTTATTGAACGATTTTCCCGTATACAGCAAATAGCCGTGTACCACCATCTGGTAAAAAGGAACCGACTCGTCGGTGAAAATATAGTCGGTCGCCTCGTCCGGCACCTTCGTGATCCAATCCACCTGACTGAATGCAAAGGCTCCCGCCTCTTCCGCCGCTGTAAAGCCCAGACTTTCCCGGCTTTTCTGCATCATCTCCAGCCAAGTATCCGCTGTAGCTTCACGGGTTGCCGGCGCCTTCGGGTTATAGTCATAGTAGAGGAAATGTCCCATATGCTCAAACGTAATACCCTGAACGCCATAAACGGCTCGTTTGGGGAGAATGCGGTTCAGCAAATACTGCAAAGCCCGAAACGGGTTCAACAGATAGACGTCGGAGCGCGCCGAGGTGATCAGCATGCTGTTATTGTTCACCGCATACTGGCTTTCTTTAAAAAGGCGGCTGCCCTTATTGGATATGACGTAGTTTTCCTGTAAGAACAGCGGGACGTTCGCTTGCGTTGCATAGGCTGCCAGCTCCCGCAATCCCTTTTCTCCTCCCAGTTGAGAAGCCGGCTTGCCGTCCGACACCTTCCAAGGCGTATAGCCGTCCTTGGTCCAGCCCTGCAGATTCATCATGAGACCGGCGCCGCCATTTTCCTGACAATACTGCAAAATATCCTTGGCCTGCCCGAAAGAGGTCATGGTCTGAAAAGCATCGCCCAGCAGCTGCTGCCGCCGTACGCCCATAATCACGTTGAGTGCCGCCGCAGGCGGATTTTGCATCAAGGCGCTTTGGCTCAGCTGGCCGTTTTTCAGCAAATACTGCCGATATTGTCCCGCCATACCGCTGTAATCGGCCTTGTCGCCCTCGAGAAGCCGATAGGTGATCGCATAGGAAACCGGAAAACGCTCCAGTTCGTATTTGGATCCCCGACTCTGGCCGTCGGCATAAGCCGTGGCCGTGCGGCGGCAGCGCATACGAGCGCCCACTCTATGGACATTGACGTCCAACCCGCTGGGATAGAATTCCACAGCCGCATGCTCCGTACCGTCGGAAATCACAGCCAAAAAGGCGTTGTCGCCGTTTTTAACGCCGAATACCGGCATCAGCACCCGCTCGGTACCGTCGGATCCGCTGGTCAGGTTGCCGTAAATATCCGGCTTATCGTCGCTGTACATATCTTTTTGAAAAAAATGCTGGTAAGCGGGGTGATCTTCCGTGGCATACGTAATCGCCCCGCTGCCGTCCGGATAAAACATATAACCGGTATCCCGATCGCCCAAAGCGCCGAAGTTCGGCAGGATAGACAGATTGGTAACCGCTCCATATTTGATCGTCCCCAACTGTTGGCTGAGCAGTTTGGTTTGCGTAAATTTGGCATCAATGTCTTTGAGCATCTTGGCATAGACAGCTTTTGTGTCCGCGCTCAAAGATTCATCCCGTGCGATGGCGGTGAAAACGCCTTCGACCCCTACGCCGCCTTTGAAAATGGTCTGCGTATTCTGCATCAGCGTGGTGGCCAGCTGAATTTCGTATTCAATATCCACCACGGACTGGATGGACTCCATCTGCGCCACATACTCATCAAAAGAGGCGCGGTATTGTGCGATGGAGGATTTGTGGCGGGACAGCGCGTCATCTGCCTGCATTTGGTCGATCGTATCATAAATATACGCGATGTTGGTATGGATGGCGGTCATGCTCCTTTGCAGACGTTCCGTCAATCCAACCCCTTCGCGAATCCCGTCCGCCGGCACCGAAACCGTAAACCCGTTTTCCTCGACGGTAAAGAGGAGATCAATCTCCAGCGCAATAGACGCCGCCTTATAGGTCAGCTTCACTCCGTTTTTTGCCTTTTCCGCCGTCACAGTCAAATCCATATCCTTGATGGACTTCTTTTCGCTTTTATCGCTGCGGGAATTCAGCAGCGTGTATTCCACGGTCAAAGGCGCCGTGAGCAGGAGCCGCTGACTTTCGGTGAGCGCGTCCAAATCTACCGTGCCGGGCTGAACCGCCGAATACCACACATGACCGTTCGCGGAAACCACCGCGATATCGCCGGTTCCCGGATGGTAATACAGACGAACATTGCCGGTGTCCGCCGCCAAAGTATAAGCGGGATCCACCTCGTTCAGCGGTGCAGCGTCAAAAGAAGGCATCCCGGCCACCAGCAAAAAAGCGCAGCAGAGCAGGCACCCTATTTTTTGATGAAATGGCAGCTTTTTCATTCTTTCACCTCAGCCTCCCAACGCCGTCATACGATACTCATTGACCACCTCGGCGACAAACGAGAATAGCTTATCGCCCAAAATATACAGCAGGAACAGCACCGCCCAAACAAACAGGATGGCGCAAATGGCCATGATGGCGATAAAAATCGTCTGCGCCAACGTGTAGGTATTCATGTGCATCACACTGTACAGAATCAGTACAATGCACCATCCCAGCACGGCGGCCTGCAGCGCCCGGAAAATCCCCTGCTCCTCCAGCGACAGGATATTGCTGAACAGCGCCACGGGAAGTGTCAGCAGGATATACGGCGTCATGGAATAGGCCACGGCTGTTAAAGTCTCGCGGAAGGTGGTTTCTCCGCTGCGGATCGTCGTCACCAGATACAAACCCAACGTCCAGGAGATCAGAGGCAGCATCAGCCCCAGCAATTCGCTCCCCAGATTGGCATTCTCGGGCGTTGTGGAAGTCAGCGGATAGTGTATGATGTAAATCCGCGCCACATGAACGGCCATACACAAAACAAACAGGACAAGCGGAACCAATAAAGGGGTTCGGGTCCGGCGCCGTTTGATGAGCGTAAAGGCATGCTGGGGCTCATAAATCATCAGCAGTGCCAGCTTAAAATAATACGCCATTGCCTTTCCTCCCTGAAATACACCATAAATACTTGATACACGGACGGCCCGCAAGAGCCTGTCCACATCTCTTATGCGTTTCCTACATTTTATCCAGCTGCTTGCGGCTCCAGCGTTTTCCCGCACGTACCAGGAAAAAGCTGCCGATAAGCAGTGCTAAGCCGCCCAGAACGATCCAACCGAATTGACGGCGAAAAACGTCATGACGCAGGCCGGTAAACGCCTCGCTGTAGCCTTGGCGATAATCCGCGAGCCGATATTGCTCCAGAGCCTCGTCGTACCGTTCCTGCCGCATGTAGGCTTTTCCCAGACCTATGCGTGCCACAATATAATTGCGGTCCACCGAGAGGACCTCCTCCCACGGCTGGATGGATTGCTCATATTTCCCCTCGTGGTACAGCTCCAGCCCGTCATGCACCTTTTTGATGAAGGCTGTAGGCTGCAGCACGGTGACGGCGCCCGTACCGGCGTCTAACACATAAAAATTGCCTTGCTCATCTTCACACAAGCTGCTGGCCGACATGAACACGCCCGACCAGTTGCCCGCGCCGCCAAAATTGCACAGGTTAACCCCGTCGCTGTCGTATTGAAACAGCTCGCCGGTATCGCTTTCCAACAAGGTCACGATGCCGGTGCTGCTGACGGACACATCCACCACATTGGACTGCTCGGTGCCGTATCCGAAAACGCCCTGAAAGGGGAAAATGTTTTCGCCCACCGACAGGAATTTTTTCAGCTGCGCCGTGGATACCCGACCGGTCGTGACATAAAGAGCTCCTTCTTCGTCCATGACGAAATTCGTGTGCACCGGCGGCTTTTTCTTGTCCAGCTGTTCTTTTTGCTCAGCGGAAGCGAAAAAGCGCACCAGACTATCCATGAAAGTGGTTTCCACTTTGGTAGGAGCTACATAGCCCTTCAGCTCTCCCAAGGCGTCCATCACGATAAATCCGTGATAGTCCTCGTAATTGATAATATAAAATTGCCCGATATTGTCGATGCAGAGCTTCATAGGCTTAAAATCATAGATTTCGTCGTATAACTCGGAAGCCGGCTTGCCGAAAGATTCCACAAAAGTACCGTCCGGCGCCAAATGCACAATAAGAGAATTGTTCGTATCGGCCACAAAGATATCCCCATCTGCGTCCGCATAAACACCGTTCGGAGAATTAAACGGGATTTCCCCGCCGGTATACACCCCTTTTACCTGACAGGCGGTGTCCATAACCACGATACGGTTATTACCGGTATCCGCGATATACAACAACCCGTCACGATAAAAAATATCCTGCGGATTTGATAAAGTCCCCGCCGCTTTTCCGAAGTACATAACCGTATCGACGGGCACATAGGAAACGGGCATGGGACCCCACTCGCCTTGCTGATCCTGCACCCAGTGGTTTTCTACCGTGGCCGCCGAAACCTCCGCGGCCAGAACCGCCGTCAGCAAACAGGAGAACACAATCGCAACCAATTTTTTCATGCCTGTGATTCTCCTCCTTTATCCTTTGATACCGGCAAACACCATGGTTTTCATTACCTGAGCCTGCATGAGCAGGTAGACTAAAATTGTCGGAAATGTAATCAGCAGCGAAGCGGCAGCCGCCGCTCCCGCCCGTGCCAAGCCGCCGGAAGTAATGGTGCTCAAGGCATACGGAAGGGTTTTCATGGCCTGATCCGTAATATAAATGGCAGAGCCGCCGGAATTATTCCAGTTGGCAATAAAAGCGAACACGGTGACGGTGGCCAGCGCAGGCTTTACCATGGGAATAATCAGAGAACCCAGAATACGGTATTCCGACGCGCCGTCCAGCCGCGCGCTTTCCAGCAGCACCTCCGGGAGCTGCGAAATAAACTGCCGCAGCAGGAAAAAGTACATCGGCGTAGCCAGCGAGGGGATGATCAACGCCCAATACGTATCCAGCATACCGGTCTGCGCCACCACCATGTAGATGGGGATCTGGGCGGCGGGCGGTGAAAACATCAGCGCGTAGACCACCACCGTGCCGAACAGACTGCTCCCCCGCATCCGCACCTTTTCGATCGCATAGGCCCCCATGACGCACACGGCCAAGGTCAGCACCACGGTCACCACGGTGGTAAAAAGGCTGTTGAAAAGATAACGCGTGAAAGGAACCGTCTGACTGTCCAAAGTCTCGAACAAATCGGAAAAATTGGTCAAAACCGGATGCTTAACAAAAAATCGCGGCGGAAAAAGGAGCAGCTCCTCAATCGGCTTAAAAGCGGTTACCACCATATAAATCAGGGGCAACGCCATCACCAGCGCCAAAACGATCATAAAAGTATAGACCGTCACCCACCCGGGAGTTACTTTTTTCAGGCTCCGGCGGAGCCGTTTGACAAGAGTTGACAATGCGGTTCACCTCTAATCGGTTGACAACACTTTCATAAAGAATCTGCCCAGCAGGAAATTCATCATAAAGAGTACGAAGGCAATGGCCGACGCGTAGCCCAGTTCAAAGCGGATAAATCCATAATCATACATATGCGCCACAATGGTATGCGCGCTGTAATCCGGGCTTGGGAAGCCTGCCACCGCTACGGTAATATCGTATACGTTCAAGGAATTCACAATCGCCATAATGGCGTTGAACAGCAGATACGGTTTCATCTGCGGCAGCACGACGTAAAACAAATCCTGAAACCGGTTCTTGATACCGTCGATCGCTCCCGCCTCATTCAGCTCCGGATTGAGGTTGGACAAGCCCGCCAAATTGGTCAGGAAGCCCGAACCCATACTCATCCACACCGAAATGAGAATAATCAAAGGCATAATGTACTGGGGATCTTTCGTCCATAAGATCGGGCTTTTAATCAGATCCATCTTCAGCAGCACGGTGTTGACCAATCCGTATCGATCCGAAGAGAAGAGGTACAGCCAAATAACCGATATGGCCAAGCTGCTGACGATGGAGGGTGCATAAAAAGCCAGAGAAAACGCGTTGCGGCAGCGAAGCTGATTGATCGCCCAGGCAAAGAAAAATGAGGATAAAAATCCAACCGGCCCTGCCACCACGGCAAATCCAAGGGTATTGCTCAAAGCCTTGATAAACAGATCATCGTTGGTAAACAGCTCCACGTAATTCTTCAATCCGGCAAACCGCATGGGCTGCACGATGTTATAATGAGTAAAGCTGAGAACCAGTCCCCAAACCACCGGTATCAAGACAAAAAGCAGGAACAGCAATGCAAAAGGCAGCAGCATGGTATAGCCTTCCACCTCGCGGCGGTTTAGCTTTTTATGTTTGGCTTTTACCATCCTCAGTTGCCTCCTATCCCGTATTCTTCCTGCTTGCGTTTCAGTTCCCGCTCAATTTCTTTGACAGCTTCTTCCAAGGCGACACGCGGCTCCTGCCCATTCATCACCGCTCGCGTCCAAGCATTGTTCAGCTGACGGCCGGTGATGTACCCGCCCAAAACATTGCGGGGATTGCGCATATCCTGCATCGCTTCTTCAAAGATCGCCAGATCTGCTTTGTCCCACGGCAGGCCGCGGAAAGCCGTTGTATTCGCCGTGAACCATCTGGCCTGCAGCCCGACGGTCGCTTCAATATCCTCGCCATAACGCTGCTGCACATCGGCGCTCATATACCATTGAAGGAACTCCCACGCCGCCTCGTTGCCCGTTGGTTTATCAAACATAATGCACGAGGTCAAGGCGCCGATGGCCTGACGGTTCAGCTCGCCGTTTTCCATACGTGTGCCCGGGATACGAGCCACCGTCCATTTTCCGTAAAGCTCCGGCGCCGCCACTTTCAGCGTCAAATATTCGTTCAAGCCCCCCACAAACAGGGGAATATCGCCTACACGAAAATGGTTAAAGGTGTTGACCTCGCGAGGCAGATTGTACTGCGTATAACTGCGAACCCATTGATAAAAGGCCGAGTAGGCGGTCTCGTTATCCAAAAGCGTATTCAGCCCCGCCGCATCGTACAGATCGCCGCCCCGCTGATATAAATAGGTGTAAAAAGCGCAGTATTGATACTGGGCGGTCAGGCTGGTGGTAATCGGTATGTAAAAGTTGTAGTTATTCTGCTTCAGAGACGGCAGCACCTTGGCATACAGCGTATCCCAGTCCTCCGGTATTTCCAATTTCAGCTCATCGAAAATATCGGTACGCACCATCATGAACTGAAAATCCATGGTTTCCGGCAAAGCGTATACCCCGCCGTTATACGAAAACGGTTCCAAAGCGCCATCCACAAAATTGGACGCCAGCTCCTGATAACCGGGCAGCCGGCTCAGATCCACTACGCTCTCGCGGATGGCCAGCTCCACAGGTGTACTGGAATCGCTGCCGATAGCCAAATTGGGGGAATTCCCGGTAACAATCGACAAAAGCAAAGGACTGACGCCGCCGATGGCCCCCACCGATCCGGAGGGCAGAATGTTCACGCGGAGGCGAATGCCTGTGCGCGGAGTAAACTCCTCGTCCGCCATTTGCTGGAGCAGCTCACCCCATTCCCGTCCGCGGGCGATCCAAAGCGTGATCTCCTCCTGCACATCGGTTCCCGCGCTGTCGCCGCCCAAACGGTTATAGTCCTTGACGAAGGAAGCCAGAAAATTCATAAAAGTGGCTTTGGTTCTCTGCCAAAACGTGCTTTTCACCGCTTTGACTTCGCTTCCGGGGGATGTGAATTCCAGAAAATCCAAAGTCAACGGCGTTTCCAGCATATCGGTATACCAAGTGGAAAGATTGGTCTGCATGGTGGTGAGCGAACCATCGGAGCCGCTGCTGACCGGAATGGTTTCGGGATGCCGCACATAGCCGTCCAGCTCATCCGCTGCGCTCAATAAATTTGAAATAATGGTGGCCTGCTTACCGCTGATGTTCAGCAGCTTTTCCGCCTGCGTGCGGAGCTCGTCCCGCAGACTTTCCAAAGTAGAAAGCAGCCACGGGATCTTGTCCTCCAGTTCATATTCAAAATTGGCATCCGGCGCGGAACCGACGATTGTCAAAATATCCCGCAGAAGGTCGGACAGCACACGGCCGCATTCCTTCAAGCTGTTCTGCGCATCCCGCAGCTCACCGCTGACCACGCGCAGGGTGATCTCCTGTTCGCCGGCCTCCAAATAGAGGCGGCAGGGCTGCTCTGCCGTGCCTAAAGCGGCGGTTTGCCAGCTTCGTCCGTAAGCAAAGGGCAAAGCATCGGCTTCCCGGAAAGGTACTTCGCCGTTCACCAGCAGCTGGCGATAAATCACCAAACCGTTGCCCGTATTCTGCAAAAAGCGGGCGTTGATCTGATAATAGCCGGTTTGGGGGATCTTGACTTTCCATGTTAAATACTGACCGCCTGTCTGCCAACGATCGCCGCCGATGGAGTTGAGGCGGATTTGCGAATATTCAAAAGGCGAGGTCGCCGGATCGGAATTGCTGCTCCGCCGAATGGTACGGTCGGAACGGTACGCGGCTGTTTCCGCTTCCAGATACAGAGGTTCTCCCGTATACGCGGGCGCATCGTGAAGCGTCAGATACTCCTCATATGTAGGCAATACCGCCGGCGCTTCCACATACAAAGAGCCCACCGCCATATTGCCGGATACATGCATCAACGTCACGGTATGCTCCCCGGCTGTGAGATACACCTGCAAAGGCTGGGAATAAAAGGAATTGGTATCCCGGAAATATTGCTTACGCCATTCGCACACCTGCTGCAGCTGCGAGGAACGCTCGTCACCGTTATAATCAAAAAACGTATCGCCGGACTCCTGCCATTTGCGATCGAAGGGAATGTTCTCACTGTCCGCGCATACCGATACTCCGTCCAGACGCAGACTCCGCTGAATCGCAGTTACTTCGCCGGAAAAAGTCAGGTAATCCACTGCCAGAACATAAAGCCCTTCCTTTTCCACATGCACCGTGGTCTGTATGGACTCCTGTTCCTGATTCCAGAGATAGGCAAGACCGTCGTAACCCTCTAAGCCTTCCGCCGGCTCAATGCCCTCCCAAGCGGTAATACGCTGGGAGCCGGTGCCCGGCTGCGCTCCTTTTTGCGCATAATCCTCCAACAATTCCCAATAATTTCGGAGATCGGCGGCGGTCTCCGTTTCGGAACCGCCGCCGACATCGTATTTATCCTTCATGGGCTGCCCGGGAGCTGCCATAGCCGGCAGCCCCGTCAGCAGCAAGAGGCACAGCGCAAACGCCATAGCTCGCTTGGAGACATTTTTCAGTTTTCCCAAATGGACGCGACCGGCCATGTGGCGCACCTCCTGAAAATACGCGATGAATTATTCCGTCGGGGGAATCAGAGCCAGCTTATCTTCGGTGAATACCCAACCGTCAGCCAGCTTCTGATCCAACCATTCTTTATGGAGTTTTTCACCCAGTTTTTGAATCTTGGCACAGTGATCGGTGATGGTCACCTGCCCTTGATAAATTTGTGTTTCCGCCGCCCAAATAGTGGGATGGAACTGGCCCTCAATCACATCCGACCACAAGAACATGTTGGCCTGTTCGTACATTTCATCCCGCTGCTCCCAGAGCTTCAGGACGTTTTCGTTGGTAACCAGTGGCTTAAATTTCGCATTCACCTGTTCCCGCAGCTCTTTATTGGACTGATACTGCGGAATATAGCCGTTGGGATTGGCGTTGAACTGGGATTCGTTAAACACGTCGCCGATGCCTTTGGTCACCAGCCAGCGGATGAACAGCCAGCCGCCGTTGGGATTGGCCGCATTCTTGGAAATACCGTATTGCTGCGAGCTGTATACGCAGATTTTCGGATCGCCCTCATAATCGTCCGCTACCGGCCAGGGTGCCAGCCCGATTTCCAGATTCTCGTCGATAAACTGGCTGATTTGCTTAAGGTTCACATAGAACAGGCCCACATGCCCCGACTTGGGATTCCAATAGGATTCGTCATCGGCCATCGACAGCTTGTTGTTGTAGAAGCTGGGAACCAGTTTGGAGAATTCAAAGGATTTGCGGATTTCGGGCGTATCGAACTCCACGGTGTAGCCGTCCCGGCCGGTCACATAGCGGCCCATTGCCGATGAGAGCGCCCAATAGCCGATATTGCCCTTGTAGCCGATCTGGGTGGCTTCGCCGTTGCTGTTGTATTTTGTCAGCGCTTTGGAAGCGGCTTCAAATTCCGAATAGGTTCTGGGCGCCTTTTCCGGATCGAGACCGGCTTCTCGGAACAATTTCTTATTCCAGCCCAACGCGCACAGCTCCAAGTCCTCGCAAACGAAATAGGTCTTGCCGCCGAAGGTGTTGCCTGCCAGCGCCATCTCGTTAATGTCTTTCCGATTATAGTTGGGATCGTTGTCCAGATAATAATCCAGAGCCTGATACAATCCCGTATAATAGGCGTCCGCCGGACGAGGAGCCACCAAAATAGCGTCCGGGATTCCCTGTCCCGCTTGAATCGCCTGAATCAGTTGGACATGATCTGCCGTGGCAGCCGTCATGTAATCCAGAGTGTAATCCGGATAATCCGCCAGGAAGCCATCATAATACGGCTTGAATTCCTCCGAATCGCCTTTCATCCAGACCACGATTTTTTTGCTGGTCGGCTGCATTTCTTCCGGGATCGGCCGTTCACCGATGGGGGCAGAGCTGTCGCCGGAAACGGTGCTGCTGCCGGAAGAAGCGGAGGACGTTGTGGATGAGCCCGGCGTATTGGATTGACAGCCGGCCGTCAGCGCCGCTGTCATCAGTACCGCCGAAAAAAGCGCCAGAAATCGTTTGCTCTTTGTCATGGTTATCTATTCCTTTCTTTATGATACATGAGTATTCCCCTAGGATAAAACATTTGTTAACAGCATTATACCGTCTTTCTTTTGACGATGCGTCGGAAATACTGACCCATTCTTTTTCGCTTTTGTATAAAATACTAACCTTCCTCCTTATCCGCATCCACCACTCTTTGATTCAGAACCTTCCTGTAGTCTCTCGGAGAACAGCCGTAGGTCTGCCGAAATACCTTACTGAAATGAAATTGGTTGGAAAAGCCCAGCTCCTCTGCAATTACGCCCACGGGCTTGTGGGAAACCGCTAGCATATCGGCGGCCGTTTCCATACGCAGCCGGTTAAACACCCGTATGGGGCTGCTGCCGATATACCGATAGAACAAATTGCGCAGCGTGCGCTCGTTAACATGCATCTGTTCAGCCAACCGTTGAACCGACATATCCGCCAAATGCCGCTTCATGTAGCCGAGCGCCTGATCCAAAAATAAGCTCTCCTCCCGCTTATCGGCGCCGCCGCAGGCCACATACCACAGATGAACAACGGCCGTAAACAAAGCGGAAGCACAGTCCCAATGTTCCAGCAGCATCTGTTGCAGACACGTATCGCACATATCCAAATGATATGCCTCCTCCGACAGGCGGTAAACACGCTGCACCTCCAGAGGCAGATGCTCCGCATCGAATTCAAACCAATAAAAGGTCCATTCCGCGCCCTCCGTGCGATAGCTCCGCATATCGTCAGCCGGCACCAGAAACAGATCACCCGGGCACAAAAGCTGCTGTCCCTCCCGCAGGGACAACAGCCCCTGCCCGCAGATAGTCAGCACTGCAATATAATCCACGCTATTGCGATACCATCTGGCCACATTATAGGAGCTGTCTGCTTCCACCCTATATAATACCTTGAGTATCTGCCCTTCCGGGTAGTGCAGCGCTCCGCCGATACAAAATTTTTCTGTTGTCAAGATCAACCCGCCTTCCGAAAAAGATATATATTTGCCGTCCATCCTATTTTCTACATAGTCTTGACCGTCTATAATGAAATTATAATACAACAAGGAGCGAGGAAAATCGATGAAATTGTGTAAAATGTTTGCCTCTGTCTTCACAACCTGCGTTCTGCTGTTGATGGGTTTTTCTTCGGTCTCTGCCAGCGGTGAGAAAACGTTCACCCAAGGACTGTGGCGAGGACAAGACCCCCGCGCCTCGTTCGATTCCAAAACCGGTTACTACTATTATGTAGAAGACACGGCCGCCGGCATGGTCATGTTCCGGTCCAAATCTTTGGTGGATCGGGGCGACGTAAACGACCGCCGTGTCATGCCACGCGGTTTCCCGCTGTGTGCTCCCGTCTATGTCGATACCATGAACGGCGTCACCTATAATAAATGGTACGCTTTGGCCTGGCGGGCTGGACACTGGATCATTACGCTTTTAAAGTAGAAAGCGGCGAGCATGCGGGAGAATGGTATTTTCTCTGGGCTGCCGGCGAAAACAAGAGTCTGACCAACAGTTTTTCAGCGGAAAATATCCATATATCCAAAATGCTCACGCCCTCCAAACTGGCTTCCACCAAGGGCGATCTGAGCGATGTGATTCTGCGCTGCGCCAAATCCGCCGGCTGGACCGGATGGGACGTAGAGGCTCCGTCGGTCGTGCAAAAAGACGGAACCATCACCATGATCTATTCCGCCACCGACTGCAAATCCATTCGGTACGGTCTCGGCTTATGCGTCTATACAGGTGGAGATATCACCAAACAGGAAAACTGGAAAGATTTGAGCGCCACCATGCCGGCATTTTCCAACACCATTCACGGGGAATACGGCACGACTTACGGGACCGGTGTAGCCGCTCCTATTCCCTCCGCCGATGGGACGGAAATGTGGTTTTACTACAATGCTAAGCTATATTATGACCTTCCCAGCAGCGTTTCCAAAGATCGTGAGGCTTGGACACGCATCATCAATCTGAAAAAGATCGAATGGAAGACCATCACGATCGACGGCAAATCCTATACGATACCCGATTTGGGTACTCCTCCTAAAATGGGAACCGAAACGCCCATGCCCTCCGGCGATCCCGGACACCCGCAGCGTGGCTACTACTTCTTTGAAGCGGAGCACGCCGTTCCGTTTGGCTGGGTAGCCAACAGCACGGTGCAAAACCAAGTCGGAGATGACGGAGAGCCGTACAACTTGATGTTTGAAGCCGTTCGGAATAAGAATATGTCGCTGAGCGGCTGCATGAAGCATTTCGACTGGTTCGCTGCGGGCGAGGAAGGCGACGGCAAATCCGGTCTGCATTTCCGCAACGTACCCAAGTCAAAAAGCCTTGTCATTCGAGCCGGCACCAATGATCCCAACGGCGGCTTTGATATTCTGGTCAATGGCGTGCAAAAAGCCAGCGTCAAATTCAAGCAGAACCTGAAGGCCGATGGCACGCCGGATTCCAGCTATATTTTCCACGATTATCGCGTTACGGTGGACATCCCCGCGAACGCCACGGTTACCTTACAGCACACCAAGGGAAAATACGACGACGCGGCCGTTGACTTCGTGGTGTTTGAGGATACCGTTCTTTATTCAACCGACGGAGGCGATACTCCGGCTCCCAGCACTTCCACAACGGCGTCCGGCGGCACATCCTCTTCCCAGCCGGCGGATACGACTGTGACCGGAGCGGGAGAAACCTCTCAGACCGATTCCGTTTCATCGGGAGTCCCCTCGCAGAGCGGCACGTCCGATGTCCTTCCCTCCGGCCAACAAACCACTGCCCCCTCCGCGCCTCAGCCCTCATCATCCGGCAGCGGCTGGGTTATTTGGCTGGTAGTCGCCGTATTGGTCTTGGCCGCAGGCGGCGGTTTCGCCCTATGGTACTTTACACAAAAGAAAAAATCTTAGAATGGTTTGATCCCGATTCCCCCGGCAGCAGCGTATGGCACAAAACTTCGGTTTTGTGCCATACGCCTATAATACTAAAATCGGATGAAAGCTTTCCATCAGATTCTAGTATAAAACGAAACAAGCATTGCAAAAGGCGGCTGATAACTATGACGAAATTTACCCAAGGACTCTGGAAGGGCGAAGACCCCCGCTGCTCCTACGATCCTGTCCGAAACGTTTATTATTATGTGGAAAACACGCCCAACGGCTGTTATCTGTACCGCAGCCGTTCTCTGGTTCGGCGGGAGGAAGTCCGGCTTTTGCCGGCCGGCTTTCCGCTTCACGCGCCGATTTTCGTCGGATATATGAACGGGGTATATCACAACAAGTGGTATGCCTTTGGTAACGATGCGTGGGAATGCGACGCCGATCCCTTTACCGGCACATGGACGCGTTTGGGCAGCCTCGGCATCACCAGTTGGGCCATCGACCACCACGCCTTTCAGGTACAACAGGCGGATGGTCAAGGGGATTGGTATCTCCTTTGGGCCGGCAACGGGATCAAAGGAAACTTCGGTTGGGGATGTGAAAGCGTCTATATTTCCCGTATGCTGTCCCCGACGCAGTTGTCCCATCCCGATGCGGAGGAAACCAACTGCGTAGTGCGGTATCGCCCTCATATCGCCAAGCCCCAGCCTTATCCCGTCCCCGCCGATCATCCCGGCAGTTGGAAAGATGCGGTGGCGGAAGCCCCCTGTGTCGTGCAAAAGAACGGCACCATCACGATCCTGTATTCCGGCGACGGCGCTCAGACAGTGCATTACGCGATAGGGCTTTGCTTTTACGCCGGTCAAGGGGATATAGAAAACGGCGCCAACTGGATCGACTATAACGAGGCTGTGAAGCCGGGACCGGAATTTCAGTGGAATATGGAACGCGGTATCTACGGCCCGGGTGTAGCCGCCGTTATCCCTTCACGGGACGGCCGGGAGGATTGGATGTATTACCACACCAAAATGTTCCAC
>CATWUX010000020.1 GCA_958354085.1 uncultured Oscillospiraceae bacterium | reverse complement strand
CGCTGTATGGCGCATTTTGATAAAATCTGGGACGCCGGTTATCGGTTTGACGAGATTTTCTGGTGCGACGATATGGGATACAAGGGGACGCCTTTCTTCTCAAACGCCCTGTATCGCGAGCTGCTCCGGCCGTTCCATAAAAAGGCGGTGGACTGGGCGCACGCCAAGGGGATACGCGCGCACCTGCATTCCTGCGGCGACATCATGCCGCTGCTCCCGGACGTGGTGAGCACCGGTGTGGACGCGCTCAACCCGATCGAGATCAAGGCCGGCATGGATGTGCTGGGAATCAAAAAGGAATACGGTGACCGGCTGGTGCTGCACGGCGGCATCAATGCCGTGCTTTGGGACGATAAGGACGCGATCATCGCGGAAATCGACCGGCTGATTCCGACTCTGAAGGAAAACGGCGGATACATTTTTTCCTCGGACCATTCCATCCCCAATTCCGTATCGCTGGAGAACTTCCGCTCCATCGTACAGGAAGTCAAGCGCGTCGGCCGGTATTGATTTCGTACGCATATCGCCGTCTCCGGGAACATAGACATACAGGGAGGGGTGTTGTCTATGTGGCTGGATACAGCGATCGTCATCGGCTATATTGTGCTTCTGGTCGGCATGGGGCTGCGCGGAGGACGCAGCGTCAAAAGCACCGGCGATTTTACGGCGTCCGGCGGCCGCTACGGAACAGCGGTCATTTTCGCCACGCTCGCTGCCTCTTATGTCGGGGGCGGCTATTCGTCCGGCAATGCCGCCAAAGCGTTTGAAAGCGGCATCGGCACGACCATTACCCTCTTCGGCTTCAGCCTGACCATGATCCTGATCGGAAAATTTCTGGTGCCGGGTGTGGAGCGGTTCCCCGGCGTTTCCACGGTCGGCGGCATCATGGAAGTCAGCTACGGGCGCCGCGCGCGGCTGCTGACCGGCGTGTTTTCATTTTTATGCTGCGCCGGCGTGGTGGGGGCGCAGATGGAAGCCATGGGGCTGGTATTTCACGTGCTGCTGGGCATCCCGCCCAAGCTGGGTATCGTACTCGGCTGCAGCATCGTGTTGATCTATTCCACTTTCGGCGGGCTGCAATCCGTGATTCTGGCGGATATTCTGCAATTTATCCTGTTGGCAGTGGGAATGCCGCTGCTGATGCTCATGGGACTGCGGCAGGCAGGCGGCTTGTCGGCCGTTTTGGACAGTGTGCCGTCCGGCTATTTTAATCCGCTGTACGGCACCACGCTGCCCGGTTTTTTGTCCATGTTCTGCGCGATGAGCTTTGGCGAAGCGCTGGCGCCGCCGTATACGCAGCGGCTGCTGATCGGTAAAAATCCGCGGGCAACCGCGCGCGGCACGATTCTCAGCGGGTTGTTTTCCATCCCGTTTTTTATCGTGACCGGAATGATCGGGCTGATCGCCTACTCTTTGCACGTCACCAATGACGCAGCGTCCGCAATGCCCGCGCTGATTCAGGCCGTGCTGCCGCTGGGCATACGCGGTATTGTCATGGCGGCGATGGTTTCCATCATCCTGTCCGCCGCCGACGGCTTTTTGAACGGCGCAGCGGTCGGGCTGGTTTGCGACACGCTGCTGCCGCTTCATCCGGATATGCCGGATAAAAAGCAGCTGCGTCTGCTGCGCGGCGTCAATCTGGGGACAGGGCTTGCCGCCATGGGATTGGCGTTCGTGCTGCCGGATATTTTCGGTATTTTGGTGCTGTCGTATTCGTTTTGGTGCCCGTTGATCCTGGTGCCGCTGGCGGCTGCCTTTCTGGGTATCCGCTCCACAGGCCGCGCATTCCGCTATGCGCTGCTGGCCGGACTCGGTGCGACGCTTGTGTGGAATTATGTCTTATGCAAGCCGTGGGGTACCGACGGCGCCATCATCGGCATGCTGGCCAATCTGCTGGTGTTCTCGTGGTGTACCCATCGTGCGCACCAAACGCAGGTGCAGACTCTGCGCCTGTGGAATCACCGTTAAAAAAGCCGCTGCCCTCTGCAGTTTGTGCAGAGGGCAGCGGCTTGTTCTATTTCAATTCGGCGCCGTTTGGCGGCGATCCGTCAATGGGAGCGAGCAGGAGCGGATATGGCGGGGAACGTCAGCATCTGGTCATCCGCGTCCACAATGGACATGGGGATTTCGGGCAGCAGCCCCTTGATGGTTTCAATAAACAGGCTGCTGTTGCTGCCGGGAGCGCCGCTGACGATATGAATGGCATTGGTCGTGCCGGCGTGCACAGCGACGGTCAGGGCCGGGTCATCATTGAAATACACCGTCATTTCCGCACCCAGCTTGCTGGAGATATTGTACAGCGTTTGCAGCGTTTCACCGGTTTTTGCTGACACCAGACCGGGCGGCATTACACTGATTACCTTTACGGGAACGTCATATTGCCGTGCAATGGCATCGCCCGCCAGAATCAGGCGGCGGCACGCGAGCTGATCCGTTACGCATACCAGCACGTTAGCCGGTTTTTCATTATTCAAACGATAGGACCTCCTTTCTGTTCCTTACGAGTCTATTTATATGATACAAAAGGCTTGTGTCATTCCTATAAACAGAAAATGTACAACTTATGAAGATTTCGCAAAGATAGCTCTTGACATCCTGCCAAAATATGCTATGATAAGAGCAAGACGATTATTCATATTTTTTCACTAGGAAATGAGGGAATTATTTTGCAACAGCTTCGTGTAAGAAAATCCGTTCTCACCATCACCCTTGTCGGCCTGTTTGCCGCCCTGTCGTTTGTCGCTTTGTTCATAAAGGTTCCGATCGCGGAACAGTTCCTGCATGTGGGCAACGCCGTCTGCATTCTGGCCGCGCTATTGCTCGGCGGCTGGCAAGGCGGCTTGGCCGGTTCCATAGGCATGGGTATGTACGATCTGTTCTGGTATCCGGATTCGTTGATCAAAACGCTGATCCTGAAATTCGGCATCGGCCTGTTCACCGGCCTGATCGCGCACGGCGGAAAACGGGAAAAGCGGTCGAATCCCCGCATCTGGCTGACGATGGCAACCGTGCTCTGCTTCGGCGCCGGCGGATTGCTTTTGGCCAACTATACCACCGATCCGGAAAAGATGGGAAAAAGCCTGGTGGCCTGCGGCTTCTTGCTGGTACTGGGCGCATCGCTGGCGGTACTGCTGGTTTTGTCGTTCCTGTTGAAACAGCTGTCCGATAACGTGCTGTATGCGGCGCTGGGCGCGACCGCCGGTATCGCCTGGAACGTCGTGGGTGAATTCGTTTGGAAAACGGTGCAGGGGCTGCTGCTCGGCATGACGATGGACGCGGCAATTACTGCGACGCTGGTGAAAATTCCCGCGACCTTTATCAACGGTTCCTTCTCGGTCATTCTGGCGGTGCTGCTGTATATCCCGCTTCGTGCCGCACTGAAAAAAGCCCGCCTCGACACATTGCTGGCGTAAACCGGTACATACGATACGATAAATCGTATAAAAAGGCGCTGCCCTCTCAAAAGCGGGCAGCGCCTTCACCTTTTATTCTTCTACGAGATAGGAGCGGATTTTCTCACGAAAAGCCGCACAGTCCTCGCAATGGGCATGCATATCAATCACGGCCGGAAGCCCCAAGCTGAAAATGCCCATGATCGATTTGGCGTCGATCACGTACACATCATCCTGCAACTCGACTTTAAAATCCACCTTATTACAAATATCCACAAACGCCTTTGCTTCATCCAGAGTCTCAAAGCGTATTTTGGCTGTATACATCCCGGCGCCGTCCTTTCCTTGTTTTTGTTGCTATTTCACCCATCTTATTCTATTATACCCGCATAATCCCTCGAAATCAATCAAAGAAAGCAACAAACTGCCCATTGAAATCCGTCAAGATTTCGAGTATAATGTAATATAGGGTAAGTTTGGATATGTATTCGCACGGGATGGAAAGGTTGGTTTCCGGTTTTGAAGGCTGTTTTTCATACATTAGGCTGCAAAGTCAATCAATACGAAACGCAGGCCATGATGAAGCTCATGGCCGCAGAAGGGTACGACGTTTCGGAATATACGCCGGACAGCGGCGATGTGCAGGACGGCGTAGTCGTCGTCAATTCCTGCACCGTTACCGGCGAAAGCGACCGCAAGCTGCGGCAGCTTCTGCGCCGCTGCCGGCGGGAAAATCCGCACGCGGTGCTGGTGCTGACCGGCTGTATGCCGCAGGCATTTCCGGAGGTGGCCGAGCAGTTTCAAGAGGTGGATATTGTGTTGGGCAACGCCGCGCGCGCGGCGCTCCCTCGCCATGTGCATACATTCCTCGCGCTCGGGCAGCGGATCGTGGATATTTCCGCGCATTCTGCAACCTTTGAATCGCTGTCGATCGACGAGTTTCAGGGGCGCACCCGTGCGTTTGTCAAAATCGAGGACGGCTGCAACCGGTTTTGTTCCTATTGCATTATCCCCTACGCGCGCGGGCGTGTGCGTTCCAAGCCGCTAGACGAGCTGCGGCAGGAGCTGAGTACCCTGGCGGACAAGGGGTATACGGAGGTCGTACTGGTCGGCATCAATCTGACCGCCTATGGACAGGATACCGGCCATTCGATTGCCGACGCCGTGGATACGGCTTGCGCCGTGCCGGGCATCCGGCGGGTACGGCTCGGCTCACTGGAGCCGGATCACCTGACGCCGGAGGTGATCGCCCGCCTTGCCGCACAGAAAAAGGTGTGCCCGCAGTTTCACTTGTCCTTGCAAAGCGGCTGTGACGCCACGCTCCGCCGTATGAACCGGCATTACACAGCCGCAGAATATGCCGCCGTTTGTCGCAAGCTGCGCGCGGCGTTCGCCGACTGCGCGCTGACCACCGACGTCATGGTGGGATTTCCCGGCGAGGATGAAGCGGAATTTGCCGCCTCGCTTGCGTTTGTGCAGCAAATCGGTTTTGCCCGTGTACATGTGTTTGCCTATTCGCCGCGACCCGGCACTCCCGCCGCCAAAGCACCTGACCAGGTCCCCGGCGACGTGAAAACCGCACGCAGCCACCGCATGATCGCCGCGTGTGACGCTTTGCGGGATGCGTTCCTCAGCCGCTATGTCGGGCAAACGGTCGAAGTCCTGCTGGAAACCCGCTGCGAGGACGGCTGTCACGAAGGCTATACCGCCAATTATGTCCCCGTACGTGTCCGCGGAAACGGTGAGCCGGGCGAACTGGTGCGCGTACGGATCCTTTCGCAGCAAAACGGCGTATGTATCGGAGAATCGGCGGATTAAAAATGACTGTAAATATTTTGTGCAGATAAAGGAGGAGCCTTTATGTCAAAGGATCAGCGCATGGCAGTTCTCATTGACGCGGACAACGTGTCCGACAAATATATTTCGTATATTCTGGATGAAGTGTCCAACGACGGCGTGGCAACCTATAAGCGTATCTATGGCGATTGGACCAAACCGGCGCTCGGTTCATGGAAAGGCGTGCTGCTGGACAATTCCATTACGCCGATTCAGCAATACGGGTATACCTCCGGGAAAAACGCCACGGATTCCGCCATGATCATCGACGCCATGGATATTTTATATTCCGGCAACGTGGACGGGTTCTGTATTGTTTCGAGTGACAGCGATTTCACCCGTTTGGCGGCCCGGCTGCGGGAATCCGGCATGTATGTGGTCGGTATGGGCGAAAAGAAAACGCCGAATGCATTTATTGCGGCGTGCAACAAGTTCAAATATCTGGAGGTTCTCGAACAAACCAACCAGCCGGTTCCGGCACCGGCTCCCGCACCTGCGGAAACAAAGCCTGTGCAAACGGAAATGACGCCTCTGGATACCATCCGGAACGCGGTGTCCGTCATGGTGGACGAGCTGTCGGATGAAGATGAATGGGTGCCGATTTCGGATATTGGCAACCGATTGGTCAAGAGGTATCCGGATTTCGACGTGCGCAACTTCGGTTTTCGCAAGCTGACGCCGTTTTTGAAATCGTTGGGTACGTTGGACGTCAAATCCGTACCCAATCACGAGGGCAATAACCGGCTCATTTTCCTCAAATTAAAATAAATCGCAGAAAATTGTTCTTAGGACTTGCAAAAATTCAAAGAGTGTAGTAGAATAGTTGTGCTTTGTTGGTAATGAGTTTTATGCCGACTCTGCATCGTTTCCGCCCGTGGCGAAGCTGGATATCGCAGTGGATTCCGATTCCAAAGGCCGGGGGTTCGAATCCCTCCGGGCGGGCCAAAGTTAAATGAATGGTCAAAAGGTAGGAGCTTTGAGTTCCTGCCTTTTGACCATTCACACCATTTTTGCCAAGATGGTGTGAATGGTTGTATCTCCATGTAGCTGCACTACATGCGTTACCATCCAATGTGTATCTGTCCGTGTCCGTTCCTGCGCCTCACCCTCTCGCAATCCTGCACTCTACTGGGTATCTTGCCGCGTATGTCCCATCCCTGTGGGTATCCGCACGGTACATCATGTAATTGTCAAGGCACAAAATTTTCTTGACCGCAAAATTCGCAAAAAAATCCGCCGTCAAGTCCGATGCAGGTACATCAATCAACTTGACAGCGGTGTTTAACCGTGATACTATAATCACGGGTTCAACCTACCGTGTACTGGTCGATGTATGGTTTCTACATCGGTGTCACCAACGTGCCGACCCTTGCCGGGGTCGCAGAAGGTACAAGCTTTTGCTTGTATCCGCAGTGTACACCATTCCTTGGCAAAAGTCAAGCGTGTGTATTTTGCGTTTACACGGTAGTTCGTTTAACCATGAATAGCTTATTAAGCAAAAAGCAAAAGACCTATCCGACAGGATAGGTCTTTTGCTTTCGGTGGGGAATTGGTTCTACTAAATATCCAGAACATTGTCCTCAATCAGTTTCATAATATACCGGTCAATGGGAAGACCCATATCATAAGCAGCGCGTATGATTTGTTGGTACGCGGTTGTATCTGTAAATTTCAGATGAACATCGGCGGTGGCCGATCCCTTTTTCGTATCCTCCAAAGAAAAAATGGCTTTTCGTAATGCATCCTTTTCCAATTGAGCATATATGTTGAGAACATAGTCTGTTTTTGCGTGCCCAATAATCTGCGCAATCGCTTTTGCCGATACCTTTTGCTCGCAGAGCCGTGTGACGAAGGTATGCCGGCAAACATGGGTAGTAAAGTTCGGTACATTTGCGGTTTTACGAATTCGCGCATAGGCATCTCGGATAGCTGATTTTCCAAGCCTCGTTCCACGGCTAGTATTGAATATAAACTCATTGATGTAAGGGCGTGATTCGAGAATCAGTTGAGCCGGTTCTATAAGAAAAACGGTACGGATACCAGCCTTTGTTTTGCTTTCTCGAATATGTATTTCGTGCGTTTGTCTATCATAATCTGTCCATTTTAAATTGCATAACTCAGTTAATCGCAGCCCGGTATGTAATAGAAAGAGAAAAACAAACCCCAACACATCGTTTCGGCAGGCAATTTCAACATGCTTCTGTTCATCATGCGTAAGCGGTAATACCTCTTTCGTTGGAGCATGAGGTAATATTAACTCATCTGCAGGGTTAGAAACAACCAGTCCAATTTTTCTGGCAACACGAAATGCTTGATTTAGGGTCATTCGTACTTTACGCAGGGTACTTTCGCTATAGGGAAAGTTTACATTGCCACGTTGACGACGATTGCAGATTTCATTAAGTATCCTTTGCAAATCACGTTGCGTTATGTCGTTAAGACCAGAATTCGCACATTTACATGATTGAATAAGTTGCGCACTATAACGGTACATATCAAGAGTTGATGTCCGGACAGTACATGTTTTGTATGTTTCAAGCCATTCATTCAGCCAACTGAAGAGAGTGCATGAAACTTGCTGTGGTGTGGATATAAAAGTATTGGTTATTTGTTTTTTCAAGAAAACCTCCGTTCCGTTATTAGCACACTAATAATCAAAAAAAAATTAAACAGTACTGATAACGACTTTATTTCTGTAATGCAATTAGTTAGTACGCACGCGGTAACGATATGAATCCACTGTGTAATCTGACTATATGCTGAACAATCTCGGAGGAACTTTGCTAGGGACTTTCCCTGTTTGAGGGCATATAAAAAATGGCTTGTGCGCTAGCTTGCTTGTTTAGACGATTTTTCCAGTCTAGAAAGCACCACCAGGTACTGCAATCAACGATGACGCCAGCATCATCCAGCTGCAAAGCCGCTTGTTGAAACTGCGTGTACGCAGTTGGCCACAAATCCGTTAGGATCGTGATATCTCCCGTTTCTTCCCAATAATCATGCAGGCAAGAAACAAAAAGAAGAGAGTAGTCAAACAGCATAAGGCTACTTGGCGGTGACTGTGGTTGCATATAGACACAGTCACAAACTGTATTCTCTTTTCCCATCAAAGCTGCAAAAAGATAAAGACAACGCTTTACTAAGCTGTTATTGCGAAATGTTTTATGATTAGTGAGTGCTTGTAGCCGGAAAATCCCTATTTTGTTGGATGAGTTAAGTGGATGGTGGCTGAGAAACGCCAACTTTAATCGAGAGCATTTTATGTATACGACGGTTATCTTTGCTCTCACTTCCTTTCTAGTAATTGCAGAAAACCCTGCAGCAGTTTATTCTCCATCCGAAGGCGATTGATTTCATATGTCTGCTCCCCTTTCAGCTTCCTTGGCCCAGTAGCATCACTTCTTGGCATTTCCTTGGGACGAGGGGGGCCTGCTGCCCACACTGTATTGATTCCGTTTCCGGTATTTCAATTTTTGAATATCTTCGTTTTATCATCAAATAACCCCCTATGTAGTTACTTTCCTACATAGGGGGTCTTTTGTCTATGGTCCACTTTTACTGGGGCTGTCCACTGCTGATGCCTCGCTAATTTATTTTCCGGCTCAGTTTGCCGCCTTTGTTCAGCGGAATACACCACAGATGCCGATATCCGCATAGTCAAAATGCAGGTGGCTCAATCCGGATGGACAGCGACAACAATTACGACCCGTTCAACCTTTTCCACCAAAGTTACGGAGTCACTGTCCAAGGAAGGTCGTACCACGTTTGAACATTATGAATCGCCAGGCCAAAGGTTCCGTTCGTAATATCCTCAGTGACAAGATTGTATAAAACGGCTAATTGCTGATACAGAAAAAGTTTCCCCTCATTCTGGTAGGTTACCCCGTCCCCCTCTGGTCCGGTTTCGGCTCCTAACGTCAGAAAACTACCTGGAATCTGCGTGGCCAAATCAATTTCCTCCTGCGAAATTTGATAGGTCAGAGAGGCAGAGTCACGATAAGACATCAGAACAACACTGTCGCCGTGACGCATAACCCATTCCGCCATGGTCATATCATACGTTCCCGGCGCCACATTGTCTGCGACAATTTCCCTACCGTCACTGGTATATCCGTCCAGCCAGGCGGAAGTACACCATTCCAGCCGCACATTGGCGATACGTGTAGCGGTGTATGCTTCCTCGACCAGGTCGGCGTAATTCCCCCAAATTTCAATCCGGCGGCTTTCGCTGGGAACATAAGGTTCCACATCCAGATGCATAGCGTACAGTAACCCCCGATTATTGGTCACCGCCCACGCCTGATAAGCTGTATAGGCTTCTAAATACCCGTCAAATCCACCCGGATTGGAATCCACCCAAGAGCAATCGCCGCCTAACGCGGATACTCGTATTCCTCTGGCGTTCGCCGCTTCAATAAACGCTGCCGTATTGGTATAACTGCCGGAGTCAAAACCACCGTAGATATCGGTTACACCATTTTTCTGGAGGAAATTCAGATAAGCCCGCGTATTGGGATCCGTTAAGTCGTTTCCAACCCACCACCACACGCCTAACCGACTGTTGGCGGGCAAATTGATATAGGCGGGAAGATAGGCCTCCTCTACTCCGCAGGTAAAGGAATTCCCGTAAATGGTATGAGAAGCGTTTTCTTCATCCCGATATGTCAGATAGGGGCGCAGAGCCAAATAGTCGTCTGGGTCAGCCTGAACCGCTACATATTGTTGTTGGGCAGAGGAGGAGGCCGACCACACCTGCACACCACTGGTGGAAAGGGTCATAACCTCGTCAGCATTCAACGCCAATCCGGGCAGACTCAGAAGACCGGATTCTACCACCGTGCAGGACGCCGGCAAGGCAGAATACACGCTAAAATATAGCGCCGATGTATTTTCTGCGCCCGCCACATGAACT
The DNA here is from genome assembly GCA_958354085.1 of uncultured Oscillospiraceae bacterium. Lineage (GTDB taxonomy): Bacteria > Bacillota > Clostridia > Oscillospirales > Acutalibacteraceae > CATWUX01. Next base: position 13,418 of record CATWUX010000020.1, on the reverse strand, counting down.
GTTGAATCCGCAAAAAGCGCCGGGATCTGCGCGTCCATCTGCGCTGCGGTCAGCGTACAGTCTCCCGTTACGGAAAACGTGTAAACGGGCCCATATCCAACAATTCCGGAGCCGGATGAGGTTTGCATAGTCCAACCGATTATCTTTCCCTCCTCTGCCACACAGGAGGCCGTGACCGTACAGCTATCCGCCAACCGCAAAACCGTCGACGTATTCCCTTCTCCGACTGTAGCCGATACAGCGGTCACCGTATATTCCGGAGCGGCAGGATCCCGTATATATTGGGGATATACCTGCAGGTTGCTCGTCACCTCACTGAAATCTACCGACCAACCGGTAAACAGATACCCTATTTTTATCGGATCCGCAGGAGGAACAGCCGCTTCGCCCTCGGCAATTCGTTCGGTCTGTAAAATCTGATTATCGGCGGTATAAAACGTGACGGTATAACTATTCATCTCTACAACCTCCACAAGTTCATATCGGGTCACCTCAATCTGAACATAGGGCAGATTGAGATAGGTGCCATACCAAGCGGAACCTGCTGAAATCCCATAAGCGCCGATATCGATGATTCCCTGATACCTTCCTGCACCTGTAATTCCCAGTGCCGTATCCACGCGAATACTGGTTTCGCCGCTGGAGCCGAACCGGGCGCTGATTTCATGAATCCCGGAGAGACTGTCATTTGTAAAAATGACGTTGATATCTACCAACAGATAATAGCCTGCGCGATATGTCGGACGATTTGCCAGAGGAACCGATGGCTCCGCATATGGGTTGGAACCGTCCCAGAGCGCCGGCATTCCCAGTGCTTCTGCATCCGCGACCCGGTCTGTAATACGATAAAAGGCGTCCCCTTGGCGGTAGATTTCCTGAAGTACCTCCGCCTCGCTTGCTGTTACCAACGCATACCGCTCAAAAAAGACGCTGCCTCCATATAACGCCCCCAGGGAGAGCAGGGTACCGTAATATACCGTGCCCGCAGTGACGTTCTGACCGCTTTGCTGAAAATAGGCGCTTAAGTTTACTAACCCACGGTAACGACCCGCAGGAAGTCCAGACGAATTGCCCAGCAACGTGTGCAAGCCGACAGTGTATTCACCAAACTGACCAAAGCGGGCTGTCACTCCAATTTCAGCGCCGGGGCTGCCAGCACCCTGCACGATGGTGAAGTCATAGCACAGCCAGTAGCTGTCCAAATAGGCTGGCTTTACCGAAGGCTCAATATAAGGGGATTCCCCGTCATGCACAGCACGGCCGGACAAACCAAGTGCCGCTTCATCCTGTGCCACTTGATCCACCACATAGTTCACTCCGTCCACCGTGTACGTTTCAGCTACTTCTTCCACCGTAACCAGCGCGTAGCGGGTTACGGTAAAGGTAATATAACTCATCTCCGACAGAGTGCCATACCAAGCCGTGCCATCCGCGATGGCATATGCCGCAGGATCAATCAGTCCACGGTAAGTCCCCGTGCCCGTTCCGGCAATATCCAGAGCTGTATCTAGACGGAGGGTATTTTCGCCAAACTGCCCGAAACGCGCAGTAAGCGATTGAACGGAGGCCAGCGATGCCGAGGTGTGGTTCAGCGTAATGTCTACCGCCAAATAAACGCCGGTATGATATACCGGTCGTTCCGCTGCGGGCGCCGACGGTTCGAGATAGGGGCTGACGCCATCCCAGGAAACAGGCATTCCCAGTGCGGTTTCATCCGCAACCACCTCAGTAATCCGGTAGGTTTTATTTCCCATTACATAACATTCATCCGCTGTTGTCGGAGCCTCCAGTGCTGTTGCCACGGGAACGGTCGTGCTCAATATTCCGCAAATAGATACTAAAGATACGATTGTGCGAAGTCGATTTTTCATTACACCTCATCCTCGTATTATAAAGTAGGAGTTTTTAGAGCCCCTCCCCAAGGGCTATGAGATACACTGTGTGGAATGCTGGCACCTACCGCACGATGGTTTGAAAAAGCTCTTATCTGGTGCATAGGCGGCTTGGAATGGCTGCAAAATGGGACAAAAGAAATACGGATATGTGCCCGCCGGTGCGCGGACAGAATCTTTTCGGAAATGTAGGTTTTATATATGCAGGAAGTCCCTCATTGTCTGTATGGTTGCAGCGGCTGTCGGCTGATCTTCCATCTCACAGAAAATACGGATCACCGGCTCGGTCCCCGAAAAGCGGCAGATAATCCAACCGCCGCTTTGAAAATAAATTTTGCACCCGTCCCGATAAGAAACCTGTTGTATCGGATAGGCGTAGACAGGAAGCTTTTTGTCTTCAAATAGGACTCTGCGCAGGTTTTCCTTTTGTTCTTCCGTCAGGGCGGTGTCAAATTCCTCCATAACCGCCCCGCCGAATTCCTTGTGGATATCCTCCAGAATCGCGGATAGTGGCTTTTGGATAACGCTGAGCATTTCCACCAACAGCGCTGCTGCATAGATTCCGTCTTTCCCCTGAATATGGCCGCGGACGGTCAGCCCGCCGGAGCTTTCCCCGCCAATCAGGGCATCTGTTTTTTCCATTTTTTCCGAAACATGCTTGAAGCCGACGGGAACTTCGTAACAGACTTCACCAAACCGCGCGGCAATCCGGTCTAAACGATGGGTGGTGGATATGTTACGCACGACCGGCCCTTTCCATCCCCGGTATTTCAGCAGATAATAGTACAGCAGCACCAGAATATCATTCGGATGGATGAATCGACCGCTGGCGTCAATCAGTCCGATTCGATCGGCATCTCCATCGGTGGCAATTCCTATGTCAAACTGACCGTCCACCACCATTTGCGATAAACGCTGAAGATTTTTGGCGCTGGGAGAAGGTAAGCGACCGCCGAACAGCGCGTCGTGGCGGTCATTGATGACATCCACCTGACAGCGACAGGTCATCAGCACGGTTTGCAGCGACGTTTTGCTGACGCCGAACATCGGATCCAGCAAAATGTGAATATTTGCCTGCCGTATCTTTTCGGTATCAATCATCGAGAGGATGCTGTCAATATAATCGTTGTACGGATAGACAATCTGTACGTTTCCCTCTTGAACCGCGGCTTGAAAGCAGGTGCGGCGGGGTGTTCGGGTGATGTCCTCTATCTCCCGTTCAATCCGGTCGGTTACCTGTTCGGTAGCGTCCCGCCCGCCTTTGGTGAACACCTTGACCCCGTTGTAACTGGCTGGGTTGTGGCTGGCGGTGACAGCCATTCCGTATTCCGCACCGATTTCCTTGACATAGAACATGATCAGCGGGGTTGGCGACTCGCCGGCGATCATCCGTACAGAAATTCCGCTCGCCACAAGAACTTCGCTCATCCATTTAGCGGCGACATCCGATAAAAAGCGCCGGTCGTACCCGATGACCACCGGTGAATTTTCCATGTGATCCTGTTGCATAATGCCGGCAATCGCAGCAGCAATCAACTCCACATTTTTTCGGGTAAAGCCCTCGCCGATAATTGCCCGGTACCCACCGGTTCCGAATTTAATCATACGTTGTTTCCGCCTCTTTCTTTCCTCTGGGCAAAATCTTGCTCGACTTTTCTCCCTGCGCTTAATCCTCTACCCGTATTTCTACTGTCTTGCCCGTCATCATGGCATCGGGAATCCATGCCACCGTTTGGCGCATTTCCTCATCCCATTGTCCCTCAACCGGTTCGCCGTTCACGACATACCGCCGTTCGCTCCGCCCCGTTCGATCATACCGCACCGTGAGCTTTCGTCCTCGCACGGAAAGCGCGGCTTCAAAATGCTCGAATGGACAGGCTGCCGCCGTCTGAATCCTTAGGCCGCCGTATTCGGGCTGTACGCCCACCACATACCGTACCAGCAGCTTCAGCACCACGTTGGAGCTTCCGGTCTGCCAGTCGTTCATGGATTCTCCGTCGATGGATTTCTCCGGATTGTATCCGTAGGAGTTTGGCATCACAAACGGTGAAAGGGACAGCCGCTTATGGGTGAAGGGAAGAGCCTTTTCCAGCATCCGCCACGCATCCTCCGGATACCCGGCGCGAAACAGAGCCATGATGCCGAACGCCGACGCGTGAATATATACCGCGCCATTCTCTGCCGTCCCCTCCGGCAGCTTGTTAATCCGTCCCACGCCGGGCGCGTCTTCCCCGAAGGGAGGCGTAAATGTCCGCAGTCCGTACACAGAATCCAAACGCAGGATATCTTCATGAATGGTCTCTCGCAAGGAGATATCCCGTGCAAGCAGGCCGCTGAGCACCCAAAAGGCATTCGCAGTCAGGCTGAGACGTGAACAGCCGTCCGCATCACAGAAGCTGCCTACGTAATACCCGCGGTCGTGCCCCCAGCCATGCACGATTCTCCGCGCATCCCCTTGCCGGGCGATTCCGTATGTTCGCAGTCCCTTCTCCAACCGGTCTGCCGCCCGATGGTACCGTTCCACAAGGGGGGCGTACTGTTGCGCATCCACCCGGGGGAGTAAATCGATCATCTCTTTCAAATTCTGCCAGACCTGCGCGCCCGCCATGACAGACACACCGTTCCCGTAGGTCTCTCCCGGGACAGGGCTGACGCCCAGCCCGTCCAGCGCATCGTTCCAATCGCCAAACAGCACCCGTGTGCAGCCTGTATCCTCGTCCGTATTGCGCAGCAGATACTCCATGATCCGCAGCATATGTTGCAAAACGCTGTCGCGCTCCTCGCTTTTTTTAACCAGACGGGTTGCTTCATCCACGATTGCATAATAACCGCAGGGTTCCTCCAACAAGGAAAAATCTCCCGTAAATTTCACATAGCTGACAATGGTGGAAATTACCCACACGCCTTGATCGATAAAGGGGCGAAGATCCATCGCCGGAGAAGCTCCTTCATATGCTGGCAGCGAATACTGCCGCGGACAGCGGCCGGACGGATCGGTAAAACCCAACACCTCTATAATTTTTTCCCGGGCAGCGACTGGTTGCCAGATCAGGTACGCTTCCAGCGCCTGCATCACATCCCGCACCCCAATCAGCGAGCCGCCGCCTTGCTGCGCATACCCCTTGAGCAGGGCACAGAATTCCACCTGCCTTTTTAAATGGATAAAAAACGGGTTCAGCCGTTCTCCGCGCAACAGAGAGTCATTCTCCTCCTCAAAACGCAGAGTAAGTCCTTGTCCCGCCGCCTCCTCCGCACATTGCCAACGAAGTTGCTCATCGGTTTCCACTGGGGAAAGCGGCTGCCGTAGTAGATCTTTGAGCGGCGCCTCGTCTTCACAGTGAACCGCGTAGGTCAGTCGCATATCCAGTCTGGCTGTCCCGCCGGCGGGGAGTTCCATATGTAGGATATCCCCGAATATCGCCGTATCGGTGAAAGTGGTGACGCGCCTTCCCTCCGGAAACTGTCCCGCCGCAACACCGCGAGGGCGGTGGAGACTGCTGTGTGCACCGCCCACATATTCCCGCCTCGAGGTCGTTTCCTGATGGGAGAGCAGTCGCCCTCCATCCAGTGTTAAAACGCGCGCCAGTACACCGTAGTTGTTTAGCTGGACTGTCCGGCTTATATTTTCCTTGCATCGCAGCACAAAGGCGGGTAGGGAGGAGACACCGTCTGCACCCTCCTCTAGCCAGGTTTCCTTGAACCAGCGATCTTCTCCGCTCTCATACACCGCGTGCAGGAGGAAGGGATTCGTATAATCGGAAAGAAAGACGCGTCGGGCTTCCTTTCCTGTGTTTTCGACTCCGACGGTAAAACGCAGGTCCGCTTTTCCGGCCACGAAAACCCGCACGGAAAAGCGTAACCCCGCCAATTCCGTGATATAGGTAACGTATGAAGGGTGGAAAACCGTAAAACGCCGCACCTCGTCCTGACGCTCTGGCACAGATAGAAGAGGAAAGAAATTCATTCCTTTGTCGGTTTCCACCCCGGCAAACCATGCTAACCGTGGCTCCTGTCCTTCTTCATTCCGACAAATAACCGTCAGCATTCCGTCGTTGCAGTACAGATAACCCGAGGCATATGCCCAGAGGTTCAGTCCGCCCCGAGTATAGACATAGCGGCTCTCCCCGTCATCCCGTGGCAAGGTAAGAATTTCGGTATCCGATAGGAAAGAACCGTTCCCGGGTAGAGTGCCCACCGCTTTATCTGATTTGTTCTGTGGGTTTTCTAATGAATATTCAGCAATTTTCTCAAAAAAAGAATTGTTCATGCGCCTTTTACCCTCCCGTGGTTGAGCCGCCGAATTGTCATTCCAGATTGTACCAGGTTTGTACGTTATGGAAAGCCACGCCGGTAGAGGCCGTGGGACAGGCCGCCACATTCAGCTCATATAATTTGCGAATCTCCTGATACAGATAGGCCTTGTTGTCATCGTAATAGGTAACATGGGTGGATTCGGGGCCGGCTTCCTGCCCGGAAACCAGCAAAGCGCCCTTGCCCTCTTTTTCGGCGTAAGCCAGTTCGCCCGCCGACATCTGGTGGGCATCGTCGGCAGAATCACCGTAAGACATCAGCACAACCCCGTCTGAATACTTCTGTACCCATTCATGCAGCCACATACCGCTGTAATCCACCGGCGTTACATCCTTGCTGTAACCGTCCGCGGTGAGATCGTCCAGATGTGCGCTGGTACACATTTCAAAGCGGAGACCCGTGTTTCGCGTTTTTTCATAGCCGATTTTTACTTCCTCGGCATAGATTTTCCAGGTTTCTTGGGTGGCGTTGGCGGGTTCCAAGTCTAGGTGTACGCCTGCCAGCAATCCTCTCCCGTTTGCTTTGGCCCATTCGTTGTAGTCCAGACACTGCTGGACGGTCTTTGCCATAGCGCCCCGCGCTCCGGCGACCCAAGAGGAATCGCCACTCAACAGCATAACGACCATTCCTCGTTTGTTCGCTTCCTCAATAAAGGTGGCAGAGGTTTCAAAATTGGCGAGCGAGACGCCGCCGTAAATGGTGGTAACACCGTTCTTTTGCAGAAAATTGAGGTACTTTTTATTTTTTATTTTCTGCATATCAACCGGATGCCACCACCATACGCCCAGCTCATCCCCTTCGCGCAGCTTCAAATCGACATAATCCTGTTCTTTACCGTACCAAACGGGTTCTCCATATACCAGATGGGATTCGCCGGCGGCATCGGTATATTCCACAAATCCCCGCATCGCGAAATAGTACGAGCTGCCGCATTCCACGATACGATACCACTGGCCACTGCCGTTGCGGGCGTTCCCTTCAACAACGACGGCGCCTAGTGTTTCCACGGTTAATTCTTCGTCTTTATTGAGCGCCAACCCCTGCACGCTCACTGTGCCGAATCGCGTCAAAGTTGAGCCTTCCGGCGGAAGGCTGACCACCGGAATCCGAAGCGTGCGGTTTTTTTCGCTCTCCGCAAGCACCTCTGTATACGAATCGCAGTAAGCGATACATGCTGCTTCCGAAGCAGAGACCGTGCGAGCCTCCAGTGCCAACGGACCGGTCACGCGGAACGTGAAGCACGTTCCATAGCCAATCACACTTTCCGTATTTTCGTTTTTGGCAACCCATGCGATCGTTTCACCGTTCCCCGGCGCGTTCAGCGCCTTAACGGTGCAAATATCGGCCTGCCCATACGTATATTCCGTATAGCCGTTACTGAACATTCCGTTCGTCACCGTCAGGGAATAGACATTCCGTGCTTCGTTGAGCACGTATTCCGGTGTTACATCCATAGCTGCCGTCACGTGGCTAAAATCCTCTTTCCAACCGGTGAACGTATAGCCCGCTCGGGCAGGAGGCTGCGGCGCCTGAGCCGATTCCCCGTCCGCCGTGCGGCGGGTAGCATACGTCCGACCGAAGCTGTCGAGAAAACGGACGACATGGCTGTCAACAGCCTCCGCTTTCACTAGCTCAAACTGCCGAACATCGATCGTGCCATAAGCCATTCCGAGATTGATGCCAAACCATTTTGTGGAAGCCGCTACCCCGTATTGGGTTAGATCCAGCAGCCCCTCATAATGCCCAGGGCCGTTGATCCCCAGTACATCGAGCAGATTCACGATTGTCTCCCCGGCGTTCCCCATCCGAAGGTTCCACAGATCAAACACAAAGTGATCGTCGTCGGTATACGCTACGTCAATTGACACTGCTAAATAGATTCCCGCCGCGTAAACCGGCCATTCTGCGGAATCGCCCTGCATGGTATAAGAGCCGCTGCCGGACAGGTGTGCAGGTAAACCTAATTTCATCTGAGGGGCCACTACCCCGGTTTGCTTATACAGGGTATCACCCACCGTATAATATTCTCCACCTCCGAACAGCGGCTTCGCCATTACAATCTGCATGGTGTGCACGTGGATGCTGTAACCGACAGCGTCTACCAGCACATTTTGTAACGCGTCCTTTTCCTCCAACCCGATTTGGCTCAGGTCAATCAGCGCTGTGTAACGGCCGGCGCCTTTTATGTTCAGAAACGGCTCCCCGTCCATCCGGAACCATTTTTTCGGGAGTGCGCCGAACTGCCATTCCAGCTTCACGCTTTTTTTGGTGCCGGACTCCTCCGCAATCTCTAGATCAATCAACGCATACATGGAGCGGCAAGCAACCTGTTTGTCCTTGCGCAGATAAAACGCCGATTTAGAGGCCTTGACCACGGCTCGATCGGCAGAATGGCTGTTCCATTCCGCCGGAAGGGCTGCTCCGTCTTCAAAAATTCCACCGTTCGTCAGATCCTGTACCACACCCATCACGCGGTATTGAGAAGCATCCAGCGCATACGAATCGACCGTTTTATCCGCCTCTTCTGCCGACGCGATTTTCACGCCGCTCATGCCGATTAGTAGCGTTCCTGCCAGAAATACGCTGACTATTTTCAAAACTTGCTTTTTCATCGCATTCTCCAACCTTTCTGATAAGTCTGCGCTTTCTGTGGTTACTTATACTCCTCGGTTCCGCTGCCGGCAGCCCAAGGCACCTCGTCCACAGTGCCGGCTTCAAAAGCGTCATACAACGGCTTTTCACCGTCCGTTTTCGAACCAGATCCTTCTCCGGGGTGACAGGAACCCAATAACAGGCAAAAAAGCAACGCCACAAGCACGGCAATCATTACTTTTTTCATGGTTTTCCCTCCTTATACGGTTTGTTTTGGAGATACGCTTTCTCCAAACATCTCTGTACACAACCGGTCTATCAACTGGGGAAACGCGCCGGGCAGCACACTATCATAAAAGGATGTTTTCTGCCCGCGCAGCACCATCAGAGAGGAAATCCATGTGTTTACCCAGCCGGATTCCACGCACCAAGCACCCCAGCCAATATCCGCCGTGCTGCCCCAGTATTCCCATTTGTCAAAATCGAAGCTGCGCATCCACGCGCCATCCAAATAATCGTTGTTTTCATCGGTCTTTTTCAGCTGAATACGGCAGAGGAATTGCGCCATATCCGCCGCCGCCTTTTGGATATCTTCGGTCGTCTCGCCGACTGCTTGGAACGCAACCGTCGCCTCGTGGAGACCGAGCAACGCCCAATTGGTGGCGTACAGCAGATCGGTCGCCGGATCGCCGTTATTCTGAATCAGGGAAGCCTCCGTTGTCCCGAACGACTCATTGGAATGGGGCGGCGGGTAGAGACCATTCGTTACCGTGCCAAGATAATCCTCATAAGCTCCGCTGGGCGTGGTAATATAATCCTGATACGCGCCGCAGGGCACCATATGTGCCAGTGTTTCTTCGCACATACGGCGGAGCCATTGACGATGCTCCGTTGTGTTATCTACTCGTACTAAAAAGGCCAGCGGCAGCAGCATCCGTGCAATTTCGGCGGTCATGGAATTGGTCCAACGCCACCCGTCCGGATAGACCTCCATCATATGGCGAAGACCGTTTTCGGCGGTTTCAAGAAACTGGCGGTTTCCGGTGTCCTTATACGCCAGCAGGAAGCAGGCCCACAGATAGGCCTCAAAATGTCCGGCGCAGTATACTACTTCGCTTTCGTAATGATCGCGCCAGGTCTTATCATGCTTGAAAAGAAGGCTGTTTTCCTTCGCGTCCAGCCGTTCGAGCCGAAAGCCTGTTTTATGGGAGGAGGTTCGCAGATTGGCGAGCAGACAGCGCAGGAGACGCTCATCCCAACGGCTCTCCCCGAGCACGCTGCGAGCCAGCAGAGAGCCAAGCAGTGTGCGGGCGTTATCATCGCCGTAAAACACCTTACTGTTGTCAAACCAATTGTTTAGCCCGTAATATTCGGCGGCCGGGTCATCATTATAAAATTCCTTGGTACACCAGACCGTATCCAGCAGTCTTTCGGCCAGCCGCCGATCCTCCGGATCGCCCGTCAGCTTATGGTGGAGCGCCAACACCATGGCGGTCTCGGCAAAGCAATCACTACGGAAGCAAATCCGGATTTCCTGCCGTCCGTCGCTGTCGATCAGAGACAAGTAGCCCTCCTGTGCCAGCAGACGTCCACTTCCCGCTTCTTCTCCCACGATATATTGGCGAAACCACCGGTAGGACCGATAAAACGCCTGCATCTCTACGTCGGCGGGCAACGGATCTTTCGGGCCGTAAGTGGGGCGCACCGTCGGCTGCCAGTCAAGGTGCACTTCCTGTCCCGTCCACGTGGATAAGAGTCGGCTCCACAGTGTTTTCCATTTGGCTGCGGGAGCGTATTTGGCTCGAATGAACCGGGTAAGCGATGTCGTGAAGACCGTGACGCCGATAGCGCCCACATCGGTTTCTACCAACGGGTACACGACATCGGGTAACCCGAAAACGGCTTGGTCATATCCGGCAGCCTTCGCCATACAGAAAAGGGTGGGTGTGGCATCGGAAGGGAGAACGTGACAACCATTGACCGTCATCAACGTCATGGGTGGTAGCCCGGTTTGTTTCTCATCCAGGATGACCAGCCGCTCATGCTTGACAATATACGGCTCTCCATATACCCGGCCTCCCACCTGTCGGGGATATTCTGCGATCAGCCGGACTTTCTTTTCCTCTATTCTTTGGAGCTGCCGGTCCGTGATGATCAGCTCCGGAACCGGATAGGCGGCGGCAGGAACATATACAAGATCATTCTCCTCCGCCAGAGAAAGCGCTGCATCTACATCGGTTGCACAACGTACGGTATAGTTGCTTTGCTCCAACGCGGAAAGTAAATCGTTTGTAGAGCTGGAGTTTGCACAACACAGGATTATTTTAGGTAGCATCATCGTTCATTACTCCTTGTCATCTAGTATCACGAGAGATAACCTCTGTTTTCCAGAGGGGGTAAACGCCGAACAGGCTACACGCGCCCGTGCGGAAAACCCGTGCAGTCTGTTCGGCACTTACCGTTTTCGTATGCCTCAAAAGATGGCGGCGAAAAACGGGCGTGCCAGCGGCAGGGGGCTGCAAAATCAACATTCTGCAGCCCCCTCCAAGCCGGTTTTACAGGAAAAACGCCTTTTCTATGCGTTAGTTTTCTTGGATATTCTTTGTGCGCTTTTTCAAACTAAGCAGGACAACTCCGCCCGAAGCAAGGAGGATAGCGGCCATAGCGGTCGGTACTTGCAAACCGGTGTTCGGGGATTTGTCCGTGGAGGCACCACCCGCCGTTTCTTCCGCGGTCACAATGGCATAGCGGTCAATCTTGATGTTGCCACCGTATAATGCACCTTCATAGATGTACGTGCCGTAGAACTTGGAAACCTTGTCTTGAACGGCGGTGCCCATCACATCGGACAACTTAAGTATGCCGGTATAATGACCACCAGGCAAACCGTCGTAACCTTTGTCCTTGCCATAGCCGAGAGCCTCTTGCAATTTCAGACGGCCACCTTCTGACCCGTCAAAGCAAGCCTCAAATAGCACGGACGGCTTAATCGTATCATTACCGGCTGTCACTGTGAAGTCGTACACAAGATAATAGGTGTTGCGATAGGTAATATCGCTTTGGGAAACGAACCACTTATCTGCCGGCACCGTGTCCTCCAGTGTTTGCTTCGCCAGTCCGAGAGCAGCCTCTTCCGCCACGATGCCTGTTACCTTGTATTTTTTGCCGTTCATGGTGTAGTACTCATCCTTAGTAGCGGGCTTAACCTGCGGATCGACTTCTGCTGTTGTGGTGGTTGTGATATTCTCCGTTGAGGATGTTGTCGACTCCGTCGGCTGGTTGCTCGGCGTGGTCTTCTCTTTGAGCGATACAAATTTGAAGGCGTCAAATTTCACTGTTCCGCCATACAGCGCGCCCATTGACAGGTGAAAATCGCCGAAGGTGGTCGTACCTTCTTCATACAGATCCCATGCTTGTGCGGCCAGTGCGGCGGTCGTTATATCGCCCAGGCGGATGATACCGTCGGTCTGCCCGTTGCCGAGACTGCCATTGCCGGTCAGATACTTGTGTAGCGGAATGTTGTAGCCGTGCTCGCCCAGAAACATGCTGATGGTTATTTCCGCACCGGGGCTGCCCGCACCGGGCGTAACATTGATGTCATAGATCAGATACAGATCTTCATCAACCGGTTTGCTGACCTTTTCGAAGGCTGTGCAAAAATCCGCATAGGGGCTGGAAGAATCGGTGAATGACTTGCCTGAGAAATCAATGACGGTCTGATCGACTTCATATGTCTTACCGTCGATGGTGTAGGTTGGAGCATCCGCTGCCGAGACACTCATGGCGAATCCGGTCATGCTAAGACAAAACGCGAGAACTACGGACAGAATTTTTTTGCTCTTTTTCACAGAAAGACCCCCTAAATATTATTCATATGGCATAGTGCCAGTACGACCAAAAAGTAGCGTCCATCAGCCGACGATCCCCGACTGTTCGATGGACTGGATAAAATATCGCTGTAGAAACACATACAGTAGCAGAAGCGGAGCGATTACCAGCATAGTAGAAGCTGCGTAGATCACCGAACGATAGGCGTTGACATCCGCAGCGGAAACAAAGATACCCCCCACGCTCTGCCCGGCGCCGATGCTATAGCCGAGCTGTAGTAGCGAGGAAGACAGTAGCCGCCGGCTGCTGTCAAACAGCGTCGTGTAATTGCTTTCTCCCCATTGCCAGACAAAGGAAAAAAGGAAAATCGCAATCATAATCGGAAAACAGCTGCGCACCATAATCAGTGCAAAAGTTTTGTACGGTCCTGCGCCGTCAATGGCAGCCGCCTCGTCGATTTCTTTCGGGATGCCGCGGAAAAACTGCCGCGTTAGAAAAATATACAGTCCGCAGCGGGGCGCTAGCCCGGTGACGGCCAGCAGGATAAACGGCCAGATGTTTCCCACCAGCCCACAGGCCTTGAAATTCAGAAACTGCGGTGTCACCACAATCTGGGTAGGAACCACCATCATGACCACTACGCACAGAAAAAACAGTCCTTTCCCCCTGAAGGAGAACCGCGCAAAACCGTAGCCAATTAAGGTGCAGGCGACCGTCTGTAAAAGAGCCACCAGAGTGCAAAGAAAGGTCGTGCTGCCAAGTACAGAGAGATAATCCATGATTTGGACCGCGTCC
>CATWUX010000019.1 GCA_958354085.1 uncultured Oscillospiraceae bacterium | reverse complement strand
GCTGCTGTATATCGGTGTGCGGGAGCTGTTCTGCAAAAAAGAGCCGAAAACGGATAAATCACAATAAAAAGACGCAGCCCGCAGAAATTCTGAGATTTCTGCGGGCTGCGCTTACGTATTACGGATTCCGCTTTCGCGCGGACAGGAAGAAACGCTGAAAAGACATGGACACCGGCGACTCTGACGGCCGGTTTCATGTCCAGCCCAGAATCTCGCTCAGTTTTTTCTCCAGCGTCTCCGCCATTCGAATATGCGTGGCCATCGAAGGATGATCGTCCGTCCCCAAGCCTTCGGCAGATGTTCCGCCCGCAAACGCCAAAGAGAACACCTTCTTATCCCCGGCAGCGTTCACTTCCCGCACGATCGTTTCCATACCGTCAAACAAGGCTTGATCCTCCGGCGAGGTAATCGGCCCCAGTGTGCACAAGAGTGCCGCCCGGGGATTCTTTTCCCGCACCAGCTTCAGCAATTCCCGATAGGCCGCAAAAAACTGCTCCCGGGCGCTCTGCCCGGCGCGCACCGTGTAGGAGGCGTCATTTTTGCCCAGATTCAGCACGATGGCATCCGGTTGAAACTGAGAAAAATCGTACGAGGTCTTATCCATAAACAGCCGGCGCTGTCCGGCCGTATCCGTCAGCACATACAGATCCTTGAAAAGAAAAGCGTTTGCCGGCTGCGCCGTCGTGGTATACCCGGAGCAGACGCCGATCCCGGATTGCGCGATGCAGTGGTAGTCGGCGTTGAAATACCGTGCCGTCCGGGCGGCATAGGTATCACAGCCGTTTTCAGTCCGGGTGCAAAACTTTTCGCCCACAGCCCCTTCGTTGCCGTATCCGCAGGTAATGGAATCCCCCAAAAAGGCCAGCCGGCGCTCACGGACGGCTGTCGGCTTCAAGACCGCGCCGCTGTCACCGGTCAGCGTCCGTACGCCAATGGTGCTTTGAGACGCCTCCGAACGCTTCAGCACCCGGATCGTCACCGTCTGTACCCGATCGGATTCAAACAGCACCAACGTATCCTGCCGCTTATCCATGCTGTAAACCTGAGTTGGCTTTTCCATATTGTCAACATAAACCGCCAAATACGGACGCGCGTCCTCGTTGCGCACCGATTCCACATCCGCCACCAGCTCCGCCTGCAGTTTTTTGCCGGTGAACACCAGCTCAAAGCCGGAACCGGTAAACCCGAAATAGGTGGCGGCGGTTCCCTCATGATAGAAACACCGCCCCAACAGGCGCGCCTGCTCCTCCAAACGGGGCAGTGCGGGTGGGTTTGTCGGCTGTGTTTGTGTGCCGGGCGCGGTTGAGGCTGTTTGGGCTGTGTCCGTCCGGACGGTTTGTGTGCCGGTTGCCATGGAAGAAGAGGTGAGCTGTTCCGTCATGATCGTCGTCTCCTGTGTCGAAGTGGTGACTGCATTCGTTCCGCTTTCCGAAGGCGCTGCCGTGCCGCAGGCGGTCAGCAGGAGTGCCCCCATGCAGACCCACGCGCCAAGCAGTCGGTTCCGTCCGTTTTGAAACATCATATCCGTCACCCTCATGACCGATTCATATCGAGATCCAGCTGCAGTTCGGTGTCAAAGGCAGCGAGGCTGACTTTAACCGCCGGATAATCGATTTTTGTATTGTAACAATCCGGCCACATAACCCGGCGATCGGTATCCGCCGCCGTCCACGGCTGCCCGTTGAGCGTGGCTTTCACGATCCGCAGGTTTTTCAAATAGCACCCCTGATCGGTATTGTAGAGAGTGATCTCTTCCCAGTCCCTTTCGCTCGGTACGCCTGCGGTCGTATATTTTACATTGGTGGGAAAGTCGAGCGCGTAATCCTGATAGAAGCTGACATTGTGACCGTCCTTGTACGCATAGCGTGCCTGCAGCAGAACGGAATCCGCCACACGCCCTTCGGTCAGATCATAAGCGGTCAGTTCTGCCCAGCCGTTGTTTTTGGAGGCGTCCAGCGTGAGCCGGTAGTCATGGGTCGGATCCAGCATTTTACGGGACTCATACCATTTCTGCTGGCCCTCCGAGGCGTCGAACAGGCTGTAAAACAAATGCCATTGATGCGCCGTACCGTATTGCAGGCCGGCGTCAAGGCAGTTTTTCCATTGCCCGTTTTCATCCGCGATATCCATTCCAAGAAAAATATAGGCGACCAGGATCCGATCATCGCTGCGGCGGTCGATCTGCACTTGTACGTCCCGCAGCAGCACATCTATGGATGCCACATTATAGCCTTTTTTGGAATAGACGCAATAAGCGGGGCCGTCGCTGTCTCCCATAAATTTTCCGGCATTATCATATGTGCGGCTGTTCATGCTCTGGCTGCCGCCAGGCCCGGCAGGACGGGGGTACGTTTTTGCCGTGGTCGTGGTCGCGGCCGACGTCGTGGTGACGGCCGTCGTGCTGCGGCCGGAGGAGGATGCCGTCGTGGGAACGGTCGTCACGGGGGCGGTTGTTTGCACGGCCGGCGAAGTGCTTTGCGCGGACGGCGCCGTTGTTCCCGAGACGGCGGTCGAAGACGGCTCGGATTCGTTGGACACCGGCGGTTCACCGGCTGCACACCCGCTCAACAGCACGCCGGCCAGACAAAGCGCGAAAAGTTGCGTGAATTTCTTCTTCATTCCTGTTCACCTCATTGTTTTGGCATGACGGTACGGACAAAACCCGCAACCTAGGGAACCTTTGATTTAATCCGGAGGTTCCCTAGCGTTTCAGATCCATATCAATACGGCAGGCCGTATCAAAATCAGCCTGTGTGACCTTTACGACGTCATATCCGATATCCGCCTGCCGATAATCCGGAGAACAACCGCGCAGCCGGGTTTTGTCGGCCGTCCACGGCTGGTTGTTTAAGGAGGCGTTGGTGATCTTGATATTGCGCAGATATACGTTTTCATTGGTGCTGTACAGGATAATGCCCTTCCAGCCCTCGTCGGATATGTCGTCGGCCGTCCCCGGCGTGTTATAGACGTTGCCCGCCGCGTCCCGCAGCAGATCATCCTTCATATCGATCGCATAGTCCTGCAGGAAATCCACGTTGCTGCCGTCCTTCAGCGCATAACGTGCCTGGAACTCAATACTGTCGGCTACGCGGTCCTCCGTGATATCGTAAGCCGTCAGCGTCGTCCAGCCGTTCGATTTGGAGCAGTCCAGAATCAGGCGATAGTCATGGGTGGGATCCAGCGCCCGGTGGGATTTATACCATTTGTTCTGGCCGGCCGCGCTGACGTCATAAATAAAATGAAAGATCGTCCACTCGCCCGTCGCGCCGTCATAACCGATCCCCGCGTCCAGACAATTCACCCAATAGCCGTCGGTGGGATGGTAAATATTCATGCCCAAAAAGATATACCCGACCAGCGTTTTTCCATCGGAGCGGCGCGTCATGTTGATTTCCACATCGCTCAGCTCGACGTCGATCGTCGCACGGTTATACCCCTTGTTCGAGTAGACGGCGTAGGCCGGGCCGCCCCAGTCTCCGATCCGCGTTTTGCTCTGATATGTCCGGCTGTCCAGTGAACCGGTGCCCTGTGGCTGCGGCAGCGTGGGACGCGGACGCGGGGTTGTTGCGACGGTCGTCGTGGTTGCCGTGGACGACGAGGTCGCGGCGGTTGTGTTCCGGCTTGCCGTCGAGGCGGTCGTATTGACTGCCGAAGAGCTGTCGCCGGTTGGTGAAGTGCTCGGCGTGCCGGTGGATTCCGTCGCTGCCGTCGTACTTGTTCCGCCGACAGAGCTGCTTTCCGCCGGCGGTTCCGTGGTTGCGCAGCCGCTGAGCAGAAGCCCGGCCAAGCACCATGCCAAAAGCGCGTGTACACGTATTTTCATTTTTGTGTCACCTCATTATTTTCTCTGTGATTCATGTCAATGTCGATCTGCCATTCCGAATCGAAACCGCCGCGGCTGATCGCCACGACAGGATAATCGATCCATGTCATCGTGCAGTCCGGCCAGACGGCCCGGTTGCCCGTTTTATCGGCCGTCCACGGCCGGTCGTTAATGGTCACGTTCAGAATTTTCAGATTTTTCATATAGACGTTTTCATCGGTATTATACAGGGTGATTTCCGGCCAGTTACTGCCGGCGGGCTGTCCGCCGGTGTCGTATTTGACGTTATCCGGGAAATCCAACGCATAATCCTGATAATACACCGTGTTGTGGCCGTCCTTGCGGGTATGGAGCGTGCGGAAAGAAGCGCGGTCGTATTCCGCGCCCCCCGCGGTCAGATCATACAGGATCATGGTGGCCCAGTCGTCCTCCTGCGAGGTGTCCAGTACCAGACGATAGTCATGCGTCGTATCCAACGCCCGGGAGGACATATACCATTTTTGCTGGATGGGTTCCACGTGGAGAATATTGTAAAACAGCACCCATTTTTGCTTGCCGATGTCATAGCCCAGCCCTGCGTCAAAGCAGTTGACAAAGCGGCCGTTGTCATCGTAAGCGTCCACGCCGAGAAAAATATACGCGGTCAGCGACAGCCCATCCGACCGGCGGGAGACGTTCAGCTGCAGATCGCTCAGCAGAATATCCATCGAGGCGCGGTTATATCCCTTTTTTGAATACACGCAGAACGCCGGGCCGTCGCAATCGCCCATCTTCCCGCCGGCGTTGTTATGTGTCAGATTGGAAAAGAACCGATCGCCCTGCGGTTCTCCGTGAGTCGGCCGGGAATAGGCGGTGGTCGTTGCGGCGGTGGCTTCTGTTGCGGCCGTTGTTTCGATTGTTTTCGTTGTCTCCGTTTTCTGCTGCGTAAAAATCGTCTCCTTTCCATGGGTACCGGTTGTATAAAGCACGGTCGTGCCGCTGGTTTGCGTTTTGATGGCGGTGGATAGCGGGTCGCCGGGCGGCGTACTCGATTCCGGCTGCGGCACGGCTGTGCAGCCGGTGAAAGCCAGCAAGCAAGCCGCCAAAACCGCTGAGCAAGCCGTCCTGCGGCTTCTTTTTATGCCGCTCATATCAACCCACCAGACCGGTTCGCTCGATACTCTCGGTGAAATACCGCTGGAACACAATATAAAAGATCAAGGGCAGCAGAATAAAAAGCAGACAGCCGGCGGGCATCAGAACGGACAGCTGGTAGGGATCCAGCGGCTGCCCGGCGGCGCTGTTGAGCACGGTTTGCAGATTGGCCAGACGCAGCGGCAAGGTTTGATTGACCACCAGAAACATGCCGGCATACTGCGAATCGTTCCAGTACCACACCACGGAAAAGAGCAGAACCGTAATCAGCGCCGGGGTAGAGTTGGGCAGCATGATGCGGGTAAACGTACGCAAAGGGCCGCAGCCGTCAATGTACGCGGCGTCCTCCAGCTCCTTGGGAAGTCCGCGGTAAAACTGAATAAAGATAAAGATCAGGATACCGGAACGCACACCGGCGCCGAACAGCGCCGGCAGATAAAAGGCCCAGACGGAATCCAGCAGGTTGACGGTCAGCGGTGTGCCGGTAAACAGCCCGATCAGCCGGCCGATCAGGAAAAAATCGAAGAAGCTGTTGTCCAGATACTGCGGGATCAGGATGGCCTGCGGCGGCAGAATGATCGTAAAAATCAATACCGCGAACAGCGGCTTTTTCAGGCGGAACTGAAACCGCGCAAAGCCGTAGCCAACCAAACTGTAAACCGCCACCGAGATCAGCGAGCTGACCAAGCTGATCCGGATCGACTGCCAAAGCGACTCCAAATATTTCATGCCGGAAAAAGCCGAGCGGATATTTTCCAGCGTAAAGGTGCGCGGAATCCATACCACCAACGGGTCCAGCACCTCACTGCTCGGGCGGAAGGCCATCGAAAATATGTACAGGATCGGGTACAGCAGCACAAAAGATAAGCCTGCCAATACCACGCTGCGCGTCAGGGCATACAACAGTTCCCGCAAACGCCGCTGCCTTTTCTGGGCAGCCGCCTGCGCGTAGGCATCGCGTTTCATCCTTATCCCCCTTAGTTCCCGCGGTCGTCCGCATAAAATACCAGACGGCGCGTCAGTAAAAAGACCAGCCCCACAATCAAAAATATAACCAGTGAATACATCAGTGCCATGGTGGAGCTGTACTCGACGTCCAGCTGGTTCATATAGGAGCGGATATAATTCATCAGCACGTTTTCATAATCGATAAAGCTGTCAATCACACTATACACCAGACACAGCAGAATCATCGGCGAAATGCACGGGATCGTCAATTTCCAGAAGGCGCTCCAGGCGTTGGCGCCTTCCACGCGCGCCGCTTCATACAGCTGCGGGCTAATGGTTTGCAGCGCCGCCAGAAAGATCAGGATCTGCACGCCCGATTTCCACGAAAGGTTAAAAATATTGTTGGCGGTGTTGACCAGCAGATCAATGATCTGCTGCGGCAACCCCAGCTCATAGAGCACGTCGCTGCTGCCCTTGATGGAAAACATACTGCTGGTCTGCGCTTGCAGGAGCGTGTTTTCGCCGGAGGTACCGCTGCCGTTGAGCACGCTGAGCACAACGCCGCTGGTCACGATGACCGGGATGAAGAATACGGCGCGGGCAACGGTGCGGCCGCGAAACGGCTTGTTGAGAAGAATGGCCACCACCAGACTGAAAAATACCACCACCGGCACCTGATACAGCATCGTTCCGATGCTGCCGGCCAGATTCTGGATGAATTTATTGTCCGTGCGCAATGCTCGGTCAAATTCCTTGAGCCCGACAAAATCCAACCGATAGCCGGTATCGGTGAATACAATATCGCTCAGGGAATAGGCGATCATTTGGATCAAAGGACGAATGAAATAGAAAACGACACCAACCAGCCATAGCGCAATAAAACCGTACGCATAATACTTTTTCTTGCGCTCATAGGACAGCGGACGACGCGATTTTTGCAGCTTCACACGGCTCTCCTCCTGTCTGTCAGGCCACGGCGTAGCCCATGGCCGGTATCTCGATCGACTCCGCTGTCACAGCGCTGTCTCCGTAGTTGACGAAAATCCGAACCCCGTTTTCATATACGGTTTCGTACACGCCGTCCGCGATCTGGCGGTGTCCGGCGATTTTGGCGCCGCCCACCTGTGCCGTCACGGCCGTATAGTCCGCATACAGGGATTTTACTTCCTCTTTCCAGCTGGCGAAAACGCTGTAATACAGGCTGTCCTTCACCGTGTAGGTCATGGTTTCCGGATCCTGACAAGTGAAACGGAAATACAGGTTGCTGCCGGTTTCCAGCGCCTTGAGCAGCATAAAACGGCTGTTTCCGTTCTGGTTTACGGCCGGGATCGTCTTGTTGATAAGCCCGTCCAGCACCAGCGCGTAGAACGGCACATCCCGGGTAAACAGATCAAAGCCGGAGGATGTCACCGGCACCTCGGTTACCGTCTGCACATAAGGCAGCGCATAGGCGTTCGGTTCGCGCAGCGTCCAGTTCTTTTGCGCAGCGTCCAGACGACTGCTCACCGCCTGCGCCACCTGTGTGCGGGTCGTAAAGTGCTTTTTATCGAAATCGGTGAACAGCGTGCTGCCCAACGTGGCGCTGTACAGTTCCGCTCCCGCACACTGGGCGGTAAACGAGCGCAGGAAGGGGGTAAAGGTTCTGTCCCAGCGCTGTGTGCGCAGCAAATACGCAACGGGCTTTTCCTTGTCGATATAGAGGGTGCTGGGCTTGTAGCTGTACAGCTTGTTCAGCTCGCCGCCGATCCGTCTGGCGGCGTCCAGATACTTCCAGAACTGCCAGGAGCCTTTTTCCACGGCTATCGGTTCATAGGAAAGCAGCAGCCGGCCATCTCCCAGCTCCTCCGCCAGCGCTTTGAGCTGTTTGGATCCGCCGAGCTTGCCGGAGGCCACGGCTTTTGTCTGCAGCTGCCCCCGTATCTGTTGAGAGGTCCAATCGGTATAGATGACCTTGGTCTGCGAAACAGGCAGCTCCTCCAGAGCCGTACGGATATCCGCGATCGTCGTCAACGTTTTCTCGCGGTGAACATAAAAGCCGAGAAAGCTTTCCTGCCGCATGACGCCGCCCACAAATTCACAATACAGCGCGGTTTTGTCGATCGTCTGCGCGCCGGCGCCCCGCTCACGCAGGAGACTTTGGTAAAGCGCGGCCATCGCGGTATAACCGCCGCCCTCGGGCAGCAAATGGTAATCCACCTGCGCCATATCCACCAGCGAATTGCCGGTCTGATAGAGATTGGATTCCTTGACCGCTCCCTGGCTGCTTTCCCCGATCGTCACCAAACCGGAGCCGATACGGGTAAAGGACGCCCATACCGTCCCCTGCTTATTGAACATACCCGGCGCCCGGGCTTCGATGGAAGCCGCTTCCGCACCGGCGGTGATTTCCGCCAAAAAGGCGCTGCCGTTGCGCTGCACACCGAATACCGGCAGGCGGATCGGCAGCTTCCGGCTGGTTGCCATATCGCCGGCATAGGCGGGATCGCTGCCGTAAACCGGCTGGCTGTAAGCGCGGAAACCGCTCTTGTCCACCCCGAATTCGATCAAAGCGCCGCTGCCGTCGGGAATGAGCAGATAGCCGTCGTCCTCCGCGGTGCCGCTGCCGAAGCAGGGAAGGATGCCGACCGATTCTACCAGATAAGCGCCTGTCTGCGAAATCGCCTGCATGTCCACACGGGCGGAAAACACATCTCCCTTTAACAGGAGATCCAGCGGTACGGTCAGCTCATTTTCCGGGTAAGAAAAGGACAGGCGAACGCCATCCTGTATCCGTTCCACGGTCAGCCCCTCCCGCATGACCGATCCGGTATAGGACACCTTGACGGAGGGTTCGTGCGTTTCCTTGTCCAAGACCGTGACGGTGAGCAGAGAATACATGATGAAGCGGTTGCTCCCCTTGACCTCCGTATCCTTCTTGCCCTCCGGAGTGCTGCGGTAGCTCCGGCCGCTCGCACGGTGCGTCAGCACGAATTCGCCGGTGGTCGTATCCAGCTCCAGCGAAAGAGCATCGTTTTCTGCAATCCAGTACCCATCCTTTTCCTGATAGGTCACCGCCGAAGATGCCGCCGCTGACACAGGCGCGCTTTCTCCCTGCGTTTGCGCGAGAGGAACGGCCAGCAGGCTTGTGCTCAGCAGGCAGGCTGTTATACAACGCCAGAGGCGTTTCTTACATGTGTGCATATGCATTCCTCCTTTTCGGCGGCGCGGTCTACACCGACCGCAGGATGAGTTCGTTGAAGATCGTCATAATGAAAGAGAGCAGCTGCTGTACCAGCCCATAAACCAGCACCAGCACCAGACCGCAGAACAGCATGCCCAACAGCGTCATCAGGATCGTCAGCAAGGTACGCGCCACCGAGAACTGGTGCGCCTCCTTGATACCATAGAACAGCAGCCAGGCTGACCACAGATAGCCGATATACACCAGCGCCTGCAGCAGAGAGCCTTCCTCATAGATGGCGGCGTTGGACAGGAGGACATACAAAAATTGCGTCAGGATAAAAGGCACCAGCGCGTAGGCGGAAACCAGCAGGATGCGCCGCGGCCCGCCCTCGCCGTCCAGCATGGCGCTGACGCCTGTGGAGGAGAGAAACCAGAGCAGAAAAATGCCAAGCGTACGCGCGGCGATCAACAATATATTCAGCTCGCGCGGGTTTTCCAGATTGAAGATAAAGCCGGTGTACTGCCGCATGAACAGAGAGGAAAAGAATAACAGCAGCAGGATCAGCAGCGCTACCACGACCGGCGCGCGCCCCGTTGAGCGGCGCAGCCCGTCAAATCCGGTAATCAAATGCCGCATCGGGTAGGTCGGACGTTCCTCCGCGGCCAGACAGGACAGGAGCGACCGGCCGCGGGTGATGGCCTGCCAGATCCGACGGCGGTATACCACCAGCACCAGCAGCAGGACGATTCCCGCCAGTACGGGATAAAACCAGATCTGCAGGAAATTGCTGCGCACCACCTTGAAGGCTTTGGAGTAATTTTCCCGATCGCCGCCGCGCTTGAGATAGGGCAGCGCTTCGTCATACCGTTCCATGGAGATATAGGCTTTGCCGATGCCGCGGTAGGCAATCTCGTAGCCAGCGTCCATCTGCAGCACCTGCTGCCACGGTTCGAGCGCCAGATCATAGCGGCCGAGCGCATTCTGAGTGGTCGCGGCCAGCACCAGTTTGCCGAACGGCGTCGGCTGAAAAATGGTCAGCGACTTTTTTTCTCCGTCCAGCACCACAAGGTTGTCCCCTATATAATCCAGCGCCGTTGTCTGCCGGAACAAACCGAACTGCTCGCCGCTGCCGCCAAAGACAAACAGCAAATTGGAATCCTGATCGTATACAAATACGCGCCCGCGCTGATTGTCCAGCGCCGCAAAAGTGCCCCGCTCCGAAACGGCTATGTCGATGAGCTTGGAATCCGAGGATTTTTGCCGGTAGACCAGCTTATCCCGATCACCGTAGTCTCCGCGGTTCAGGGTATCATACTGCATATCGGCGCGCAGAATGTTTTTGCCGACTGTGTTCAGCTTCTGAATTTCATCAATGGTCGAGTTGCTCCGGCTGGTTGTCGTATAGATAAAGCCCTCCGAATCAATCGCAAAGGAGGAATAATCGACCGGCACATAGTTGGCGATATAGGAACGCTGCTGCTTGGTCAGCAGCTTTTTCCAGAGCTTGTCGATCATCTGGCTGAGCGAAGCGCTCACCTGATTGGCCGCAAAAAAACCATGAAAGCTGCCGTCCGCGCTGTAGCGCAGAATACCGAGATAGCAATTTTCCACCAGCACATAAATATCGTCCTGCCCGGCATACAACACCTTGATCGGGCGGAAATCCAGCTTTTCCAGATAGCCCTTGTTTTCTTCTCCCACACGGGTGGGCTTTTCCAAAATGCGGGATATACGGCCGGTGTCGTCACATTCGAGTACCCGCCGGTTTTCGGTATCGGCGATCAGAATATGCTCGCTGTCCTGCACGAACAGGCCGCGCGGACGGTTGAGGGTAAAGCTCTCTCCCTGATATTGAAACTGGGTGATGGTCTTGATCGGCTGTCCCTGCGTATCCAGCACGGCCACGCCGTTCCCCGCCAGCACATACAGGCGGTCCTGCGCGCAGTGAAGATCCGTTGGCGCGCCTTCCAGCCCGATCGTACTGGTGGAAAAGGAGGTAACGGCCTCATAGCCGTTCGCCGACGGCGTGCTGTGTCCATAGGAATCGTAATTGTAAGACGTATACGGGGCCAAAGCCGCAACCGGCATGATCAGTAACGGCAGCGTCAGTAGGGCCGCCAAACCGCGGCATAGCAATCGTTTCAAACGGCTTTTCCTCCTTTATTCCTTGATGCCGGAACTGGCCATGGTTTCGATCACATTGGATTGTGAAAGTACAAACACCAGAATGGGCGGTATCATCAATATAACGGCTGCGGCCGCGGCCGCACCGGCGCGCGCCACGCCGGAAGCGGCGACTTGTTTGAGTATGGTGGGGAACATTTTAAGCTCTTCGCTGAAGATAAATTCCAATCCTTCCCGGTTCCACAGCGCCTGGAAGCTGAAAATCACCAGCGTCAGCCACGCCGGCTTGACCTGCGGCATAATGATGCGCCAATAGATCGTCAGCGATCCGGCGCCGTCCACCCGCGCCGATTCCACGACCGAATCCGGGATTTGTTCCATAAACTGCTTCATCAGGAACAGTCCCATCGGTGTAGCCACCGCCGGCAGCAGCAGCGCCCAGAAGGTGTCCAGCATATGCAGCCGGGACAGGATGACGTAATTGGGAATGAACGTGACCTCGTAGGTAAACAACAAGGAAACGACGACCAGATTGAACAGCAGATCCCGTCCGTGAAAACGGGATTTGGCCAGCGGATAGGCTGCCAGAGAGCAGACCACGACGTTGCCCAACGTACCGCATACCGTCAGCAGCAGGCTGTTGAACAGATAGCGGGACAGCGGCACCCATGTGTTGGCGGTCAGCTGAAACAGCACCGCGAAATTGTTCAGCGTCGGACGGGATACCGTCAAACGCGGCGGATAGACGAACAGCTCATCCATGGGCTTGAGCGATTGCACGATGGAAAACAAGAAAGGGATCGCCGTAAAAACGCCCATGATCGCCAGGATCAGAAAGACGACCATATTTCCGATCCCGGAGCGGCTCAGTTTGTTGCGCGTACCGTTTTTCATGCACATGACCTCCCGGCTTTGTCACCCTGTCAATACTAGGCTTGTGTATAATTCCGCAGAATCCGACGGATCAACTGGTTGCACACAAGCATCGCGGCAAACAATACAGTGGCAATGGCGGAGGCATAGCCCATCTCATAGCGCTGCGTGCCGTAGTCGATGATGTGGGTGATCATGGTGCTGGCGGAATAGTCGGTGCTGGGGTTGCCGGCCAATTCGATGCAGATACGGCCGGCCGAAAAAGAGGCGCTGATCTGCATAACGGCGCCGAAGAGCAGCTGGGGCCCCATAGAGGGAATCGTGACATAGATAAATTCCTGCCAGCGGTTCCGGATACCGTCGAGGGCCGCAGCCTCATACAGCGAACGGTTGACGCCCTGTAAGCCGGCGATAAAGGTCAGGAAGCCCGCGCCCATGCTCATCCATAGCTGGACGAGCATGATCACCGTCAGATTCGTGCCGGGATCCGACAACCATTGCACCGGTTCATCTATCAGCCCCATGTTCATCAGGAAACCGTTTGCCCACCCGTACATATCGCCGCTGAAGATCATACTCCAGACCACATACAGGTTGCCGGCGATGTTCGGCGCATAAAACAGAAAGGTCATACACGCCCGCGGAATCGGGGAGAGCTCATTGACCAGCCACGCCACGATCAAACACAAAAAGTAGCTTAACGGGCCCGTCACAACCGCAAACAGCAAGGTGTTTTTCACCACGGTGGGAAATACGCTGTCCTCCAAAAGCAGCTTGCGGTAATTGTCCAGCCACACAAAATGCGGGGTGGACAGCATATTGAAATCCGTCAGGCTCAACACGATGGAGCAGACGATCGGTGCGAGCGTGAACAGACCGTACAGGATGAAAAAGGGCAGAATCATGGCGTATTTATCCCTATCCTGTACACACTCTTTCCAAAAGGTGCGGCTAAACAGCCGGGCCGGCTTGTTTTCTTTGCGCATACGCCTTAATCTCCTTTGACAGACTTCCCCTTCAGCTCAACCCGAATTCCCGCCGCTTACGCGTGATCTCGAGATTGATCTCCCGGTTATATTCCAGCAGCGCTTCCCGATAGTTGCGGCTGTAAAACACCGTGCGTCGGAACGCGTTGGTCAGATTGCGGTCTACATAATACCCGCCCGGTACCTGCGGCAAAAAGGCCACGTTGTCCCATTGCTGCTGAATGACGGCAGATTGGGACTGCGACCAGGGCAGATTTTCAAAAGCTTCGTGACTGGCCGGTGTAAAACGGCCCGATGGCCCCAATACGGTTTCCAGCTCGATGCCGATGGCCGTCTGCGCCTCGGCGCCGGACAGCCACTTGATCACCTGCCAGGATGCGTCTTTGTCGGCGGCGCTTTTCAGCATAATGCTGCACATACCGCCGGCGATGGCGGTGTTGCGGATCTGTCCGTTCTCATCGGCAATGCCGGGAAGCGGAGCCATCTCCCAAAGGCCGTCGATTTCCGGCGCGGCCACCTGCAGGAGCGTCGCCGTGGTGAAATTTTCGATCCCCATGGGCATATCGCCCATCCGAAAGCGCTGATAGAAGCTGTACTGCACCGGTAAGCTGTAATTTTTATACAGATCGGTCCATTGCCGGAAGGCGGCTAGCGCTTCCTCGCTGTCAAAAGCGGTCGCATCCAGAGCGTCCGTGTAATACTGACCGCCCCGCTGGTAGAGGAACATGGCGAAGATGGTGTTGTTGGTGCTCATCTGGCTGCCCTGCACGTTCGGGATACCCACGGTCATGTTGTTCTTCTGGATCACCGACAGGACCTCATAAAATTCCTCCCAGGTGGCCGGCGGCTGAATACCCAATTCCGCAAAAATATCGGTACGCCAAAACAGCACCGGGAAATCCTCCGTAAATGGTACGGCGTACACACCGCCGTTATAGGTATGGGGCAAAAAGGCATCTTTGCTGAAGCCGGCGGCGAATTCCGCAAAGCCGTCCATGCAGCTCAGCTCCTGCAGGCCGCCGCGGGCGGCCAGATTGACCGGATCTCCGGTGCCGATATACAGCGCCACATCAGGGCCGCTTCCGGAAAAAATCGCCGGAGCAAGCGCCTGCTGTACCAGCTTCAGATTAACGGCAATGCCGGTCTTGGGCGTAAATTGGCTGTCAATCACCTGCTTGAGTATCTGGGCCTGATCCCGTCCGATGGAACCGCTGCTGTTGACCCACAGCTCCACGGAATCACTGTCCTCCGCCACATTGCCGATGCTGGCATAGTCGCTGACAAAGGAGCCCAAAAACGCCTGCACCGCATAGCGGAGCTTTTCCGTCCAACCGGGGGACTCCAGCACACTGCCGGTGTCCGGCGAGGAGACGGAAAACGCGTCCAGCTCCAACGGCTGCTTTTTTAAGCCCGCGACAAAATCGCTGAAAGAACTGATGTTGGTTTGGAAGGTGCTCAAGCGCAGCGGGATGGTTTCGGTGTCCTTTAAAAACGCCGCCAGCTGGACGTAAAGCGTGCGCACGGTGGCGGCGTCATCTGTCAGGCTGCGCTCGTCGATCGCCAGAAGCTGCGCTTCGATCGCGTGCAGCGCCGCCTCCAGCTGCTCCAGCCGGTCGGGAAGATCCGGGATCTCCTGCGCCAGCATATAGTCGCGGTTGGCATCCGGATTCTGCCCAGTCACCATCACGATTTCGCGATACAGACTGCCCAGCTCCCGGGCGGTCTCATCGGCGTTGGCGATTACCTGGGCATATGGCCCGAGGCAGGTCTCCAGCTTCAGCTCGTTTTCCCCGGCATTCAAATAAAGCTCATATGTATTCTCGCCGCCCAGCCACGTGCTTTGCCACGAATCGCTGAACGAAAAGGATAACGCGGCCGCCTCCTGAAAAGGAATCGTGCCGTTGACGGACAAGCTGCGGTAGACTTTTCGGCCGCGGGCGCTGTTCTGTCGATAGCGTATCGCGACCCGATACCAGCCGCTCTGCGGAACCGTGATTTTCCAAACGGCGTATTGCCCCGGCTGCGCCCAGCCGCTGCCGCCCAGCGTGTTCAGCTTAAGCCGTGTCGGATCGCAGGGAGACACCTCCGGCCCGCTGCGATCCATATTCAGGCTGATGACCGAGCTGGAACGCCGCCATACCTCCTCGGCTTCTATCAGGCGGCTGAAACCGTTTGCGGTTTCCTCTGCGTGCTGCTGCCGGTAGGCGGCATAGGTCGGCGGCTCCGCCGTGTTATACAGCCGCAAGGCGCCGACGGCAACCCGCGCGGCCGGTATCTGCAGCGTCACGGTGTTTTGTCCGGCTTTCAGCGGAAACAGCAGGGCGCCGTACATACCGGTGGAATCCGCGACCGTGTGGGTCATCCACTCCGGCTGCATCGCGGTGGAGGGACGAATATCATTGCCGCGGTTGTCCTGTGTCACAGCCGCCGCGGCATACAGTTTGGGGAGCGTAAGGCTGCCGGCCTGTTGAAACGGTGCCGTCCCGTCTAAAAGCAGGCCGCATTCAATATCGCGGATCGTGCTGTCCAACGGGAAATAGGCCAGCTCCAGCTGATAAAGCCCCGCTTCTTCGGCCGTCAACGAAAAGGTCAGCGCGGATCCGGCTTCAAAAATCACCGCCGGACGCCCGGAGCAGTCATCCTCATAAGCAACCGTTCCGCTGCTTTCGGTGCGCGCGGCATACAGCTCCCCGGCCGAGAGCGCGATCTCCCGTTCGGGACGGGCGGCCGACGCCTGTGTTTTCAAATACGCAGCATAGCCGGAAGCCGGGCCGGCGGCCGCCGTCTCCGTTTCCGCAGCGCTTGCCGGGATCGCCGGAAAGCTGCCGATCAGCAGCAGGATCGCCGCCGTCCATAAAGCGCCCTGATAAAGCCGGGAAACCGGACGGCGGCTTTTTGCTTTTCCTTGTCTCATGATCCCGCTCACATCCTTTCCCGGATCACGGTTTTTCTTCAAAACGGACGGTCAAGCCCAACTCGAATGTACGCTCCCAGGGGAACCAGCAATCCTCGACCGCGATATGGCCGCCCTGATCCGCCATCAGCTCGTCGGCAAACGCCTGTAAATGCTGTTTGACGAAATCAGTGCCGACGCCTCTGCGCGGAATATGGCCGCTGCGGCCGCCCGCCGGCGGGGCATAGGCATTGGTTACCTGCCGGCGGACAATCGCGTCGTAGCCGACGTCCTCCACATAACGCAGCGCGAGAAAGTCCCGATGCGCCGGACGGTCGCCGAACAGGCGGTACAGCATGCCCATGGGAACGGCGGTACCGAGTGTATTGTCGGAAGTGTTCCATCCGGCATAACCGGCAAGCCGGAACGGAAGCCCTTTTTGACGCAGAAGATCCAACAGCTCGCCGTCGCCGGCGTTGGTGGTGGCACAGTCGCCGATTGTCACCGGCACGCCCTGCTCTACGCAAAAAGCGGCATATTCTACCAAGTCTACCAGCGTCCGGTTGACGCCGTAGTTGCGGTTGGGGAGAATCGCGTAATCCATCGCATCGGCGGGACAGTTGATCAGCAGCACCATATCCGCATCCGCCAGCGCGTAAACCGGCAGACCGCCGGCCGCGAGCACCATATATTTAACCGATTCGCCGATATAGCGATCCTCATAAAGCGGCTGCACATGCGGCGCCGCACAGCTGTTAAAGCGCACATAAACGCGGGGATGCGCACCCATATCCTCATTGATTGCCCGCGCCAGCATTGTCGAGCCGGCTTCATCGGCGCCGGGGTACAGATAACACCGGGTACCGATATGGTTTTCGGCGATACGCCGCCGGATCTCCCGCTGCTCGACGCACATAAACCCATATTCCGCCGCGTCGTCCTGCGGGATCGCCAAAAAGTCGAACAACCCGTCGCGCATGGCGTCCAAGCATAACAGATTGACCGTGTGGTTGACCTTCCGGCGATCCAGATAGTCCCGCAGCAGCTCGGCCGGCACTTCCGCCTGCAATTGGTCAAGCTCGGCGCTTTCGGCCGCATCCAGACCGACCTGCTCTTTTTTATCCTGCAAATAGCCGGTGCGGAAAATCCGGGAACCCCAGGTCAGCCAGTAGTCCGGCTCCTCCTCGTCGTTGTTTCCGCGGTTGCAGCGCATGATCAGCGTGTAGGCATAGACCTTGACCTGCGGATACCGTCTGCGCAATTGCCGAAAGCTCTCCAGCCGTGCGGCGACGGTCTCCACGCTGTCGGAATGGACGCGCGAGGGAACCAGACCGCCGTACAGCAGGGTGTTCAGAGAAAGAAGGACAGCCGTTGACGTCGCCATGTGCTGTTCCAGAAAGGCCAAGAGCCGGACGCAGTCCCCTGCTTGCTTCTGATGCGGCATGATTTCATAAGGCGGACAAACCACCTCGTATTCCGTATCCCGTACGAGCATTTGCGGAAAAAGGTAGTTGCAGGGGCGCTCGTCGATGGGCAGCAGCAATATTTTTTTCATGTAGTTTTACGCCTTTCTGTTTGATACTATCCTTTGGCCATCGCGTTGAGTTCATCAATGCATTTTTGCAGATCGGGGCCGTATTTTTCCACTGCCAGCGACCACGCGTTTCCATAGGCCACCATCATGGACATCGAGTACTGCGGGGAGTTGGGGATACCCAGACCGGAGCCCAAAACGGCATAGTTCGTGGCCTGATTCATATAGTCCAATTCCTTATCGGTCATGGCACGGGTGGATTTGACCTGTTCGCGGTTCTTGTTCAGCTGATCCTGATCGATCGCCATATAGCGCTGGAAATGGATAAACGCCATGCCGGGATCGGTACTCTTGACGTTGCGCGGAATACCGGTGCAGGTGTATTCGCCCATCTGCCGCTCCGGCTCGCCGTCCCACTTCGGGAAAGGCACCAGCCCGATAGAGCCCTTTGTCTTCAGCGCTTTGATCGAACGCTGATCCGGCAGCCAGCTGCCGTCCACCAACATCGCGCAGCGTCCTTTGGCAAACATGTTGTTATGCTGATCGATCGGCGCCATGCATTTATCGGCGGCATACAGATCATACAGAAGGTTATAGGCATCCGCCAGCGCCGAATCGTTGATATTGCTGGAAAAAGTGGAACCGTTGCGTTTGACCGTTCCGGTACCGCGGGCCGCCATCAGGCAGTTGGCCAGCGTATCATAGTTCGAGCCGAGACCGTATTGGGTGATCTGCTCGCCGTCCCGTATGGTCAGCTCCTTGGCCAGCTCCCGCATAGCGGAAACCGTCCATTTCCCCTGCTCGTACAGCTTATCCGGCGTATCCATGATACCGTTGTCCAGCATAATGGATTTGTTGTACCAGACATACCAGCCGACCCACTGCTGGATCACCGCAACGTATTGCTTGTCGGTCAGCTTGAGGTCATCGTTGCGCGCTTTGATATCCTTCCAGAGCGGCGTATTATAGTCGATTAAACCGCTGATGTCCTTGAGGATCCCGCTCAACTGATAGGTATACATATCCGCGTTGCGTACGACTACGACGTCGGGCGGATTTTCCGCCATGACGCGGGAGTTGAGCATGGTCTGCATATCCGTCCATTCGACGGTCGTCATCTTCAGCGTTGCCCCATAGGCTTCTTTAAAGCGGGCAATCATCGCTTGTGATTCCTCGCTCTCCGGGCTGTCATGCGTAAGAAGCTCGACGGTTTTGCCTTTAATGTTGATATTCGGCAGGGTGGCGTGAACGACCGGAGCGCTTGTCACGCCTCCGCTTGAGGACTGGCTGGCAGTCGTTGCGTCGGAACTGACCTCGCCTGCCGTGGTCGATTCGCTGCTGCCCGTTGGATCCAAAGCGTCTGTTGAAGAGGCGCTGCTGCTGGTTGTGGTGGTGGTCCCGCTCTCCGGGGTTTCCTCAGCGGGCTTTTGGCCGCAGGCAACAAAAGACAAGCAAAGAATGGCTGCCAACAGACCAATACCGATACGTTTCATAATCGATTCTTCCTTTCTGTATATGTTCGTGAAAATGTGGGTGCGACAGTTGTTTTTCAGCGTTCAGTATACCCCCTCTTTCTTCACCGCCTCATACATGGCGCGGATATTTTCGGGCGGTGTGCCGGGGGCCACGTTGTTCGCGTCCCGCAGAACAAACCGCTTTGTCACGTCTTTGACGCTGCGCAGGATGCGCGTGGTCTCTTCCGTCACTTCTTCACGGTTTCCGGACAACAGGAGAGCGGTATTGGGGCCGCCCTGAATCTGAATGTCCGGGCCAAGCTCCAGAGCTATACGCCGATGATCGATCGGATACCCCGTGTCGAAAGAGCGTACATGGAGCTTTTCCGCTAATATCGGGAACAAATGGGAAGCGTTTCCGCACAGATGCATCGCATGATGTCCGTCCGGGCAAGCCAGCGCCTCCACAAGCCGGCGGTGATACGGCAGCACCCATTCCTCATAGGTGGCGGCGGACAGCAGCGCGATGCTGTCGTCCGCAAACGCCAGAGCGGGCTGCCGCACCGGCTGCCCCAGATACTGCCGCCACGCCCGCAAGCGTTCGATGATCGACTGCGTGGTGTAGGACAGCAGCTGATGTGCGTAATCCGGATCTTCAAACAGATCAATGCAAAAGCGGTCTGCGCCCCGCAGCTCACAGGCGAGCGTGAAGGGGCCGTCCGAATACAGCGCGGACGGTGTGACCGGCGCCAGCGGAAAACCTTTATAGCAAAAGCCCTGTGCCCGTTTTTCCTCAAACCGCTCCGTATACTCGCGCATTTTGCCCAGTATGCCGGAAAAAGGATCCGGAATTCCGCGCTCGAACAGCTGATGCTTATTGTCATCCTCCAGCATCGGCTGGCAGGCCGGACAATTCCCTTCACGAAACACGATGGGCGCGCCCAGCCACGCGTTTTCGTATACATTCTGAAATTCCACGGTGACGTTCCAGCCGTTCTCCGGGAATCCCATCTCGTGATCCGCCCAAAGCTCGAAGCGCATAATCTCCTGAAACACCAGCTGTACCCGGAGCATAACCTCCGGATCGTTGAAATAGTCCGCAAAGGTGACGCCCGTGGTGTTGCGCCGGGGATCCAGCAGCCAATAACGCGGATTGACTCCCACGATCATGGGGATACGGCAGGGGCTGCCCGCATAAAAACGATCCCAGACTTGCCGCACTTGCGTATTGTGTTCGCGAAAGACCGTATCCGGCATAGATTTTCTCCTTTCCGCCATAACAGGATGAACAGTCCTGCGGAAAAGAGCAGCACACGCCTGCTCCTCTCCGCAAACCTGTATTCTCGCCGGGGCAGCCGTTGGCCGTCCCCGGCGAGAGTCTGTTTATAGGTTGGTTATTTACGCTTGTGGCGGCGCACCAGCAGCAGCACCGGAGCCGAAGCAGCGGCGGCGGCCAACGGCAGCCACGGGAAGGTCAGGCCGGTGTCGGGGCCGTCGTCATCCGGCTTCTCCGGCAGGACGGTCGGTTCCTCCGCGAGCACATCATGGAGCTTGATTTCCCAGTTGTTGCGATACTGACCGGGGAATTCAAAGATCACATACTCCGCGTCGGCCGGTACGCTGTCGATGTAGAAGTAGCCGAAATCGAAGCGATGCTCGGACAGTCCGCTTACCTCATCAATGTAGTATGCAGGAACAAATTCAAACGAATAGTCGGTAATTTCATCCCACACGATATTGTCGATGGAGGTATAGAGCTTGGGCATGAACTCATCGCCGGCTGCGGCACGGTCGGCCGCCAGAGCGGTGTAATCCGGATTGCCGTATTGATCGCGTCCCCACATATGGGTCATATAGCCGGCTTTGAAAATAACGCGGGAGCCGGGTTTGACCTTCCAGACGATGGCGTTGTCTAGGCGGGCAGCCGTCGGGAATACGCGCTCCAGATCGCCGTCCGGAAGAACGGCGCCGTCGTTGCCGTACACGCCGTCGCGCACAACCTCGTCATATACGAACTGCACGCCGCCTTCAAAGCTTTCCACATAGGTGTCGTCAGAGCAGGTGTCATGGAAAGTGACTTTCCAATCCGGATTGTCTTCCTTCACGCCCGCGGTAGCGCGCACCGTCGTGACGGCGATGTCCGTACCGTTGGCTGTTTTCGGGAAGATCACCCGCAGCAGCGTATCATAGGCGCGGGTCTCCTCAAGCACATAGGCGACCTTGTAATACTCGCTGCTGCCGACGCGGCCGAGAACCTTCACTTCCGCGTTGGCTTTTTCCAGCTCGAACCGGTTTTGGCCGGTCAGGAGGGTGAGCATGCTGTCCGCCTTCACTTTTCCGTCGCTCAGGGTGGAGCTGTGCTGATAGGCAATGACAGCTACCTTGGAACGGGAACCGATCGTCCAGCTCAGGCCGGTCTGCAGATCGCCGTGCAGGCGTACAAACGCCGCGTCGCCGGGATCCGTTTGTCCCACGGATACGCCGTTGGGCAGCTGTACCCGGATATTTTCATACGAGGTCGGTTCCACCAGACTCAGATCGCCGCAGTCATCCAGCACGGGAATATCCACCAACGCGCCTTCGTCGACAGCCTGCGCCGCGTCCAGACCGGAAA
Source organism: uncultured Oscillospiraceae bacterium (assembly GCA_958354085.1). Taxonomy (GTDB): domain Bacteria; phylum Bacillota; class Clostridia; order Oscillospirales; family Acutalibacteraceae; genus CATWUX01. Next base: position 2,046 of record CATWUX010000019.1, on the reverse strand, counting down.
CCGGCAGTTCGGCTTTGATGGATTTGATGGAGGGGATCCAGATCCAGTCATAGGTTGTGTCCGGATTTTCGGGATCCTTTTTGATGCGGGTGCCGTTGATTGTCTCGGCGCTCAAATAGTTGGGCAGGCAAATGCGTACCATGGTGTGGCCTTCCGGCATTTTGTCGATGCCGTAAACGACCTTGTCAAAGTCACGGTTGATCCAGGAGCCGTCCTTACAGCTGAAACCGGGATAAACCGCCATGGTCGCGCCCGCCGGTGTCCAGTTTTTGCCGTCGGCGGAGGTATACACCTTAAAGGTGCCGTAATCGGCGATTTCATCCGCCAGTGTACCGGCCATGATCACGCCGTTCTCATTGCGTTTCCACACGATGTTCTGCAGATAGGTCTCGATCGTCACACGGGAGTTCTGCGGTACTTTATAATCCACCCACAGCTCTTTTTTGGCATCCTCCGGCCAATAGGTGCGCAAAACGCCCATGTTGGTGTCATCACGGCGGAAGTCCTTCATTTCGCCCTGTCCGGCCGAAAACAGACCCCAAACGTCGTTAAAAAAGATCACGTCGCACTTGGCAGCAGGACGAATCGAGGTATCCATCGGATCATAAAACACTTCCGCATAGGTGGCGGTGTGATCGGCCGTTCCTTTGCTGCGCAGCTCGGAGAAAGCCACCGCCTCGCCGGTTTTGTAGGCAACCTTGAGATAGGTCGTTCCCACCGGTGTATCGGCTCCCCAGAAGCTGATCAGTTTCTGACCGGTGTAGGAACCCAGTTCCACTGTTTCCACCGTATCCAGCTTGGTCCAGTTATAGCGGTCGCTGCTGACATAAAATACGGGCGCCAGCTCGGCCGGAACGTTGCCTTGTTCATCCAACAGCGTTTTCGGATAATACACGGCCAGCACGGGCTGCAAAGCACCGGCAAATTTCCACGTCAGCTCGTTTTGCAGCGTATAGGTGGAGGCGGCGAAGGAGAACGTGTCATCGTTTTTACGGAAACGGGTATCCTCCGCCAGTCCCTTGCGCACGGTATAGCCGTTTTTGTACAGCACGCTGGCGAAACGGCTCACATCGGCAAAAGGATCCACTACGGTCAGCGCGTCAAAGCGAGCCAGATTGTCCGCGTTCTCATAGGTTTCCTCGGGTTCCGTTGCTTTCGGCTTTATACGCAGCTCCTCATAGCTGGATTGCCCTGTGCAGGTGTTGGGGATGGTCATTTTCAGGTATTTTGCGTTTTCCGGTACGGTATCGATCCAGTGGATGTAACGGATCTGATAGATGTTCGGATCCGGTCCGTAGATCTCGGTCTTGGCAATTGTCAAATCCGTCCAGGTCTTGTTGTCGGCGCTGACCTGGAACACCGGCAGATTCGCCGCCGTCGGCAGCCAATCGCTGGTCATGTCCACCTGTGATTTGTAGTAAAGCGCCTGCATGGCGATGCGGGTTGCGTCGTTCGGCAGCCGCCACGCCAGCTCATTGCCCTTGCCATCTCCCCATGACTTCAGGCCCACAACGCCGTATTGGCATACCAAATTGTCCGGATCCGACACGCTGAGCAGCTTACTGGTATCGTCGAAGGGATCCAAAACCGCCATGGCGCCGAAAGCGTCTTTCCCATAGACGGGGGCTTCATCTCCCGCCAGCGTGATGAGCGGCGTGGCGGTACTCAGCAGTAAGGCCACGACGAGGAGAAGAACGCCCAATTGTTTGTGCAAACTTTTCATGCCAATTGTTCCTCCTTTTAATAAATTGGGTACAAACTAAGAATAGCCGTTTGTTTGGGTACACTTCCTCCTTTCCGCTTTGTCTGGAAATTTTTTATGAAGAGGAGCCTTTGCCTTTTTTCAGGAGCACGATACCGACTGCGCCCGCCGCCAGAAGAAGGACGAGCGGGATGCACCAGAACAGCCACCTGTAGGAAGAGGGCGCCGGCTCGGCATTACCCGGTTTGGTTTGCAGGGAGGTAGTAATCGGGGCGGCAGACGAAGAGACGGCCGCCTGTGTTGTTTGGGTGGTATCCTGCGTTTGGGAGCTTTCGGAAGCGGAG
>CATWUX010000018.1 GCA_958354085.1 uncultured Oscillospiraceae bacterium | reverse complement strand
TTGTCCTTTTTTTAAAAAAACAAGCCGTTCCCGCACAAAAGCGGGGAAGAAAACGCCTTTTAACAAAAAAAAGCCACACAATGGTGGCCCTTCTTTAATAGGTGAGGCGATTTCTTCCCTTTGCTCTTCTGCGAGCCAGGACCTTGCGGCCATTGGCAGTAGCCATTCTTTTACGGAAACCATGTTCCATTTTGCGGTGCCGCTTCTTCGGCTGATACGTACGAAGCATGTGACTTCCTCCTTTCGGACAACCCGTTACAGGCTGCAACCTTGCGATTTTATATTATAAACCAGTTAAGCGGGAAAAGTCAAGCCGTATTTTTGTTATTTTTTTAGAAGTTCGTGATTTTTTTCAACAGCGTTGTGTCTGTCTGTGGAAAATTCTCTATATGTTGTGGTTTTGTTTTCGGCGTGTGAAAACAACGCCGCGGTGTGGAAAAGTCGGCAAAAATCATTGAAAAGGGGAAAAATGTATGCTAAAATAAACTGTATGTCTATACCTCTGTCCGCAATCCGGACAGGTTTGCGCTTTATTTTCCCGGACGGGTCGCTCCCGCAGGGTGTTAAGGAGTTTTGGAGAACATGGAAACCATCAAGGAAGTCTGGTCGGGCATCCTCGACTACCTTCACAATCTCGACGACATCAGCGAAGTCGCTTACAACGTGTGGATCACCTGCATCGAACCGCGTTCCATCGAAGACGGCGAGGTCGTGGTATTCGTCCATACCAATTTTCAGCGCAAGATCATCAGCGAGCACTATGCGCCCAAGCTGCTCGAAGCGTTTGAAAAAGTGCTGGGCATCCCGCTCGGACTGAAAATCCTGTCCGGCGAGGACGCCTCCTCCGCGGACTCCGACAAACCCGAAAGCCCGCTGGAGGACGGCAATCTGTTCGGCCAGAAAAGCTCCGACTACGAGTATTCGTTTGAGAATTTCATCGTCGGCTCGTCCAATAAATTCGCGCACGCCGCTTCGCAGGCTGTCGCCAGCAAGCCCGCCGGTTACTACAACCCGCTGTTCATCTACGGCGGCTCCGGGCTGGGCAAAACCCACCTGCTGTACGCGATCTGCAACGAGATCAAAAAGAACACCCCGGATGTAAAAATCATTTACACCAAGGGCGAATACATCACCAACGAATTGATTGAAGCGCTCAAAACCGGCCGCAATGCGGAATTCCGCGACAAATACCGGCAGGTGGACGTGCTGCTCGTGGACGATATCCAGTTTATCGCCGGCAAGGTCAGCACGCAGGAGGAATTCTTCCATACCTTCGACGCGCTGCATCAGGCAAACAAGCAGATCGTCCTCACCTCCGACCGGCCGCCGCGCGAGATCGCCACGCTGGAGGAAAGGCTGCGCACCCGCTTTGAAATGGGTCTACTCGCCGATATTCAGCCGCCGGATCTGGAAACGCGCATCGCCATCATCAAGCGCAAGGCGCAGCTGCTGGACATCAACATCAGCGACGATATCGCCGAATACATCGCCAACCAGCTCAAAAGCAACGTGCGGCAGCTGGAGGGCGCAGTCAAACGGATGCGCGCGCAATATCTGCTTGCAGGGGAGCAGCCCTCGCTGCTCGCGGCGCAAAACGCCATCCGCGACATACGCAACGACAACCAGCCGGTGCCGATCACCGTGGAGCGCATCATCAACGAAGTGGCCCGCACGATGAACGTCACGCCGGAGGACATACGCTCCAATAAACGCTCCGCCCCCATTTCACAGGCGCGGCAGGTCGCCGCCTATGTCGTGCGCAGCATCACCGCGTTGCCCATGAAATCCATCGGGCAGGAATTCGGTACCCGCGACCATTCCACCATCGTTTACGCTCTCCAGAAAGTGGAGGCGCGCATGGCCAAGGATTCCTCTTTCAAAGGCATGGTCAACGATATCATCAAGAATATCAGCGAAAAATAAGCGGTTTCTTGCCGAAAAAAACCGCTTTCCCGGTTTTTGTGCGCTTATATATATGTATAAAAGAGGCGCGTTTGTTTAAAGCCGGAACCACCCAGCCAAACTTTCCACATAGGCGGCAAAGCGCGGCACGGCGCCGCGGAGAATCGGACTTTTCACCGTTCTTCCACGGCCTCTCCACCGGGTATTCACCGCAATCCCCTCACATTTCCACCGCCTCCTGTGGAGACGCGCAAAAAGAGAGCGGCGGGCAGCACGAAAAACCCGGCGGCTTTCCCACCAGGTTTTCCACTTTCCACACACATCTTTATACCCCGCGGTGGACAGCTTTCGACAGCTCTCTTTTTCTTCCCACGTTTGTCACGAAGATTCCACAGGCAAAAAGGCGCAAAAAGCCCGCAGCCGCAACGAAAAAGACAGTTTTCCCTATTTTCCACCACTCCTACTACTACGGCGAAAACAGAACGATAGTCTTTTTATTTATTCTGCGTTTTTCTCCTTTTCAGCCCCCGCGCGGCAAGCCGCGAGTTTCTCTGTTTTATTGTATGCCGGTTCCGGCTTTTCCAGAACCGACCGGCCGGAAAATTTTTTACGGAAAGGATTTCGATTCTATGAACATCGTCTGCGATCGACAGTCGCTGATTGAAGCGGTAAGCAACGTACAGCGCGCCGTTTCCACCAAATCCACCATCCCCGCGCTGGAGGGCATCCTGCTGCGCGCGTCCGGTTCGGCGCTTTTTCTCGCCGGCTATGATCTGGATCTGGGCGTGACCACTACCATCACGGCGGACGTCCGCGAAGCCGGTGAGATCGTGCTCACCGCCAAGCTGTTCAGCGAAATCGTGCGCAAACTGCCCGGCGACGAGGTTTCCATTGCAACCGACGCCAAGCTGAACACGGTTATCCACAGCGGCGTCGCCGAATTTACGATCATGGGCTTATCGGCGGAGGAATATCCCGAGATCCCCTCCATTAACGACGGCGTGAGCTTTTTGCTGCCGCAGGATACCCTGCGCAGCATGATCCGCCAAACGCTTTTCTCGGTCGCACAGGTGGATGCGGCACGACCGGTTCACACCGGTACGCTGTTCGAGCTGGAGCAGGGGACGCTGCGGCTGGTTTCGGTGGACGGTTCCCGGCTCGCGCTGCGCTGCGAAACGGTAACAAGCAGCGAAACTCTGCAATTCGTCGTGCCCGGTAAAACTCTCAACGAAGTGCTCAAGCTGCTCAGCGACGAGGATACGCCGGTTTCGCTGGCGGTCGGCCGCCGGCATATCGTGATGGAAATCAGCGGTTATGCGGTGATTTCCCGCTTGCTGGACGGCGAATTTCTTGCCTATCAAAAAGCGATCCCGCAGCAGGTTGCTACGACCGTGCGCGTGCGCACCCGCGATTTGATCGACGCGGTAGACCGCGCGTCGCTGGTCATCAACGACCGTGTGAAGGTGCCGCTGGTCTGTAATTTCCGCGATAACCATATCGGCGTTTCCTGTACGACGCCGCTGGGCAGCGCCAGCGACCAGATCCCGGCCGTTATTGACGGGGATGAAAGCGAAATGGGCTTTAACAGCCGCTTTTTGCTGGACGCCCTGAAAAATACGGAGACCGACGAAGTGCGCATCGAGCTGAACGGCCCGTTTTCTCCCATGAAGGTGCTGCCGCCCGAAGGAGAATCGTTCTTGTTTTTGATTCTGCCTGTGAGGTTAAAACGATGAAAACCGTAGATATCGCCATCATTACGCCGTTTATCCGGCTGGACGCGCTGCTCAAGCTCGCCGGCGCGGTGGAATCCGGCGGACAGGCAAAATTTCTCATCCAGACCGGCCATGTGCTGGTAAACGGCGCGGCTTGTGAACAGCGCGGAAAAAAACTCGTGCCGGGCGATACCGCGCAGCTGCGGGAGGATGACCGCACGTTCCGCGTGATCACGGCGTAAGGCGGTCGCATATGCAGATCGACAGCTTATCCTGGGAAGGCTTTCGCAATCTGGAATCCGGCCGCTTACAGCCGGTTCCCGGTGTCAATATTTTGTACGGCGACAACGCGCAGGGCAAAACCAATCTGCTGGAGGCGATTTGGCTGTTTACCGGCGGACGCAGCTTTCGCGGCGCGCGGGACAGCGAGCTTGTGCGTATCGGCGGCGAAAAGGCGCGTCTGTCGCTGGAATTCACCGCCGCCGACCGCCGGCAGGAAGCGGAAATCACCGTTGAAAAACGCCGTGCGGCCGTTTTGAACGGCGTGTCGCAGGCTTCGGCGGCACAGCTGGCCGGGGTGTTCTGCGCCGTGGTGTTTTCGCCCGCGCATCTCGCGCTGGTCAAAGACGGGCCGGAAGGCCGCCGCCGTTTTCTCGACGCGGCGTATTGCCAGCTTCGCCCCGGCTATGTACACACGCTGGCGGAATATAACCGGGCACTCACGCAGCGGAACGCGCTGCTGAAGGACGCGCGGTTCCGGCCGGATTGCATGGAGCTGCTGGAAATCTTCGATGAAAAGCTGGCGCAGCTGGGCGCGCGGGTCATTTTGGCCCGCAACGCCTATATCGCACGGCTGCAGCCCATCGCCTGCTCCGTTTACGACGGCTTGTCCGGCGGACGCGAGCAGCTGGAGATCGCTTACCGCTTTGCGGCCGACGGCATGACGGCCGACCGTGAAACCTTGGTTTTGCAGCTGCGCGAGATGCTCAAAGCCCGCCGGAAAGAGGAATTGGCCGCGGGCTGTACGCTGACCGGCCCTCACCGCGACGATCTGGAGGTCACGATCGGCGGCTTGCCTGCCCGCAGCTTCGGTTCGCAGGGGCAGCAGCGCTCGGCGGTGCTGGCGCTCAAGCTGGCGGAAGCGTCCGTTTTGCGCGAGGTGACAGGCGAACAGCCGGTCGCGCTGCTGGACGATGTGATGAGCGAGCTGGACGTATCGCGGCAGGATTACATTCTCAATCATATCCACGGCTGGCAGGTGTTCATCACCTGCTGTGAACCGTCGGCTGTGCTGCGGCTGGCCGGCGGGAGGACGTTTCATATACAGAGCGGCGCGGTGGCGGCCGAAAACGACCACGACGGCTCATCTTTTGCAGAGTAAAAGTAAGGCGTTTCTCTTTTGCAGGATGGAACGGCGGCGAAAGGACGAGAGACATGTATTTGCATCTGGGACAGGATACGGTCGTACTGCTGCGGGATGTAGTGGGGATCTTCGATATGGAGACCGCGACCATTTCCAAACACTCGCGCCAGTTTCTGGCGGATGCGGAAAAAGGCGGACGGGTGCAGACCGTATCGACGGAGCTGCCGAAATCGTTCGTCGTGTGCATGGCGGAGGACGGTACCGAAATCGTCTATATTTCGCAGATCTCTTCCTCCACGCTGCTCAAGCGCGCCGGATTTATCGACGATATCGCGAATATCCCCTAGAAAGCCACTTTGAATGTGTGAGAAAAATAAACCGCTGATAAAATCAGCGCTTGCTTTAGAAAAACGGGAAAACGGAGGATTTACGGCTATGAGTACGGAGCAGAACATGGAAACCACAGTGGTTCAGCCGAATACGGCCTATGATGAAAGTCAGATCCAGGTGCTGGAAGGACTGGAGGCGGTGCGCAAGCGGCCCGGTATGTATATCGGCTCCACCGGCCCGAAGGGATTGCATCATCTGGTGTACGAGATCGTCGATAACTCGATCGACGAAGCGCTTGCCGGTTTTTGCACCCATATCGAAGTGGAGATCCTGCCCGGCAACGTCATCACCGTGCGCGATAACGGCCGCGGTATTCCGGTCGGTATCCACGAAAAAATGGGCATCCCCACCGTCACGATGGTGCTGACCGTGCTGCACGCGGGCGGTAAATTCGGCGGCGGCGGCTACAAGGTCGCCGGCGGTCTGCACGGCGTGGGTTCGTCGGTCGTGAACGCGCTGTCCGAATGGCTCGAGGTCGAAATTTCCCGTGACGGCAAGATTTATGCCCAGCGTATGGAGCGCGGCGTGCCGGTCACCGAGCTGTCCGTCATCGGCTCGTCCGATCACGACGGCACGCTTATCCGGTTTAAAGCCGATCCGGAAATATTCACCGATACGACCGAATATGAATTTGATGTGCTGCAAAAGCGGCTGCGGGAGCAGGCGTTCCTCAACGCCGGCTTGTCCATTCAGCTGGCTGATAAGCGCGATCCCGAAAACGTGGTCAGCCAGACCTATTGCTATGAGGGCGGTATTTCCTCCTTCGTGGAATTCATGAACAAAACGCGCGGATATCAGGCGCTGCATCCGGAGGTCGTGCATATTTCGATTGCCGATCCCAGCGGCAAGGCGAGCGCCGAGGTCGCGTTCCAGTACAACGACAGCTACAACGAGAATATCCTCTCGTTTGCGAACAATATGCACACGGTGGACGGCGGTACGCACGAAAACGCGTTTAAAACCGCGATCACCCGTATTTTCAACGACTATGCGCGCCGCCACAGCCTGCTGAAGGACAACGATGCCAACCTCAAGGGCGACGACGTGCGCGAAGGCTTGACCGCAGTCATCAGCGTCAAGCTCGAGGATGCGCAGTTCGAGAGCCAGACCAAAGCAAAGCTGGGCAACACGTCCGTCGGTACGCTGGTCAACAGTCTGCTGAATGAAAAGCTGGCGCCGTTCCTGGAGGAAAATCCGGCCGTCGCCAAGGCGATCCTCGAAAAATCCATCAATGCCGCGCGGGTGCGTGAAGCGGCGCAGAAAGCGCGCGAGCTGGCGCGGAAAAAGAGCGGCCTGTCCTCCACCCGTATGCCCGAAAAGCTGGCAGACTGCATCTGGAGCGACTGCGAGCGCACCGAGCTGTACATCGTCGAGGGAGATTCGGCCGGCGGCTCGGCTATTCAGGGCCGTGACCGGAATTTTCAGGCGATTCTGCCGCTGTGGGGCAAGATGCTCAACGTGGAAAAAGCCCGGCTGGATAAAGTGTACGGCAACGAAAAGCTGATTCCGATCGTCATCGCGCTGGGCTGCGGGATCGGCGACGATTTCGATATTTCCAAGCTGCGGTACGGCAAGGTCATCATCATGGCGGATGCCGACGTCGACGGCTCGCACATCCGCACGCTGCTGCTGACCTTCTTCTTCCGCTATATGCGTCCTCTCGTGGATGAGGGACACGTGTATATCGCGCAGCCGCCGCTGTTCAAGGTTTCCAAAGGCAAACAGGTGCGCTATGCGTTCTCGGATGAGGAACGCGACGCCTACATCGCGGAGCTGGGCGGCAACGCCGATGTCCAGCGCTATAAAGGTCTTGGTGAAATGGATCCGGAGCAGCTGTGGGAAACCACGATGGATCCCGCGTTCCGCACGATGTTCCGCGTGGAGCTGGAGGACGCCGCCGCCGCGGACGAAGCCTTTACCATCCTCATGGGCGACAAGGTGGAGCCGCGCCGTGAGTTTATCGAGAAAAACGCCAAATATGTGGGGACGCTGGATGTATGAGTGAGCTGCAATTTCCCGCCGCGTTCCCGTTCACGCTGACCGAAGAGGAGCTGCTGCTGGCGTTTCAGCGCACACATTCCCGGTATAAGACGGGGAAAGACGGCCGTATGAAGATCAGCGGCAAAACCATTGTACAAGCGGTTTTGCTGGCGCTTGTCGGCGTGTATGCACTGGTTCCGTTTTTTTTCAGCGAGGAAAAACAGGGAGCGTCCTTGTTTATCGGCGTTTGTGCGTTTGCGCTTGCCGCCGCCGTCTGTCTTCTGCCCCGGTGGCAGCTGCGCCGCGACGCGCGCGCCGAAGCCGCGCAGGCTGTGCAGCGGCAGGTCGTGCTGCGGGAGGAGGGCTTGTCCTTCGGCGCCCAAGAGGGGGCGGAGGTGTATGCCTATGAGCGCTGCCGCGCCGAAAAATTCGAGGATATGCTGCTGTTTCGCTTTGACGCCGGGCAGCTGTTTTGCCTGCCCCGCCGCGCGCTGGACGACGCGTATTGGAATTTTTTGCTGACGCGCATCGGCTGATCGCTTTGTGAGAAAGGAGAGTTTTTCATGGCTTATACGGCTGCCCCTCGTATTTCGCTGCTGCTCACGGTGACGGAAGAGGAATATACGCAGGCCGCGCTGTTTGTGTCGCGCCGCTGCGGGATGCTGCGGTCGCTGCCGCTGGTAGTGGCGCTGGCTATGCTGCTGCTGCTCGTTGGGCTGGGCTCTTTTTCCTGGTTTTCCGCCACGTTTTTTTCGCTGCTTATCCCGTTTTTGTTTTGTATGACCGCCGTACTGCTGCTCATCTTGATTTTTCGCGTGGAGCCGGCGCGTGTGAAAAAGCAGGCGCGGGAACAATATGCGACCTTTTCGCAGCTTCTGCAGCCCGCGACGCTTCAGCTTTTCGCGGACAACGCGGTCACGCATACGCCCACGCTGACGCTGACGGATCCGTATGCGCTGCTGCCGGAATGTATCGAAACCCCGACACTGTTTATTTTTATCAAGGATAACGAACGCCGTCTGATCCTGCCCAAACGCTGTATTCCGGCGGAGGAACAGGAACAGGTATACGAATTTCTGCGGCTGTGCTTTACGCGGAAGCGGCGGCTGATGAAGCACTGGTTCTGGTAAAGCGCAAAGGGAAGGAGGCTTTTCGATGGGCGATCCGACATCCGAAATCGCAGTCAGCGTTCTTTTGACCAAAGAAGAATATATGCAGTTTTCCGCGGTTCTCGGCCGGGCAATGCGCGCACGGCGGCTTCCGCTCCTGACCGGCTGCGGCGCACTGCTTTGCGTAACCGCGGTTGCCGGGCTGTTTTTCGGCAGCCTGATCGGGCTGACTTCCGGCGCGGCGCTGTGTTTGCTGCTGGCAGGCGTGTTTTTGCTGTGTTACGATGGCTTGATTGCGCCGGCCGCGGATAAGGCGGCGGCTGCGCGGGATTATGAGGAGAAGGACGAGCTGCGGATGTGCAATGTTTACCGGATCTCCGACACATCCGTTTTTATCCAAAACGCGCGCTGCGAGGGTACGCTGCCGCTGGCGGCGGTCACGCATTGGCAGCAGGCGGGCGATTGGTTCGCGATTTTCTGGGGAATCGAGTGCAGCGTGCTGCTGCCCAAACGGCTGCTCAGCGAAGAAGAAGCCGCCTGCATCGAACAACGGCTGCGCACGGCGCAGCAAGCCAGGCACTGAGGATTCCCGTTGAAAGGAAGGAACGCATTCATGGCCAATCTCGATGAAATGGAAAAAACCGCGGCGGAACAGGAACAAAACGCGTTTCCGGTGGATCTCGACCGCGAGGAATATATCAAGTTTAATCTGCTGATTGCGCGCAACGGCGGGTTGCTGCGCTTCCGCAAGGGACAGATATTTTTGTTTTTGACCATGTTGCTGTTCAGCTTGGGCATGATCGTGTACGAAAAGGTGATCTATAACACGGTCGATACGGTCATGCTGCTGATGGTGCTGTTTATCGGCGTGACAGGCAGCCTGCTGCTGTTCGGCATCCCCACCTATATCCGCCGTTCCGCCGGGCGGGCATATGACCAGAGCCTGATGGGCGGCTACGATTATTTCGGTATGGTGCGGGTATACCCCGACCGCATAGAAAAAGACAACGGTTCAACCGTGTCGGTCGTCCGTTTTGCCGACAATGCCGGCTATATCGAAACCAGCGATATGATGATCCTGCTGTCCTCCTCCAGCCGCGCGATCGTGCTGCCCGCGCGCTGTATGACGGGCGCGGACGCGGACATGGTGCGGCGGGTGGTGCTGCCCGGCATCCCGATCATGCGCCAGCGGCTGCTGGACCGCATGGTTCCCCGTGCAAGCCACCGCATGAGCCCGCCGGACTTTAGCGAGGAACGTACCGCTCCCGAGGAGCTGGTGGTGATCTCGCTGGAATATCAGCCGGCGGAATTTACCAAGATGATGAGCGATTCCGCGCTGCGGGGCTATACCCGGATGCTGCCGCTGTACAGCGGGCTGGCGCTGCTGTCCGCCATCATGTTCGGGCTGCTGTCCGGCTTGGGCGTGGGGATTCTGGTATTTCTCGGTATTCTGGGCGTGCTGCTGCTGCTGAACATGATGAGCGCGCGCTCCCGCGCCGCCATGGCGTTGCAGCGGATGCCGTACGACGGCATGAAGCTGCGGCTGAGCCTGACCGAGCAGGGCATCGTGCTGCGCGCCGCGAACGGGGAGGATACCCGCTTCGGCTGGAACGCCATCCGCCGTGCCGTTGAGCGTCCGGACTGCGTGGAATTTTATACGACCAACTCCTTTATACGCGTGCCGAAACGCTGTATTGAAGATATGGAACAGCTGCGCCGGGTGGTGGATGCGCATATCCATCCGAAAACGTCCGCATGACCGACGCACGGAAATTTTGCATAGGAAAGGTGGGACACGGGCATCGGTGAGACTGTTTTGGTACAGTCTCCGTGCTCCTGAGCGATGAACAACGACATGGATTTTTCAAAATCGGAACCAACCACGCCGTCTGTTCCGGAGGTACCGGCGGAAGTACCGGAGAAAGCGGCAGAAAACGAAGCCTGGCTGCCGCCCCGGGAGGATGCGGCGGCGAACACTCCGGCTCCGGAGAAAACGCCGGCCGCCCCCTATACGGCGTATACACCGCCCGCACAGGCGGTACCGCCCGTCCCGCCCGTCCCGCCTGTACAGCCGCCGTATTCGTCGCCGGCTTACTCGTCCCGCGGCGCCTATTCTCCGCCGTATAACGCGGCTCCGCCTCCCGGCGCCGCGCCGGGCACGGGATACGGCCCCTACTATACCGCGCCGGGGTATGGGGCGCCCCCGCCCCCTGCGCGCGGATGGACGCCGCCGAACGCACCTTACACAACGCCGGGTTCTCCGTATTCCGCGCCCTATGGCGTTCCGCAGCCCGCGCCGCAGTCGCCGCCGGTGCCGCAGTCGCCGCCGGTGCCGTATACGCTGCCGCTTTCGGAACGGGAACAGCCGTCCTATGCCGGTTATCCCGAACCAGCCGCTGCTGAACCGGCTGCGCCGGATACGTCCGTGCCGGTGGTGTCCACGATCAGCCGCCCGCTCTCGCTGGAACAGTTCCGGCGTATGAAGCAGACCGGCGCGCCGTGGGCGGTGCTGTTGTTCCTGCCGTTTTTGGCGTTGTTCTTTTTGCTGAATCTGAATGTGAATTATTTGTCCGGCGAAGAGGAATCGCTGTTTGCCGATTCCGTGATGATGGTTTTTTCCGGTCTGATCCCGCTGTTTACGGTGCTGTGCGCCCTGCTTTATCAGTGGCATGCGCGCCGGAAGCTGCTGAACGCTTACGGCTGCGCGATCACGGGCAAAACCGCGTCCGGCCGTATCGATGTATACGCCGACCGGGCGGTGTTTTTAAGCGCAAACGAACGCACGGAGATATACTTTTCTGCGGCGGTCTCTTTCACCGAGACCTCCGATTTGCTGATCCTGTACGACGGCTGCCATACGATCTGCTGGCGTGCGCAGGATGTGACCGCTGAACAGGCCGGGCAGCTTTGCGAAACGATCTGTGCCGCCATTGAGCCGGCGCGCCGGCGGATGCGGCAGATGTTTTATCCGCAGCTGCGTGAGCCGATGGCGATCCCCTCCGTTACGGGCGACGACGAGGTGGAGCTGACGGTGGAATATACGCCCGCTGCCGGAACGCGGTTCAGCAAGACGCTGTCCGCCGCCATCTGGTGGGCGCTGCTGTTTTTGCCGTTTTTGCTGTTGCCGGGTATGGCGTTTGCGCAGCTTTTCCCGCTCACGGCTATGATCGACGTCGATTTCCTGCTGTATACCGGCTTGACCGTTTCGGTTTGTCTGCTGCTCTTTTTGCTCTTTACGTGGCTGGCCAGCCTTTGTTTGCCCCGGCCCAAGCACTTGCAGCTGGCGTTTACGCGCAACGGGCTGTCCGTAACGGAAGAGGGAGCGACCACGTTTTTGCATAAATCCTGCATCACCGTGCAGGGCGCGAAAAAGGGGCTGCTGCTGAGCAGCTATGCGGGCGATTGGTTCGTGCCGTATGCGCAGGTGGCCGACGGCGACCGGCTGCGGCAATTTTTCCGGTTATAATTCCGTACTTTTTATCATGGGAGAACGCGTGCAAAAAGGGTTTTGCGCTTTTGGTTTTGCGCCGTACTTAAAAATCCGGCGCAATGCCCAAGAAAGGAATGGTACTACAAATGGATGAACAAACCACCGTACAGGCAAAGATTCTACCGGTCGATCTGGAAAAGGAAATGAAAAAAAGTTTCCTGGAATATTCAATGTCGGTTATTGTGGCGCGTGCGCTGCCGGATGTGCGGGACGGACTCAAACCCGTTCACCGCCGCATTCTGTATACGATGCACGAGAACAACCTGACGCCGGACAAAGCCTACCGTAAGTGCGCGGACACGGTCGGCGCCGTGCTGGGCCGGTATCATCCGCACGGCGACGCGTCCGTATATGACGCCATGGTGCGTATGGCGCAGGATTTTTCGCTGCGGTATCCGCTGGTGGACGGCCACGGCAACTTCGGTTCCATCGACGGCCATCCCGCCGCCGCCTATCGGTATACCGAGGCGCGTATGAGCAAAATGTCGCTGGATATGCTCGTGGACATCGAAAAGGAAACCGTCGATTTCCAGACAAACTACGACGACCGTCTGAAAGAACCGGTCGTGCTGCCCTCCCGTTTCCCGAACCTGCTGGTCAACGGTTCGAGCGGTATCGCGGTCGGTATGGCGACCAACATCCCGCCTCACAACCTGTGCGAGGTCGTGGACGCGATCTGTTTGCTCATCGATAACCCCGATGCGACCGTGATGGACATCATGGAGTACATCAAAGGGCCGGATTTCCCGACCGGCGGCGTGATCATGGGACATTCCGGCATCCGCGCGGCGTATGCGACCGGCCGCGGCCGCATCATCGTGCGCGCGCGCACCGAAATCGAGGAGCATCACAACGGTCGTTTCCGCATCGTCATTTCCGAAATTCCGTATCAGGTCAATAAGCTGACGCTGGTAAAATCCATCATTGATCTGGTGGACGACAAGCGCATCGAGGGGATTCACGACGTGGTGGATCATTCCAGCCGCGAGGGTATGCGCATCGTCATTGATCTGAAAAAAGACGCCAATCCGCAGGTGGTGCTCAACCAGCTGTTTGCCTATACGCAGATGCAGACCACCTTCGGCGTGATCATGCTCGCGCTGGTGAACGGCGAGCCGCGCGTGCTGGATTTGAAATCCATGCTCGTGGAGTATATCAAATTCCAGTGCGAGGTCATCACGCGCCGCACGCTGTTTGATCTGCGCAAGGCAAAGGAACGCGCCCATATCTGGGAGGCGCTCAAAACCGCCTGCGATTTCATTGATGAGGTCATCAGCATCATCCGGAATTCCGCGGACATTCCGCTGGCGAAGGAACGTCTCATGGAACGCTTCCTCTTTGACGATGTACAGGCGGACGCCATCGTGAAGATGCGTCTCGGTCAGCTGGCCGGTCTGGAACGCCAAAAGATCGAGGATGAGCTGCTCGCGCTGCAGGCGAAGATTGCTGAGCTGGAGGCGATTCTTGCGGATGAAAGTAAAGTCCGCGCGATCGTGAAGGATGAATGCCTGAAAATGCGCGACAAATACGGCGACGAACGCCGCACGGATATTTCCGCGGTGTCCGGTGAGGTGGATATCGAGGATCTGATCCCGGTGGAGGAGTGCGTGCTCACGCTCACCCGCTTCGGCTATATCAAGCGGCAGGCAGCGGATGTGTATAAGACGCAGCGGCGCGGCGGCCGCGGCATCATGGGGATGGCAACGCGTGACGAGGACGTCACCGAGACCATGTTCCTGTGCTCGAGCCACGACTATGTGATGTTCTTTACCTCGGCGGGACGTGTGTACCGTCTGAAGTGCTATGAAGTGCCGGAGGGCAGCCGCACCTCCAAAGGCATGAACATCGTCAACCTGCTGCCGCTGACCGGCGACGAAAAGGTGACGGCGATGATCCGCGTATCCGAGTTTGAGGGCGATATGTATCTTTGCATGGTCACCCGCAAGGGCATCATCAAGCGCACCCGTCTGGATGCGTATTCCAACGCGCGGAAAAACGGCCTGATCGCGATCGATTTGGATGAGGGCGACGAGCTGGCTTGGGTGCGCATGACCGACGGTTATCAAAAGCTGATCGTGGCGACGCGGCTCGGTATGGCGATCTGCTTTGACGAGAACGACGCCCGCGTGGTCGGACGCGCGGCGCGCGGCGTGAAGGCACTGACGCTGGGCGAAAACGACGAGGTTGTGGGCATGTCGGTCTGCCGCGAAAACGGGCTGCTGCTCACGGTGACCGAAACCGGCTACGGACGCCTCAGCGAGCTGACGGATTACCGTATCCAGTCCCGCGGCGGTAAAGGCTTGACCAACTACCACACCGAGGAATACGGCAAGGTCGCCGGCATCAAGGTCGTGGATCTGGAGGACGACATTATTCTCATTTCGTCCGACGGCATCATTATCCGTATGCAGGCGGCGGAGATCCGCCTGTGCCGCCGCCCGTCCAAGGGCGTGCGCGTCATGCGGGTGGAGAATGACGCGCGGATCGTGGCGCTGGCTCGTGCGCCGCATGAAGAGGAAGCGCAGACCGAAGAGGAAACCGCACAGGCGGCGGTCGAGGCCGAACCGGCTGATCCCGCCGAATAAAGTTAAGCATGAAAAAGGCTGCTGTACCGTGTTTGCAGCAGCCTTTTTCTATCGGGAATCGCAGCAAAGGAAAGATGTTCATGAGAATTGCGGTGACAACGGATTGTCCGGAGGAGGCAAAAGCGATCCGCCGGGCGGTGTTTATAGAGGAGCAGGGATTCGTCAACGAATTTGACGCGATCGACGCGCGGGCGCAGCACGCGGTTGCCTATTGCGACGGGCAGCCGGCCGCGACCGGCCGCCTGTTTGCGGCGGAGGAGCCGCGGACGATGATGATCGGGCGGGTGGCGGTGCTGCCGGCGTTCCGCGGACGGCATTTGGGGCAGGCGGTGTTGACGGCGCTCGAAAATGCCGCGCGTGAGCAAGGCGCGGACCGGGTGGTGCTGTCGTCCCAGTGTGCCGCCCGTGCGTTTTATGAAAAGTGCGGGTATACCGCCTGCGGCGCGGTATACTATGATGAGCATTGCCCGCATATCCGCATGGAAAAGGCGCTGTGACCGGCGTTTACTTGCACTATTCTAAGTCGCGAATCTTCATTTTCTCCAATTCAGCGGTTTTTTGTTTGATAGAAAAGCGACAAGCAGTATAAATAAGCAAGTAAATAACAGATGGTATATTGAAAATCAGAAAGACCAGCAAGGTTGTACGCAAATCATCGGTCAGCGCGAGCGCGGCAATCGTCATGGCGAGAAACCAGAACACGGGCAAAAACACCCCGAACCACGGATTTTTGCGCGTGGACAGGAAAATTTGCAGCGGAATCAGCAGGGCGGCCAGCACCAGACAGATCATCGGCCAGTTGGCGACAACAGTCACACCGGTTGTGGGCTCGTTCATAAAGCAGTCTCCTTTTCTGTTGGTTTGGTTTTTTTATAAGCACCTATGAGCAGTTTCGCGGTTTCAAAATCCAGTTTTTCCTCCAGCGCCAGTTGTTTAATGAAAGCAATATACGGATCTTGCGCTGCGGTTTCGGCTTGGCGCACTTTCTGGATCAGCCGATCGAGCTTGAGGCGCACGGTGGGGTAGGTCACGCCGTATTGCGCGGCGATTTCCTTGAGAGAGCCGGACGCGAGCAAAAAGTTTCGCAAAAAGACGGTGTCTTCTTCCTCCAGTCCTGCCATCCATTCCGGTATAACCGATATGGGCAAGCAATTTCCTCCTTTCATTTTAATAATATTAAGTATATACTTTAATATTATTAAAGTCAAGTAGTAGTTTTGCGCGGTTCCTTTACAATTACAAAATGTATTGACTAAAATTGTGATATCTAGTATAATAAACTAGATATCACGGCTGTGAATTTATTTCGTAAGGTGTGACGATTGTATGAGCCAAACCATTGCGGCGATCTCCACGCCGCTTGCGCCGGCCGGTCTGGGCGTGCTGCGCCTGTCCGGCGAGCAGGCGCTGGCGATCGCGGATCGTGTATTCCGCCCGCTGCATCCGGAAAAAAGCCTGTTCAAGCTGGCGGGCTATACCGCGCTGTACGGCCATGTCGCGGACGAGGATGGGGACATTGACGATTGTGTGGCGCTGGTATTCCGCGCGCCGCACAGCTACACCGGCGAGGACGTGGTGGAATTTTCCTGCCATGGCGGGCTGTATCTGCTCCAGCGGGTGCTGCGTGCGCTGCTTCAGGCAGGTGCGCGTCCGGCGGAGGCCGGCGAATTCACCCGCCGCGCATTCGTCAACGGCAAAATGGATCTCACCCGCGCCGAGGCGGTGATGGAGCTGATTGCCGCGAACGGGCGGCTCGCCGCCAAGACGGCGCTGGCCGCGCGCGAGGGCGCGATTTTTCGGCGGCTGGACGGCGTCAAACAGGCGCTGCTCGGCGCCGCCGCCAATTTTTCCGCTTTTGTGGATTATCCGGATGACGACATTCCGGAGCTGCACACCGATGAGCTGGCGGCAACGCTGGAGCAGGCGGCGCACACCTTGCAGGCGCTGCTGGCGACTTTTGACGCGGGACGCGTAGTGCGCGAGGGCATCGATACGGTGATCGTGGGCGCGCCAAACGTAGGAAAATCCACGCTGATGAACCTGCTGGCGGGTTGCGAGCGCAGTATCGTCACGCCGATCGAGGGTACAACCCGCGATGTGGTCGAGGAAACCATTCGGCTGGGGGATGTGCTGCTGCGGCTGGCGGATACGGCGGGCATCCGCACCACGGAGGATGTCGTGGAAACCATCGGCGTGCAGCGCGCGTTTGCCCGCATGGAAACGGCGGCGCTGGTGCTGGCGGTGTTTGACGGTTCCCGCCCGCTGACGGAGGATGACCGCCGGCTGGCGCAGACCGCTGCACAGCAGACCGCCGTGGCGGTCATCAACAAGGCGGATCAGGCTTTTTTGATTGACGAACAGTATATCCGAGACTTATTTCAACAAGTAGTAGTCATTTCGGCGGCGACCGGCGAGGGCTTGTCCGCGCTGGAGGCGGCCGTGCGGCGGGTGACCGGCGTGGAAGCGCTGGATGAAGCGCAGCCGGTATTGGCAACGGAGCGGCAGCGCGATTGCGTGCGCCGTTGTCTGGAGGCGGTGCAGGAAGCGCAGCAGGCGCTGGCCGCCGGGTTGACGCTGGACGCGGTATCGGTCAGCGTGGACGATGCGATCAGCGCGGTGCTGGAGCTGACCGGCGAGCGCGCGACCGAAGCGGTGGTGCAGGAAATATTTGCGCGGTTCTGCGTAGGAAAATAGGAGGGTCACTATGAAAGTCATCTTGAAAATCGGGCTTTTCGTGCTGATGGTCGGCGGTGTCAGCTATTGGCTGCTCAGCAAGCTGCGCATCCGAAAACCGCAGCCGGCGGTGAACGCTCCGGCGGAAGAAAACGGGGAGAGCGTGGACGAACCGGCGGCTGCGCCGGAGGACAAAACGACCGGCGACTGAATAGGGTATGCAGAAACGAGGGCGGCTCAGATGAGCCGCCCACTATTATTTGTTCAGGATATCGGCAAAATAGCTTTTGAAGGTTTCCATACTGACTGCGAACGAAACGGGGAAGCGGGGCAAAGAATACGGGTCGCTGCGGCGGGTGAGCGTTCCGGCTGTCGCGCGGAACGCGATGCGTACACCTTGTTGTTTGAGATCCTCCTGTACGGCGGCGGAGTAAAAGCCATACGGATAGGAAAAAACCAGCGGCGTGGCGTTTTTCACGGTGGACAGCCTGTGCAGGCTGGCTTCCAGATCCGCGGTGCGTTCCGCTTTTGTGGCGTCGGTCAGGGCGGAGCGCCCTTTTCCGGTCGCGCGGTGCAGATCGTGCGTGTGCGACGCAAACTCGAATACGTCCGCGATCTCGTCCATGGTCTGCGCATCCAGCATTTGGATTGCGTCCGGATGGAACGCCGCAGGGGAGTCGCCGATTTTGCCGGTGACGGAAAAAAGCACGGCCGTGTATCCATACTCCCGCAGCAGCGGCGCGGCGTACCGCGCGTTGCTCAGATAGCCGTCGTCAAAGGTCAGCATCACCGGCCGTGCGGGCAGCGGCGCATTGTCGTACAGGAAAGCGATCAGCTGCGCGGTGGAAATGGTTTCAAAGCCGTTTTTCTTCAGCCATTGCAGCTGCCGGGAAAAATCCTCCGTATAGGTGACGATGTCGTTGCCGGCATACCGCCGTGCTTCCTCTTTTTGCAGCAGATGGTGGTACATCAGCACCGGTACCTGCACCTCCGCGGGGTCGCAGCCGGTATCCTGCGCCATGCCCGGCAGAGCCGAACAGCGGGTGGCTACCAACAAGGTCAAAACGAAGGCCAGAAACAAAGCGCAGCTCGGCAGTATATGCTGCCGTTTGATCGTAAACAGCATGACGATCCCCTCCGTTTACACCATATGTGCGCCCTTTGGCCGTTATACCGGGGCAGAGATTTTTCCACAAATGACGGTGAAAAACACGCACCAAACGGTAGACGCCGGGTATAATCGGGTTAACAATATGTAAAACACCGCTATATCTGGTGGTGTCCGGAGACCATGTTTCCAAAACATTGCGGTTTAAAAAGCGGCTCTTTTCTAAGCGGACGGGGGAAAATGCCATGTGTAAATGTGGAAAACTCTGTTGAAACAGTGGAAACATCTGTTTTTTCGTGCGGATTTTGCCGAAAAAGCGCATAGAGGAGCGGTTCCTCTAAACGGCTCGCTCACACTATCAGGTTGTTCTTGCGTTTTCCCGCGAAAAAGACTATAATTAAACGATATGAGAATTTGTCCCGTGACGGGGCGCAGGGAAAGGCACGGAAGCGGTTATGAAATTTTTGGCGGGGCAATACGATGTGGCGGTCATCGGTGCGGGACATGCCGGCATTGAAGCGGCGCTGGCGTCGGCACGGCTGGGCTGCTCGACCGTCGTGTTCACGATCAATCTGGACTGGGTGGGCAATATGCCCTGCAACCCCTCCATCGGCGGCACGGCAAAGGGGCATCTGGTGCGGGAAATCGACGCGTTGGGCGGCGAAATGGGCAAGGCCGCGGACGCGACTTTTCTGCAATCGCGGATGCTCAATCGCGGCAAAGGCCCGGCGGTGCATTCGCTGCGTGCGCAGATCGACCGGCGTGAATATTCCACACATATGAAGCACGTGCTGGAGTGTACGCCGGGACTGGACATGAAACAGGGCGAGATCGTCGCGCTGGAGCGCACCGAGGAGGGCGGATGGCTGCTGACGACGCGCTTGGAAGCGCAGTATGCGGCGCGCGCGGTCGTGCTGGCGACCGGCACCTTCCTCAAGGGAAAGGTTTACATCGGGGACGTCAGCTATGAAAGCGGGCCGGACGGCATGTTTCCCGCCGCTTCGCTCACCCAGTCGCTGCGGGAGCTCGGCATATCGCTGCGCCGGTTTAAGACCGGTACGCCGCCGCGTGTGCTGCGTTCGAGCATCCATTTTGAAAATCTGGAGCCGCAGCCGGGAGAAGAACCGGTGGTGCCGTTTTCGTTCGAGACAACCCAGCCGCTGCATAATCAGGTGGATTGCCACATCACGTGGACGTCGCCGCGCACCAAGCAGGTCATTCTGGACAATCTGCACCGTTCGCCGCTGTACGGCGGCAAGATCGAAGGCGTCGGGCCGCGCTATTGCCCGAGCATCGAGGATAAGATCGTGCGGTTTGCGGATAAAGAGCGGCATCAGGTGTTTATCGAGCCGTGCGGCGCCAAAACCGAAGAAATGTATTTGCAGGGGCTGTCCTCCTCGCTGCCGGAGGACGTACAGCTGGAGGTGCTGCGTTCGATTCCTGGCTTCGAGGACATCCGCGTGATGCGCCCCGCCTACGCAATCGAGTACGATTGCTGCGATCCGCTGCAGCTGGATGCAACGCTGGAATTTCTGGACATTCCCGGCTTGTACGGCGCCGGACAGTTTAACGGCAGCTCCGGCTATGAGGAAGCAGCGGCACAGGGCCTGGTGGCGGGAGTGAACGCGGCGCTCAAGCTGTTGGGGCGCAAGCCGCTGCTGCTGGACCGCGCTTCCAGCTATATCGGCACGCTGATCGACGATCTGGTGACCAAGGGCTGCAGCGATCCCTATCGCATGATGACTTCGCGCTCGGAGTACCGGTTGATCTTACGGCAGGACAACGCCGACGAGCGGTTGACGCCGCTGGGACGCGCCGCCGGCTTGGTGGACGATGAACGCTGGGCGCATTTTTGCACGCGGCAGGAGGCCAAGCGGCAGGAGCGCCGCCGGCTGGAGGAAACCATTCTGCCGCCGTCGCCGGAGCTGAACGCCCTGCTTGTTTCACGTGAAACAACGCCGTTGGTAACCGGTGCGCGGCTGATCGATCTGCTTCGCCGCCCGCAGCTGGATTATGCGGCGCTGGCGGCGGTGGACACCGCGCGCCCGGCGCTGGATCCGCTGGTAATCGAGCAGGTCGAGGTCGAGCTGAAATACGAGGGCTATATCCGCCGGCAGCAGGCGGCGATCGAGGAAATGCGCCGTCTGGAAAACCGGCTGCTGCCGGAGAATGTGGATTATGCGGCAATCACGGGGCTGCGCAAGGAAGCGCAGGAAAAGCTGGCGAAGGTGCGTCCGCGCAGCGTGGGGCAGGCCTCCCGTATCAGCGGCGTCAGCCCGGCCGATATTTCGGTTTTGATCGTGTGGCTGTCGCAAAAGAATTGATCGTGTCTGTTTCACGTGAAACAACGCGAAAATCAGAAGGAGGTTTTGCCGATGATCGAGCAGGCGATGTTGATTGAATATGCCGCCGAGTACGGAATCTGCGTGACGCCGGCGCAGGCGCAGCGGTTTGCCGTGTATGCGGAGCTGCTGGTGGATTGGAATCAGCGCATCAACCTGACCGCCATCACCGCGCCGCACGAGATCGTGCTTAAGCATTTTGTGGACAGCCTGACGGCGCTCACCGTGCTGCCGCCGAGGACGGGGGAGCCGCTGTCGCTGATCGACGTCGGGACGGGCGCGGGATTCCCGGGCGTTCCGCTGGCGATCCTGCGCGACGATATTCAGTTGACGCTGCTGGACAGCCTGAACAAGCGGCTGGTGTTCCTTCGGGAGCTGTGCGCGGCAGTGGAGGTGCCGGTGACGCTGCTCCACGCCCGCGCCGAAGAGGGGGGGCGCAAACCGGAGCTGCGGGAACGCTTTGACGTGGCGACCGCCCGCGCGGTGGCGGCGCTGCCGACGCTGTGTGAGTATTGCCTGCCCTTCGTCAAGGTGGGCGGACGGTTTATCGCCATGAAAGGGCCGGACGGCGGCGCGGAGCTGCAGGCAGCGGAAAAAGCGTGCCGGCTGCTGGGCGCCAAGTGCGGCGAAATGCGGCAGATTTGGCTGCCCAATCGCCCGCAGGCAGCGGATGTGAGTGAGCGGCGGCTGATCGTGCTGGAGAAAGTTACGCCAACGCCTGCCAAATATCCGCGCCAATCGGCCAAAATCGCCAAACAACCGCTATAAAAATTTTTTCCCGACAACCGTTTGCGACACGGACAAGCCGCCGCGCGTGCTATGCTGAGCATAACAGGCCGACAGGCGATGGAAAGGACGTGTCATCATGTGGGGAAAAGAAAGCGGACGGATAAAATATAAAACGAGCGGCAAGATCCTCCTGATTCCGACCGAGGACATCCTGCCCAATCCCGATCAGCCGCGTCGGGAGTTTACATACGAGAAACTGCTGGAGCTGGCGCAGAGTATCACGGAAAACGGGCTTCTCAACCCGATCACCGTCACCTTTGTGCAGGATCGTCCCGTGCTGGTGGCGGGCGAGCGGCGGTTGCGCGCGGCCAAAATCGCCGGCATCCCGGAGATCCCCTGCTTGGAGGTAGCCGCACAGCCGGAGCGGAACGCGCTGCTCACGCTGGTAGAAAATTTGCAGCGCGTGGACATGAACTGCTTTGAAGCGGCGGAGGGTATCCAGCGGCTGATGGCGGTTTACGGGCTGACGCAGGAAGAGGCGGCCACGCGGCTGGGCTGTTCCCAACCGACGATCGCCAACAAGCTGCGTCTGCTGCGGCTTTCCGTTTCGCAGCGGGAACGCATGATTGCCGCCGGACTGACCGAGCGCCACGCACGTGCACTGCTGCGGCTGGAGCAGGAGGGGCAGCGGGAAGCGGCGCTTGCACAGATCATTGCCGAAAAGCGCAATGTTGCGCAGACCGAACGTCTGGTGGAGGATATTCTCGCAGGAGCAAAGCCTAAAAAACGGACGATCCCGCTGATCCGGGACGTGCGGGTGTTCCTGAACACGGTCAATCACGCGGTGGATATCATGCGCCGCTCCGGTATTGAAGCAAAAGCGGAAAAGAGTGAAACCGAGGAATATATTGAGTATGTTGTGCGTATTCCCAAGGCGACTCAGCCGCGTACGCTGCGCCCGCAGATTCATACCGCCTAACCCGATTTGCTGAGAAAATGAAAAGAGAGCGAACAGACACTTTTGTCTGTTCGCTCTTGTCGTATATCTTATCAATAGCGGAAAGATGGGGTTCAGGTGTCGTCTTCGTCGCCGTCGGCGTCCTCGTAGATCTCGTCACAGATAAAATCATAGAGATCCGCGGCCAGATCGTAGATTTCCTGTGTTTGGGCGGTGGTGAGCACCAGCTCGCGGTCGGAGGGGTAACGCGTCTCGATGTACAAGCGGTTGAGCGACGCGCTCATGTTCAGCCACCGCGCAAAATCCGGATGCTGTTTGGCGGCCTGTCGGAACAGCCATGTCAGGTTGTGTCCGTCCACCAACACGCCGGTTTCGGTGATAAGGTAAGCCTTGAGCGCCTTTTCCATGCACTGCTGGCAGTGAAAGCCGGCAATTTCCAGACATTGTTCCTGTTCAAGCAGTAAGCGGGCGGCGAGAAGATCCTGCGCGGCGATTTCCAGCCAATCGAAAAAAAGCTGGCTGTCATTTGTGTGTTTGGTCCTTCTCATACAGCCTGCACCCCTTTTCCTGCACACGGGACGCAAAGCTCATGGGTTTTGCCAGCGAGCTGCGCCATTGCTCCTGCGTATAGACCAATACGTCGAAGGAAATCGGAGAATCGATTTCGAGATACAGCTCCTGTTCCAGCCGGTCGGGTTCGCCGTCGGCGATCACCAGACAGAATTTTGCGGCGAAACACGAACCGTCATTGCTCTCCTTATGGCTGAACAGCCAGATGGAAAGCGGGTCGGCAATGCGAACAAGGTCATGCAGAAGTCCGGCGAGTACAGCGTTTTGCACATCCATACAAATCCTCCTTAACCGGTCGGCGGCGCGGAAGAGCGCCAAACGTGTTTTCTGCTTTTAGTATACACCTTTTTCGGGAAAAAGAAACCCATGATTGACAAAAAGGGGAGGGTGGTGTAAAATAAATCCGCTGTGCCCCTTTAGTTAAATGAATATAACGTGCCCCTCCTAAGGTCTTGCTCTATCCGCCTCGCAGACGAGGGAAGCCGCGAAAACGCGAGAAAAACGCCGATTTCGCGACCTTGCGTGAAGCCTTCCGGAGATTTGGCACCCTATTTGGTACCCTGTGTCCACTTTTCGGTCAAATGTAAGCGAGAGGCCATAAAAGGCCATTTTCCCTAAATTTCATAATATGCGCCCGTAGCTCAGCAGGATAGAGCGTTCGCCTCCTAAGGTTGCGTTACAACGGCCACCTCAAAAAAAACTAAATAAGGGAT
>CATWUX010000017.1 GCA_958354085.1 uncultured Oscillospiraceae bacterium | reverse complement strand
TCTCTCGACGGCTTAGCTATCATATCACACCCCCTCTCTCTTGTCAACCCTTTTTTCTCCCTTTTTCGCAGGTTCGAGCGAAAAGGGGAAACTGCCCATTTATACATCGCTATGTGACCGGAAAAGGTTTTATTTGCCCAATTCGGGATAGTTATATTCAAAACGGCGCAAACTAAGCACAAAACTATTTTATAATCACGGAGAGGACGGATCATCTTTATGCAGCCGATTGTATTGTCCGGCGCCGCGCCGCGCAGCAAGCGCCGCTTTTGGCAAATCATCGCTATAATTGTATTAAACTTATTTATAATAGGGCTTCTGCCGCATAATAACGCAACCGACGCGCTGTCGAAAATGGGGTCTACCGGCAGCGAAGTGCGGCAAATCCAGACCAAGCTGAAAAACTGGGGATACTATTCCGGCAATGTGGACGGCATCTTCGGCTCTCAGACAAAAGCGGCTGTCATTTGGTTCCAGAAGAAAAACGGACTGACTGCCGACGGCATCGCCGGGCCGGCAACTCTAAAGGCCATGGGCATTTACAGCACCTCCTCCGGCGATTCCTCGGGATCATCGAGCGGAGGCGGGAAGTATACGCAAAACGACTACAACCTGTTGGCACGGCTGATTTCCGCCGAAGCGCGCGGCGAGCCGTATACCGGACAGGTCGCGGTCGGCGCCGTCGTACTCAACCGTGTGGAACACCCCTCTTTTCCGGACACGATTGCCGGCGTGATCTATCAAAAAGGCGCGTTTTCCTGTCTGACCGACGGACAATTCAATCAGCCGGTCGCGGAAAGCTGTTATCGGGCGGCGCAGGATGCGCTGAATGGCTGGGATCCCTCCGGCGGCGCTGTCTACTATTACAACCCACGCACGGCAACCAATCAATGGATCCGCTCCCGCCCGGTTATTGCCACCATCGGGAAACACGTCTTTTGCAGTTAACCACCCGGGTGCAGCGCTTTCCGTCAAAGTGCCGGCGGGAACCGCCGATTGCGCCGACTGAAATTTGTTGAAAATGGCCTTTGAAAAGCGGCTTGGAAATCCGGTATAATAATAGTACGGCGTGTAGCTCAAGCAGCGTAAGTCCAGCTGCTTGTGTTACGCGCCTTTTCATTTGGCCGCCATATCGAATTGCCGAAGAAAGGACGGGAGGAATCCGCATGTGCCAGACTTTTCACAAAGAGGAATATGTCGTGTATGCCGGAACCGGCATATGTGTTATTGACGATATCCGCACGCTTTCCTTGCCTAATCCGGGTAACGACCGGCTTTATTATGTTCTTCGGCCGCTCTCCAACCCGCATTCTACGCTTTACATTCCATGCGACAACGAGGCCCTTGTATCCAAAATGCGGTACGTTCTGACGAAAGCGGAAATTGATCGCTTGCTGCTGGATATAAAAGATCGAAAAATGGTCTGGATTGAGGACAAAAACGCCCGTTCCGACTATTTTCATAAGATCCTTTCCGCCGGAAACCAGCAGGAGCTGCTCTTGCTGGTCGGCAGCATTTATCTCAAGAAGCAGGAACGGGCCTCCGCCGGAAAGAAACTGCCGTTTTCGGACGAAAACATTCTGAAAACAACGGAAAGGTTAGTCAGCGAGGAGTTTGCTTTCTCGCTGCAAATACCGGCGGAAAAGGTCAACCATTACATACAGGAAAAGCTGGGCATCTGTTCCGAGGAAGCATGAACGGCCTGTATGGAGGCATTTATTGCCCGACATATAGCGGAAACCATGTAATTTTGGCGTTATGCCAATCTATAAGCATAACCGTCGGACAAGGAGGTGGGAATATGAAAAGAGTCAAAGCGGCTTGCATATGCCAAACGCTGCATTTTATGCTCAAAGACGACGTTGAACATAGTTACGCGGTCAGCATGGTGGATGCCGAAGTAGCGCATTACAAGGCCTCGCTTGAAAAAAGCAAAACAAAATTTAAAATCATCGACGAGGCCAAGCAGGCAGACGGTTCTGTGATCATCAAAATCAAAAAGCAGTATAACCAGAACGATGTCGGCGACTATTTGGATTGACCGAAGCAAAGGAAAGAGGATCGGGGCATACCGATCCTCTTTCCTCTTAATCCTCTTCTTTTCCGGCATGCCGGAAATCAATCGGCGCGCCGAAAGCACCGCCGTTGAAGGCACGGATATACAATCCGCTGACTTCAGGCGTTACGCCGTAGTATCGCGTCTGAAAGCTCAGCGGAACCGCCGGGCAATCCTGCCACAGCTGCTCCTCCATCGCATCCAACTGCGCGCGCGTATGCGTACCGCCCGCCGCGTCCGCCGCCAACGCATTGTATGTCTTGCTGGCGTACCCGGCCGGATTGGCGGTCAGCGCGCGGTCGCTGAACATCATCAGCGCCTCCAGCGCCGTGGTATCCGGCGGCGTACAGGAAGCGATGGCCAGCTCGTAATTTCCCGCCTGCACACGGGCATCCAACTCTTCCTGCGGCAGCGTTTCGATACGGAAATAGACCGACAGGTTTTTTTGCCACGACTGTACGATGAACTGCGCCAGATTCTGATGATAACTGTCCTCCGGGCACAGCAGCGTCAGCTGCGGCATTTCGGTCAAACCGGCCTCCCGCAGCGCGGCGTTCAAAGCGGTCAGCATTTCCCGCCCTTTGGAAACCGGCACACGCGCATTGCTTTCGTTGCGGTATTTTTCACCGCCGGAAAGCACCGATGCGGGCGGGACAAACCCTTTGGCAGGCGCGCTGTGCAAAGAATCCAGCTGCGCATACAGCCGTTCCCATTCCACACTGTCGCGCAGGGCGCGGCGCAGCGCGGGTGTGGACAACGCCGCCTGTGTATTATTCATCCACAAATACTGGATCGTATCGCTCAGCGGCACCAGCTGCACCCCCGCCGCCTTGGCCGGCTCAAGCTGATCTGCCGAAAGCAGCGTTGCATCGAGATCGCCGGAGAGCAGCGCGTCCAAGCCGGTTTTCGGCGAGGAAATGCGGTAGCGAACCGCCGCCGGGTATACGTTATCCGCGTCGTGATAGCCGGTGTGCTTTTCCAGCCGCAGCGAATCGCCGTGCGCCCAGGAATCCACAAAAAAAGCGCCGTTGGTCAGTACAAACTTTTTTTCCAACCCATACTGTCCGTTCGTCTGTTCAAAGAAAGCACGATTGCAGGGCATAAACGGCGTGGACGCCAACTTTTCCGGAAAGCGGTCGTCCGCCTCCGTCAGACGAATTACGAGCGTGCGGCTGTCCACCGCCTGCACGCCAAGCGTTTCCACCGCCTGCGAACCGGCATTGATCGCGCGCGCGTTTTCAATGCCGAACAGCTGCGCCGCCAGACTCGACCGTGTCGAAGGCGAAACTGCCCGCTGCATGCCGAACACAAAATCATCCGCTGTCACCGGCTCGCCGTTGTTCCATACGTTTTCCCGCAGCGAAAACGTATAGGTTTTCCCATCTTCCGATACCACCCAATCCGCTGCCGCGGGAATGGCCCGTCCCTCCTTATCCAGCTGTGTCAGCCCTTCAAACAACGCCATAATCACCGTAATCGATGCGGTATCGGTGGACACCTGCGGGTCCAGCTGCCGCGGCTCCGCATTCAACGGAAAGCGGAACCCCTTCCCGAGCGGGGAATCCCGCCGACAGCCCGCCATGGCCAGCAGCAATACCAGAACGCTCAATACGGCGAAAGCTCGGCGCTTCCCGGCTTTATTGATCGCTGAAAAAGGCAACGCGCCTCACCCTTTCAAAAAAACTGGCTTTTCGACCGCCGGCGGCCGAAACCCCGCGCACAGTTGCACATAACAAAAACAGTATAGCAAATCTGCCCTGCTTTGTCTAACAGATATTTTGTGAATTTTTCTTAAGAAACGATAAAGCCGGAGCGTTTTGTCTTTTATCCGCGTCCTTGGGGAAAATGCCGTCCTATCCTTTTTTCGTATAGGGCTTGCGCGTGCGCACAAATTGCGCTATACTGAAGCTATGTCAGCGGAAATGCGGCACATTCCGCTGAGCAATGGATAAGGGGGAGGATGCATGGGAAAAAACATCCGGAAGCGGCAGCTTGGCGATCGGTATGATGGTAAGCGTCTGCGCGGTACCTCGGCTTTTTTCAGTGTGATTCCGCACATCATGAAGCGCCGGTCAGACAGCATGGTCTTTTTTGACGACGTTATCGAAATCGACGAACTGGAACGGTACGTCCGCCGCAAGCGGAAAGAAGAAGGACTCGCCAGTTTTTCTACCTTTCATCTGTTCATCGCCGGTGCGGTACGCATGATCACCCTGCGCCCGTGGCTGAACCGCTTTGTGATCGGCGGCAAGACCTATGCCCGCAATATGCTCACCGTCTCCATGTCGGTGAAACGCGGGATGAGCCGGGACGCGGAAGAAACGGTAATTAAACCGGAATTCAGCGGAACGGATACGGTTTACGACGTTTATGAAAAGATCAATCGCGCGATCACAGAGGAGGTCAAAGACCATTCGGTCGAAAACGATACCGATCTGATGGCGCGGCTGCTGAACTATTGCCCGGCATGGCTGATCCGCTGGGTCATCAATACGTTTGATCTGTTGGATCGTGTGGGACTGATGCCCAAAGCGCTCAATCGTCTCAGCCCGTTTCATACCTCCATCTTCATAACCGACGTCGGCTCGATCGGTATCGGCCCTGTGTATCACCATATTTACGATTTCGGTACGACCTCCATCTTCATGGCGATCGGCAAAAAAGAAACACAGCTGTTCCGGCTGCCGGACGGCACGGTAGAAGAACGGCGTATTATCCGCATCCGTTTCACGGTGGACGAGCGCATCTGTGACGGCTACTATTATGCGGAATCGATCCGTTCGCTCAAGCGCCTGCTCAAGCATCCGGAGCTGCTGGAAACCCCGCCGGAGGAGCTGCCGGAGGACACCTGGATCGGCTGATGCTTTTGGAAAACTATTCTCGAACTCTTGTCAGCGGTTTTGCTAAACCGCTGACTTTTTTATAGACGCGCAAATTTTGCCGGATTCGACCTCTCGGCAAAGAGCAGGCGTAAGCTGCCCCTTTACAGCCGCGCGGAAACTGTGGTATACTATCTTCATTGTGTACTGTGGAAAGGACGGAGATCCCAAATGAAGGAAAAAATCAAAATGACCACGCCGCTGGTCGAGATGGACGGCGACGAAATGACGCGTATCCTCTGGCAGGCGATCAAAGACAAGCTGCTCACACCGTTTGTGGAGCTCAATTGTGAATATTACGATCTGGGACTGCCGCACCGCGACGAAACCGACGATCAGGTGACGGTGGACGCCGCCAATGCGATCAAAAAGTACGGCGTCGGCGTGAAATGTGCCACGATCACGCCGAATGTGCAGCGTGTATCGGAATATAACCTCAAGCAGATGTGGAAAAGCCCGAACGGCACGATCCGCGCGATGCTGGACGGTACCGTGTTCCGCGCGCCGGTAATCGTCAAGGGCATCACGCCGAATGTGTCCACGTGGAAAAAACCAATCACGCTTGCGCGTCATGCCTATGGCGATATTTATAAGAACACCGAGATCCGCGTGGAGAATGCCGCGAAAGCGGAGCTGGTCGTGACGGACGCGCAAGGCAATGAGACGCGTCAGCTGATCCATGACTTCACCGGCGGCGGCGTGGTGATGGGGATGCACAATACCGACGCGTCCATCGCCAGCTTTGCGCGCGCGTGCTTCAATTACGCCCTGTCGATCAAGCAGGATCTGTGGTTCTCCACCAAGGATACGATTTCCAAGGTGTACGATCACCGCTTTAAAGATATTTTTGCGGAGATCTATGAAAACGAGTTTAAAGAGGCGTTTGAGCAGGCGGGTATCGAATATTTTTACACGCTGATTGACGATGCGGTCGCGCGTGTGATCCGCTCCGAGGGCGGGTTTATTTGGGCGTGCAAAAACTACGACGGCGACGTGATGAGCGACATGGTGGCTACCGCGTTCGGTTCGCTGGCCATGATGACCAGTGTGCTGGTGTCGCCGGACGGCAAATACGAGTATGAGGCCGCGCACGGCACGGTTACGCGCCATTATTACCGCCACCTCAAGGGGGAGGAAACCTCCACCAACTCGGTTGCGACCATTTTTGCATGGTCGGGCGCGCTGCGCAAGCGTGCGGAGCTGGATAAGCTGCCGGAGCTGGCGGCTTTTGCCGATAAGCTGGAGCAGGCGACGATCGGCACGATCGAGGACGGCGTGATGACCAAGGATTTGTTGTCGCTGTCCACGCTGCCGAACAAACGCGGCGTCAACAGCATGGAGTTTCTGGATGAAATTGCCCAGCGGCTGGAAAAAGCGCTGGCGTAAAAGAAAAGGCGGTGACAGATGTGCCGAGGCGCATCCGTCACCGCCTTTTTATGTTCGGAAATTCCGACGGTACTGCGCCGGCGGCTGCGCATAGCGCTGGCAGAATCGCTTATAGAACGAGGGCGTATCCCTGAAGCCGCAGGAGCAGGCAATTTCCGTAATGCTGGCATCGGTGCTTTCCAGCAGCCGGCACGCCATATCCAGCCGATAGCGGATGAGATATTGCTGCGGCGAGCACTGATAGCGCAGAAGGAACGCTTTGTACAAATAGGTGCGGTCAATGCCGATGTGGCGGGCAATATCGCCGATTTTGATATCGTAGCTGTAATTGTTGCCGATAAAATCCGCCGCGGCATCGGCGTATCCCTTGCCCGGCTGCGGCCGCGGATGCGCATGACGTGCCATATGCGAAAAGACCAGATACAGCTGTCCGATCGCGGCATAGTCGTTATAATGGGGGCTGTCAAACGTTTCGACGAGCTGTATCAGCGCCTGTTCCAGCGCGCCGGCACTGGCATCGTGAAAAATACGGTTTTGCTCAGACAGTTCACAGCGGGCGAGAATGGCTTCGGCCTCGTATCCGTCAAAGCCGAACCAGCAATACTGCCATGGCTCGGTTTCGTCCGCCGCATAGTAGGTCGATTCCTGCGGACAAATCAGAAAGCCCTGACCGGCGTGCAGAGCGTATTGCCGCCCGCCTGCTTGAAAAATACCTTTTCCGCGCAAAATATAGTGAAACAGGTAATGCGGCCGGATTGCCGGCCCGAACGCGTGCCCCGGCGCGCATTCTTCCCAGCCGCACAGGTAAAGCGTCAGAGAGTTTCCTATACGCAGCGGGTCGTTTTCCGCTACCAGTTCGTTGGTTCCTTCAAACACAATCCACCGCCTCCTTTTCTTCTTATCGTAGCACATTTTTGAAATTATGCAACATAAAGACAAGGATGTGAAACAAAAAGAAATAGTTTTTTTGGCGTGCAGCGCTATAATGGAGACAGATCAGTATGGCGGAAACGTCGTACGTTATGGCACGAATCATAGTGAAAGGGATGAAAAGAAGTATGGTAAAAATTACGTTTATGGGCGCGGGCAGCACGGTGTTTGCCCGGAATGTGTTGGGCGACTGTATGTGCACGCCGGCGCTGCGCGATGCGGAAATCGCGCTGTACGACATTGACGCGGTGCGTCTGGAGGAATCCGCGATCATTCTGAACGCAATCAACAAAAACATAAACGAGCAGCGGGCGACGATCAAGACCTATCTCGGCGTAGAAAACCGCAAGGAAGCGCTGCGCGGTGCGAATTTTGTGGTCAACGCGATCCAGGTAGGATTCTATGACCCCTGTACGATCATTGATTTTGAGGTGCCGAAGAAATACGGACTGCGGCAGACGATTGCCGATACGCTGGGCATCGGCGGCATCATGCGCGCACTGCGCACGATCCCGGTTATGCGCGATTTCGCGCGCGATATGGAGGAGGTTTGTCCCGACGCGTGGTTCCTCAACTATACCAACCCCATGGCGATGCTGACCGGCTATATGCAGCGGTACACGAAGATCAAAACGGTCGGTTTGTGCCACAGCGTGCAGGTTTGCTCCGAGGGCCTGTTGCGCGGGCTGGGCATGGAGGATAAGCTCGAAGGACGCGTGGAGCGTATCGCCGGTATCAACCATATGGCATGGCTGCTGGAGCTGCGCGACAAGGACGGCAACGATCTGTATCCGGAGATCCGCCGCCGTGCTGCGGAGAAAAACGCGGCCGAAAAGCACGGGGATATGGTGCGGTATGACTATATCCGGCATCTCGGTTATTATTGCACCGAGTCCAGCGAGCACAACGCCGAATACAATCCGTGGTACATTAAGAGCCGCTATCCGGAACTGATCGAGCGCTACAATATCCCGCTGGATGAATACCCGCGCCGCTGCGTGAACCAGATCGCGGGCTGGGAAGAGGAGAAAAACAATATCCTGAACGATGGCAAGATCACCCATGAGCGTTCCCACGAATATGCGTCCTATATCATGGAAGCGATCGTCACCAACACGCCGTATAAGATCGGCGGCAACGTACTGAATACGGGGCTGATTGACAATCTGCCGGCGGACGCCTGCGTGGAGGTGCCGTGCTTGGTGGATGGCGCCGGCATCACGCCCTGTCATATGGGACGTCTGCCGGTACAGCTGGCGGCGCTGAACATGACCAATATCAACGTACAGCTTATGACCATCGAAGCGGCAGTCACGCAGAAAAAGGCGGATATTTATCGTGCGGCGATGCTGGAACCGCACACGGCGGCGGAGCTGTCGATTGATGATATTATCGCGATGTGCGACGAGCTGATCGAGGCTCACGGCGAATATATGGCCGAATATAAGGATTAAGTATGAAGCAAAAAAGCTGCCCGGTTTTGTAACCGGGCAGCTTTTCTGTTTCAGTTTTCGAGATTTACTATGCGGACATACCGCCTCAGTGGGTATTCGCCGTCGTGCGCTTCCCCGCTGAACAGGGCGGACATATTGGCGGCGGTGGTGATGCGGGTGATGCCGCAGCGCGCAAAAATGTCCTCCAGTTCGGCACGGCATTCGTCGGGACAAAGCAGACCGACCGTTTGGAGTACCCCTTTGTGCGCGCGCAGAGCGGAGAAAATTTCGCGGCGGGGCAGTCGCTTGACTAGACAGTTCCCAAACATGGCGGAAAGCTCCAGCGTGTTGTCCTCGCACGCCGTCACGGAGCAGCGTTCCCCGCGAAAGACGGTTCGGCCACGTTCGGGTTTGCACTCTCCGGACAAACAGCTTTCCAGTGTATCGTTGTAGCGGCGCAGCGTGTTTTCGGCGATTTCGCCGATCGACAGAGGCGGAAACTGCGCAGCCGTTTCTTCCAAAACGGACAAAAACTCACGGGAAAAGGCGGTGACCTCCTCCATGCTGTCCGTATCCAAAAAGATCGTTTGGCAGGAGCTGCACAAAAGCTGCTTGGTGGACAGAATATGCGTGGCCAACCCACGCAGCTCCGCCTCCTTGTCCCGATACCCGGCTATGTACGCAAAACTGAGCCGGTGCCCCCATTCGATGAGCTTCGCGCCGACGGGCGCAAAAGCCCGGGCGGCACGAAGCGCTTCATCACCGCCCCAAATGACGATCCCGTCCGCCATGTCGGCCATCTTTTTGATCGCGGCAAGATCGGCAGAGGGGGTGTCGAAGGCATAAACGTATTCTTTCAGCCGTGGTTCGATTTTGAGAAGGCTGCGGAGGATTTCTATGGACAGCCCGTTATCTGCCTGAGGCAGTTTTAAAATATTGACATTGCCGGTCACTAACCCTTCCGCTACGCTGTATGCCGGCAGGCCGTCTACATTTCCGGCGGCAATATGCAGCAGCGTGCCGAGCGGCATCGGACGGATCCGGAGGCTTTCCTGTGCAAACGGCGGTGCGGTTACCGTGGGAGACAACCCGTCAATCCCCAGTTCCGTTCGCAGCTTATATTCCAGATTTTCACGCCGCAGCATCAGCACCGCCGTGCGGACATAGTGGTCGATACCGTCGATGCCCAGCGCGCGGATGCGGTCGTTGAACACGCCCTCCTCGATTTTATGGCTGAGCGTATCCAGCGCCGTGATCACGGTATCGGCGGCGAGCGTTTTTTTCGCGCGCGTATCGTTGATGTGCGCTTCCAGCCGGTCCAGCAGGGCGTCCTGCTCTGCGGACGGGTATACGTTTCCTCCGAATAAAATCACAGCTTCACCCCCGCCAAAAGCTCGGCCGCTCCCGCTGCACAGGTCTTAATATCCTTCAGCCCGACCCGCCCGATGATTTCCAGATAGGGAGAGGCGATGCCGCAGCCGCATTCTTCGCCGTCGTGCAACACTCCCAAATCGTCGGTCATAACGCTTAACACCGGAGTCGCTTTCACCATCGGCGTAAGCAGGTTGACAAGTCCAACCTCTCCGTTTTTGACCGGTTCCAGTGTGTGTACGTCGCGGATGAGAACCCGGCTGTACGCCGGAACATGAAAATGATGGTTTTTGCAGTCGCAATACAGAATGGGGTGTTCAACGGCGCCGAAAAATTCGACGATGTTGTCATCCCGGATGCCGAGAACCTTTTCGGCAAGAGCATACAGGATCTCTTTGTCCACCTGTTCGGTGTAAAACTGTTTCCAGCCGCCGCCAAGCAGAATTTTAGAGCCTTTTTTCAACTGCACACGGATGCCGCGCTCATCCATCATTTTCAGCATAAAATAGGTATAGGACGGGAATCCCATAAACCGCATCGGAAATGGCGACCGGCTGTGCTTTTGAACAGCACGGATGACGCCTTCCAAATCCGGCATGTAGGCGCCGTCGTGATAGCGCAGCGCATAGGTGCGGCTGAGAGCGGGCGCGAACAAGGTCGCTCCCAGTGCAGTCTTTGTCACGGCGGTATGGTTGCTTTTATGCGGCTTGTAGCCCAGCACGATGTAATGAACGGGACAAAGGGAAAGCAGCTTGCGGAGCGGGATGATTTTCAGCACCATTTTCAGTCCGCACCATAACCCGCTCAGTTCAAACGCAATCCGGCTGCGCTTTCCGCTTGTGCCGGACGAAGTGGCTTTGACGGGAACGCGGCGCGGTTCCATGGAAAATATTTCGTGGTTTTTGAACAGCAAAGTGGTCAGCACCGGGATTTTGGCGATGTCGTCATAGCCGGTCAGCGACGCAGCCGTCAAGCCTCGCGCATCGCAGATAGCGCGATAGGCGGGACAGTTTTGATATTGAAACTCAAAATTTTCCTTCATGGCTTGAAAAAACAGAGCATCGGTTTCCCGCACCGCATACGGATCACGGACACGGAACAGCTTTCTTCGGTATTTCAAAGTCTCGCCCCATTTCATAGAAAATCCATGCTGCACATTTTCGCGGCGGTAACCGCCGTCTTACCGACGCTTGCGAGCGTGCTCGGGGTGCACGGGATAAACCTGCCGGAACACGGCCTGATGCCGCGCGCTCATCGGTTTGTCCAGATGCACACTGCCGAAAAACCAGCGGCGGAAGGTGACGTTCTCTTCAATTTGATTGAGATAAACGTTCACGCCGTCAAGACGCAGGAACCGATTGTGAATATACCCGCTGGCCTTGCCCGACGGCTCGTGCGTCAATACGTAATCCACGGTATTGCCGCATTGCTCCAGGTTGTGCAGACCGCGCATCATGTCTTCTGCAGACGGCATTTCCGCTTCCCACCAGGTTTTGGCCTGCAAACGGATATCGTGATCGCTGCTTTCTCCGCCGCCGAACACAAAATAGCGTTCGTCCTCAATCGTATAGATCTCGCCGCGCAGCAGGTGGATCAAATTGCCTTCGATCACCTGCACGCGGCCGCCGTTCCATTCCGTAATCGGATAGTCGGCGAGCAGATCATAATTTTCATGTACGCCGTCCAGGAACAGCAAGGTGTAGGGCAGCTTGCCCAGCTTTTTCAGCAGCCGTTTTTCCTTGACACCGCCGTTCCACAAAAAGCCGAAATCGCCGCATACGATCAGGGTGTCGCCTTTTTTGACTTTGCGGATGTCCGCAGAGGAAAACCGCGCAAAATCTCCATGAAAATCTCCTGTGACATAAACCATTGTCTGTAACACGCCTTTCCGTTCGCTCTCTGCACCCTGCTTTGCGCATAGCGGGCAAGCCGAGAAAGTTTATGCAGAATACATAAAAAACACGCATAAAATTCGTGAGTGAATTTTATCCGAATTTGGCCCGTAAGGATATCGAAATCCCGGATATATGTGCTATAATAAAAAAGGAATTATTGGATATGCTTCTTTGTATTCAGAGCTTCTGCATACTATTATACCAGAACATTGAGGATTGTCTATGAAGAAATTTCGTTTTTTTGCGGTGTTGCTGTGTCTGGCGGTAACACTGACCGCTTTGTCTGCACCGGCGACCGCATCGCCGCTTTACAGTTTGCCCGAGGATATGACGCTGAGCGCACAGGCGGCGCTGGTCGTCAATCTCGGCACGACCGCCGAACAGGACACGATCCTTTTTGAAAAAGAGGCCGATACGATGCGCTCGCCGGCGGCGCTTGTTCGCCTGATGGCCGGCGCTTATGCGGCGACGATCATCCGCGAAAAAGGGCTGGACGTGGATGCGGTGCAAGGCACCTATACCAACGCCTGCTACGAGCTGATCGGCGGCACCGGGCTGGCCACGGCGATCATGGATATCGGCGAGACCTGGACGCTGCGCGATCTGTTGACCATGACGATGATCCAAACGGCGGCGGATGCGGCGGTGACACTGGCGGTGACGCTCAGCGGCAGCCATCAGCAGTTTGTAAACGGCATGAATGAGCTGGCGAAGGAGATCGGCTGCGAAAAAACCTCGTTTGCCAACATCCACGGGCTGGAAGCCGCCAATCAATATACGACTGCCCGCGATCTCTATCGCATTTTTCGTTATGTTATGGATTTTCCCGAGATCCGCGATATGATGTCCACGGCGGAATATACGGTGCATCCTGTTTCCGGCCAAGCGCCGAGCACATGGGTGAACAGCAACGAAATGCTGCGTTCCAGCACGTCCAGTTATTACTCTCCCGTAAAGTTTGGGCGCACCGGGTATACGGATGAGGCGGGACGCTGCGTGGTGTCGCTGGCGGCGGACAGCGGCTATGAGTATGTAGTGGTGGTGCTCGGCTGTCCGGATACGGATGCACAGGGCAACAGCGGCGTGCAGTTTGCCGATTCCAAAGCCCTGTTTCGCTGGGCTTTTCGCAATTTCACGTATCGCACCATCATCAGCCGCAACGAGCCGGTGGATCGGCTGCCGGTCAATCTCGCCTGGGATACCGACACGGTAACGCTGGTTCCCAAAGAGGATTTTGCCATGGTCGTGGCGAACGATCTGGACCCCTCCGCCATCCGCAAGGTGATAACACGGGAAGAGAGCGTAGACGCCCCGATCGAGAAGGATAAGGTATACGGCAAGGTCGAGCTGTTTATCAATTTGGATCAGAAGCTGGGCGAGGTCGAGTTGGTTGCGAGCGAGTCCATTGAGCGCAGCCAGGCGCTGGCCGTATGGCGGTCAGTGAAAAATTTTCTGCTTTCCCCATGGTTTTATGTGGCGCTGGGCGGCGTGCTTTTACTGCTGCTGGCCTATATTATTCTGACGATCGTGCATAACCGCAAGCGGAAACGCCGGCGGATGAAACGCGTCAAACGGTATCGTTGATTTTGATTGGGAGGTGTGCGTTGTGAAACAAAAGCCTGTTAAACGTGTGCTGCTGGCAGTGTCCTGTATTGCGCTGTCCATCGCGGCTCCGCTGCTGCTGAACATGGCGCACACGATGATGTCCGAAAAGCTGGATCAGGCGATGGATATGGCCTATACCATCACCTATCAGGATGAGCAGGACAATACCCAAACGCTGGAAAACGCGACCTATACGATTGAGCGGCGCAGCGCCATGGTGGTGGCGCAGGCCAACGGCGAAGAATATACGCTGCCGCTGGAGAAGGCGACGATTCGTGCCGTGGATTCGCAGGCGCTGAATTTCCGGGATATGATCACGACCATCTTGACTGTCCTGATGGGCATCACGTTGATTGCCGCAACGGTGCTGATGAATCTGTCGTTGCTGCGGCACTCCATTCGGGAGGATGGGCTGGAAAAGTTCACCGCCTTTCCCGCCGCGTGAGAGAGTACAAATTTACAGAAAAAACGAGTCCCGCTGAAATTTTTCAGCGGGACTCGTTGCGTCAAGATCCAACATAAAAATTTTGCGGGATCGCGTTGCGCGCCCTCTTTCGGAAGACCGAGCGCGTTGCTCAATATCCCATTTCGCCTTCGAGCGAACCGTCGTGTTCGATCCATTCCTGCACATAGATGGCGGTAAAATCGTTCGGCGTGTTGCGCACGACGACGCGGGAAATGCCGGCGTTGATGATCATCCGTTTACACATGGAGCAGGGGTTGGCGTCCGGCACCAGCTCGCCGCTTACAGCGTCACGTCCAACCAGATACAGCGTGCTGCCGATCATATCGCTGCGCGAGGCGTGGATGATTGCGTTGGCTTCGGCATGCACGGAACGGCACAGCTCATACCGCTCACCGCGCGGAATATTCATCTTGGTGCGCAGGCAGTAACCGAGATCGCAGCAGTTGCGGCGTCCGCGCGGCGCGCCCGCATAGCCGGTGGAGAGGATCTGATCGTTTTTGACAATGATCGCGCCGAAATTGCGCCGGAGGCACGTTCCGCGGCCGGCAACGGTTTGGGCAATGTCCAGATAATAATTTTCCTTGTCTCTGCGTTCCATATCGTTGACCCTTCCCTCATGTGATAAATTCGATATTTTTATCATACCGCAATCCGACAAAAACCGCAACCCTCTTTTTCAGCCGGCAGGATGGAAGCTCTTACTATGTATAAGCCGTAGAAAAGCCGCATATACATTAGTACAAGACAGGGGGTGGTGCAGGTATGTTTGTGTTCTCGGTGAAAACCTCGAAAAAGCAGCTGTTATCCATGTTGCTGTGCGTGGTGATGCTGATCGCGATTTTGATCGTCATCGTAGCATGGCCGGAAGGAGGGGCGGCGCAGACGTTTCAACCGGTCGCGGCCAAGGACGATACCGAACGGATCGCGTTTCTGCGGAATATGGGATATGAGGTGACACCGCAATATGTGGAAGTGAAGGAAGTGCTGATTCCAGACGAATTCGACGATGTATTTGCCGGCTATAACGATTTGCAGCTGTCAGCCGGCATGGATCTGGAACCGTATCATGGGAAACGTGTCAAATGCTGGACCTATGAGATTCTCAATTATCCGGGAGAGGAAACCGTTCTCGCACATTTGTATGTATATAAGGATAAGGTAGTCGGCGGCGATATCGCTTCGACTGCGCTGGACGGCTTTATGCACGGGCTTACAAAGCTGCAGCCGGAGTAAATCCGTTGCAACCGGCGACGGAATGTGGTACACTACTTACATACGACAATTCACAGGATGAGGTGGCGGGACGTTGACAGAACGGTTGGATAAACTTTTGGCATCGCAGGGGAACCTCACGCGCAGCGAAGCCCAGCGTGCCATTCGCGGCGGACGTGTACAGGTGGATGGCGCAGTCTGCCGTTCGGCATCGGAAAAAGTGGATCCCGAACGGCAGACGGTGGCGGTGGACAGCCGCCCCCTTTTGTATCGGCGCCATCTTTATATTATGCTCAACAAGCCGGCCGGGATCCTCTGCGTTTCCCGCGATCCCAAGGCGCCGACAGTGGTGGATCTGCTGCCCGAACCGCTGCGCCGCAAGGGCCTGTTTCCCGCCGGGCGGCTGGACAAGGATACGGTCGGGTTGGTTTTGATCACGGATGACGGCGATTTTGCGCATCGGATGCTGTCGCCGCGCCACAATATTGTCAAGCGCTATCAGGCGGTCATCAACGCGCCGGTGACGCAGGAGCATATCCGAATTTTTGCAGAGGGGACAAGCCTTGAGGATGGAACGCGTTGTTTACCGGCAAAGTTACAAGTGCTTCAGCCGGGGGAAAATCCGTTGGTGGAAATCCATATCAGCGAAGGCAAGTATCACCAGATAAAGCGTATGTTTGAGTCGGTTGACCGCAAGGTGTTGTGGTTGAAGCGCTGTTCCATCGGTGGATTGGCGTTGGACGAAACTCTGCCCGCGGGCAGCAGCCGGGAACTGACTGAGCCGGAAAAAGCCTCTGTTTTCGGATAGGCCTTCGTTTTTTTGGTTATTTTGTCCTTGGATAAATTAGATAAACCCTATTTTAAAAGTTTGTTGATTAAAGGAATGGTTATATGCGGTGAAATCTGGTATAGTATATCTAGCGTATCCGTGCAGATATTGAAACGTGTGCAAATGATTTGGGAGGTTTTTAATATGGCAAGTCTATCTTTGAAAGGCATCTACAAAAAGTATCCCGGCGGTGTTACCGCGGTTTCCGATTTTAATCTGGAAATCAAGGATAAAGAATTTATTATCATGGTCGGTCCTTCCGGCTGCGGTAAATCCACCACTCTGCGTATGATCGCCGGTCTGGAAGAGATCACCGAGGGCGAACTGTACATCGGCGATAAGCTGGTCAACGATGTGGCGCCGAAGGATCGCGATATCGCGATGGTATTCCAGAACTACGCGCTGTATCCGCATATGACCGTGTTCGAGAACATGGCGTTCGGCCTGAAGCTGCGCAAGACCCCGAAGGATGAGATCAAACGCCGCGTGGAAGAGGCTGCCCGCGTGCTGGATATCGCGCACCTGCTCGATCGCAAGCCGAAGGCTTTGTCCGGCGGTCAGCGTCAGCGTGTTGCGCTCGGTCGTGCCATCGTGCGTGAGCCGAAGGTCTTCCTACTTGACGAACCGCTGTCCAACTTGGATGCTAAGCTGCGTGCACAGATGAGAACGGAGCTGTCCAAGCTGCATAAGAAACTGGGAACCACCTTTATCTACGTTACCCACGATCAGACCGAAGCTATGACCATGGCCGATCGTATCGTGGTTATGAAGGATGGCTTCATCCAGCAGGTCGATTCTCCTCAAAAGCTGTACGATACGCCCTGCAACATGTTCGTTGCCGGCTTTATCGGCAGCCCCCAAATGAACTTCATCGAGTCCAAACTGCTGAAAAAGGACGGCAAGTTCTTTGTTGAGTTTGGCTCCGAGGATACCAAAACCACCCGCGGCGTGAAGTATCAGATTCCGCTGCCCGATTCCAAGAACGAGAAGGGCGCTTTGGACGAGTATGTGGACAAAGAGGTCATCATGGGCATCCGTCCGGAAGATGTTCACGACGAGCCCCGTCTGCTGGAAGAGTTTGCGGATTGCAAGGTCAAGGCGGACGTGGAAGTTGCTGAGTTGATGGGCGCCGAGACGTTCCTGTTTGTCAACGTGGAGGGCTTCAATTTCACCGCGCGCGTTGAGCCGACTACGACGGCTCGCCCGGGCGATACGATCGAAGTTGCTCTGGAGAACACGAAGATTCATCTGTTCGACAAAGAGACCGAGAGAACCATCTGCAACTAAACGTGTATTTAAAGAGGGGAGAGATACTATTTGGTATCTCTCCCCTTTTTTGTCAAAACAGTCGTTCAAGAATCGGTTACAGGATATTATGAAGAAAATAAATCACATCGAATTAAATTAAAGTCGGGGAGACAATCAATTTAAATATAGAACTCTCCGGCATGGCAAAGACGAACACAAAAAAGTTTTCGCTTTTGCATGAAGAGGTCTTGAAAAATTCATCAATTTGCAGTATACTATTTACCAGTGCGTAGCCGAAAAGGTGTAAGTCCAGCTTATGGACTTACACCTTTTTTGCGTTTATTAGGAGGTAAAAGGAATGAAACATAGCAATCAGTCCTACCTTGCAACCGAAAAGGTGGGCAAACTTATGAGCAAATACGCAGTGCCCTGTATTATTTCACTTTTGGTAGGTGCGCTTTATAATATCGTTGACCAGATATTTATAGCCAATGCCGACTATCTCGGCTCCTACGGCAATGCGGCAAATACGGTAGTG
Source organism: uncultured Oscillospiraceae bacterium (assembly GCA_958354085.1). Lineage (GTDB taxonomy): Bacteria > Bacillota > Clostridia > Oscillospirales > Acutalibacteraceae > CATWUX01. The sequence goes on along the minus strand of CATWUX010000017.1, from coordinate 6,057 downwards.
TTCCCACTGACAGTGATTGCCCTTGCGGTTGCGGTAATGATCGGTGACGGCTGTTGTGCTTTTGTCAGTTTAAGCCTTGGCAAAAACAAAACGGCCGATGCTGCACGCAGTATGGGCAACGCTGTATTGCTTACGGTTATTACAAGCGTGATTTTGACCGCAATCTATCTGATTTTCAGTGATCAGATTATTGCAATGTTCGGCGGCACAGTAAACGAAGAAACATTCCGCCACTCCCAGGAATATTTCTTTTGGATTTCCGTCGGCATTCTGTTCTATATGTTTGGACAGGCAATGAATCCAGTGATCCGTGCAGACGGTAACCCGAAATTTGCCATGGTATCCACACTTGCAGGGGCTGTTATCAACATCATTCTTGACCCTATCTTTATATTTGTTTTTAAATGGGGGATGATGGGTGCCGCTGTTGCTACGGTGATTGGTCAGATCGTAACGGCCGTGCTTGCTGTTTGGTATCTTTGTCATACAAAGGCTGTTAAACTTTCAAAAGACGATTTCAAATTAAAAACAACGATTATCCGCCAAACTTTAGCACTTGGCATTTGCAGTTTTCTATCACAGATCTCGCTTGTCGCGGCAATGGCAGCCATCAACAATATGATCCGCAAATACGGTGCGATGGATGCCGTCTTTGGTCAACCGCAATATGCTCAAATACCTATGGCCGTAGTTGGCATTGTAATGAAGTTCTTCCAAATTGTCATATCCGTTGTCGTGGGTATGGCGGCAGGCTGTATCCCGATTGTAGGTTTTAATATGGGAGCAGGGCGCAAAGATCGTGTAAAGAAACTGTTTACAAGACTTCTTATTGCAGAAACGATTGTCGGCGCGGTAGCCTTGATGATCGTGGAGTTTTTCCCGTTGCAGCTTATCGGCATATTCGGTGCTGCAAACGAAAGCGCCTATTACACCGATTTTGCTGTAAAAGCGTTCCGTATCTATCTTTGTATGATAATACTCGCTTGTGTAAATAAAGCCGCCTTTATTTTCTTGCAGGCAATGGGGAAAGCGGTTGTATCCACCCTGCTTTCTATGGTGCGTGAAATTGTGTTCGGCGTGGGTTTGGCGCTTATTCTGCCGATGTTTTTCGGACTTGACGGCGTGCTGTATTCAATGCCTGTCTCCGATATCCTTACGGCAATTCTTTCGGCGATTGTGATAGTCAGAACCTACAGACAACTCAATCAAATTCCACATCTCCAGGCATAAAGGTATTTTCACGAAAAGATAAAAAAGGAGATATCGCCGATGGCGATATCTCCTTTTTTAAAACACGATCGCGCCGTAGAACGCGGCCAGATCCTCCAGCAGAATGGATTCGATTTCGCAGAGCGAATCGACCAGAAGCCGTCCCGGATATTGCAGCAAAACGCTGCTCAACACTTGCGCATCATCCGTATACACGGCAAGCGGCAGACGGGATAGAGGGGCGTATTCCAAAAACACCGCAATGTCCTCCGGCGCCGCAATATGCACGCGTGCCACGTTATAGGATTCTTCCGCTTCAATCAGGGCGTCGCCCAACCAGCTGTCACACGGCAGCGGCGGGCTGGGCTGCAGATCCTCGCTCAAGAAAAACGCTTCCTGTTCACCGGCGGCCGCCTCCGTGTCGATTTCCGGTGCGACCACGATCGGATGACGATCCAGCAGACCGCGCAATACGGCAGCGTGTTCCGGCGGAGCATCGCCGCTGCCCAGAATAACGGCTCCGGCATCCAGCACCGTTTGCATCTGCTCGGAGAAAGCCAGCGGCGATAACGAGCCTTCGGCTGTTTGGACGGACGGAACCGCAATCAGCGGAACGGCTGCATACGGCAGTGCCTCCGCCAGCCACTCGGCCATTTGCGGAATGTCCGGCCCGCCAAAAAGACCGATTGCCGCCGCGCCCAATGCCTGCAGGGTGATGACCGGCGCGAGCAGCGGAGAGGCGTCGCCGCCGGGAGCCTCTTCCGCCAGCGACAGCGTGATCAGTACAGGCAATTCCGCTTTGCGGGCGGCGAGCAACGCGGCGCGTGCCTCGTTCAAGCCGGACATACCGGCGCAAAGCAGCAAATCCACCTTTGCTTTTGCCATCGTCAGCGCCATTTGCCGAAAATGCTCAATACAGGCGAGCAGAACCTGTCCCGTATCGTCCTCGGCGTCCAGCGGCTGCCCGGAAGGCGGGAGCACACCGGCAATCTTACAAGCGGGCGCCAGCGCACGCAGCTGTCCAATGAGAGCGGTCAGCTTGTCGAAGGGCAGTCCGGCCGGAACGCACAGTATGTCACACCCGGCTGCGCTGTAACGCCGCGTCTGTGCGAGCAGCTGCTCCGGGTCGGTATCCGTATCCGATGGGATGCCGCCGAGCAGCAGCGGCACTTTCCAGGGAAGCTTCATGAGCGATAAAAATCCTTTCCTTACAGGGCTTTTCGGCTGCGGCAGCAGCGCGAAAGCCGTTACATCGTTTCGGGAGCGGTGATTTTGAGGAGGGACAGCGCATTGTGCAGCGTGGTGCGGACAGCGGCGCACAGGGTCAGACGTGCCTGCATCAGCCCTTCGTCCTCGCCCTTCACACGGCAGGCATTGTAGAACTTATGGAACAGCGTCGCCAATTCCATGGAATACCGCGTGATCTTGGCGGGATCGTAATCCTTTGCGGCCTCGATGATCTCGCCCGTGTAGCCGGCGATATAACGGATCAGCTCACGTTCTTCCGGTGCGGTCAGGCGCGCCAGCTCCTCGGCTGTGCATTCCCGCAGTGTGATGCCCTCGGCAGCCAGCGTACGGAAGATCGAGCAGATCCGCGCGTGCGCATATTGCACGTAGTACACAGGGTTGGAGGAGGATTGCTCAATCGCCAGCCCAAGGTCAAAGTCCATTTGCGTATTTGCCTCGCGCAGATTGAAGAAGAAACGCGCGGCGTCGATCGGCACCTCATCCAACAGATCCGCCAGCTGGATGGCTTTGCCGGAGCGCTTGGACATCCGCACGATTTCGCCGTCCCGCATCAGCCGCACCAGCTGGATCAGCACGACCTGCAGCTTGCTGCCGTCCAGCCCGATGGCGTCCATCGCGCCTTTCATCCGGGCGACGTGGCCGTGGTGATCCGCGCCCCAAATGTCGATACACACGTCGAAGCCGCGGGCAAATTTGTTGCGGTGGTACGCAATATCTGCCGCAAAATAGGTGGGGTGGCCGTTCGCACGCACCAGCACTTCGTCCTTTTCGCCGCCGTATTCGGAAGCTTTATACCACAAAGCGCCCTCCTTTTCATAGGTCAGGCCCTTGGCGGTCAGAAGGTCGATGGTCTCCTTCAGCTCACCGCTGTTATGCACAGTGGATTCCCGGAACCATTCGTCGTAAACGATGCGGTATTTTTCCATATCGCGGTGCATTTTTTCGATGTTCAGCGGCAGTGCGTAATCCACCAGCGCCGCCCGGCGGACTTCCGGCTCCGCCTTCACATAGGCGTCACCGTGCAGCGCTGCAAAGTTAGCGGCATGCTCCCGAATGTCGTCGCCGTGATAGGCGTCTTCGGGGAATTCCACGGCGTCCTCGCCCAGAAAATGCTGCAAATAGCGCGCCTCCAGCGAGATACCGAATTTTTCGATCTGATTGCCGGCGTCATTGATATAAAACTCGCGCCAGACCTTGTAGCCGGCCGCGTCCAGCACCGACGCCAGACAATCGCCCAGTGCGCCGCCGCGCGCATTGCCCATATGCATGGGACCGGTCGGGTTGGCGGAGACATATTCCACCATGATTTTTTTCCCTTGACCGAAATCGGAACGGCCGTAATTTTCGCCTTGCTCCAGCACGTCACGCAGCACCGCGCTGTAAAACGCGGGGGAAAGGAACACATTCAAAAAGCCGGGACCGGCCACTTCCACCCGCTCCAGATACGTGCCGTCCAGCACCATGTGCGCGGCGATGATATCGGCGATCTTGCGCGGCGCGAGATGAAACGCGCGGGCGGATACCATCGCCACATTGCAAGCCAAATCGCCGTTCTTGCGGTCGGCAGGAATTTCGATGGTGAAAGCCGGAATCGGCTCCGCCGGCAGTTCGCCGGCGGCAATAGCCGCGCCGAGCGCAGACAAAACGGTCTCCCGCAGCTGCTGCTCGGTGGAAAAAACAACCTTTGACATAGTAAGAATCAAGCCTTTCTTATTGGTTTATCGGTTCGTTGGTAACGATCGGTTTAATGGAGGGGCTGTACCACGACGCGCACATCGTGGCTGGAGGCTACGCCGGCGTTGATATCCAGCGTATAGCGGAAGCGCAGCTCACCGCCGTTTTCGGACAAGCCGTTGTGCAGCTCGCTGGTATACACGCCCATCATCAGGCTGCCGTAGCCGGTATCGTAGCTGCTCATATGGCGTTTCCCTTTTTCCAGCGTCAGCAGCGAATTCATCGCGCCGGTACGTTCCAGCTCGACGATGGCATCGCTGACGCGCATCACGGTGGATACGCCTTCCATGCCGGTCACGGTCTCGTCATATTGCAGCGAGAAACCTTTCGGCGTGCGCTCCATGCAGCCTTCGGTGGTCAGCTCAATGGTGTCCTGCTCCTCCCCCATGCGCTGGGTTCCGGTAATCGAAATGCGTACGTTCATGCCAAGTATTCATCCTTTCGGTCGGACGGCGTCAAGCCAATGCGTCGATGCTGACGGTTTCGACATCGCCGTCCACATCCCGTCCGAGAAACATCTGCGCCACGTGAGAAAAGCCGTCGGGACGGTCGCTGACCGTAAAGCGGCACATTCCCAACCGCTTGGTACAATTCAGTTTGTCCTGCTGCGTCAGCAGAGCGGCACAGGCCGCCGCCGCTTCCTGCCCCGCGTCGATGAGCGTAACCTGCCCGTCGAGCAGATCGTTGAGAATCGGGCTGAGCAGCGGGAAATGCGTGCAGCCAAGAATCAGCGTATCCACACCCTGTTCCTTCAGCGGCGCGAGGTAGCGTTCGGCGGTGAGACGCGTGACTGCGTCGTCGCGGTCGATCCAGCCGGCTTCCACCAGCGGTACAAACAGCGTGCAGGGCTGCTGGAACACCTGAAGCCGCGCATCGTTTTGCAGCAGCCGTCGTCGGAAAGATCCCGCCCGCACCGTTGCCGCCGTACCGATGACGCCGATGCGCCCGTTGCGTGTGGCCGCCGCGGCTGCGTCGGCAGCCGGCTCGACCACGCCGATCGCGGGAACAGGCAGTTCGGCAAGCACCTCCGGCGCGACCGAACTGACGGTGCCGCAGGCGGCTATGATCATCTTGACGTCGTGCCCGAGTAAAAAACGGCAATCCTGTCCCGCGTATTTGCGGATGGTTTCCTCGCTGCGCGTACCGTAGGGGACGCGGCCGGTGTCGCCGAAATACACAATATCTTCACCGGGAAGCTGGGTCAGCAGTTGCCGTACAACGGTCAGCCCGCCCAATCCCGAGTCAAACACGCCAATTGGCCGATTATCCATGGTCGTACCGTGCCTTTCTGTTTCATACCGCCGTTTGCGGACAAAATTTCCAGAATACTGTAATACAATATCATACCATATTTATCGTGAGAGTGCAAGCCGTGGAAGAGGTCGAATCCGGCTGAAACTTACGCCTGCTCCTTGCCGCGCAGCAAAAATGTGCCGAAATACAGCGCCGCGGCGATGAGTACAATGGTGGGGCCGGCGGCAACGGCGTTGAAGTAGGACATCAGCAGCCCCACCACGCCGGAAAACACGCCGAAAATCAGCGCCAGCAGATGATAGCTGCGCATGCTGCCCGCCACGTTGCGTGACGCGGCGGCCGGCAGGATCAGCATCGCGTTGATGATGAGCAGCCCTACCCAGCGGATGGCGAGCATGACCACCACGGCGATCAGCACAACAAACAGATTGTCCAGCAGACCGACCGGCAAGCCCTTGCTGCGGGCGAGTGCCGGGCTGACGCTGACCGCGTGCAGCGCGTTGAAGCAGACCAGCCACAGCCCTGCCGTCACCGCCAGCGTCACCGCCAGCAGCACCAGCTCCCGCTCCGTAATGCTCAGGATATCGCCGATCAGCAAGCTTTGATACTGCG
>CATWUX010000016.1 GCA_958354085.1 uncultured Oscillospiraceae bacterium | reverse complement strand
TAAAAAATAACCATCATTTGGTGGGCTTGGGTGCAAGGAACATCATCATATGGCGGCCTTCCATTTTGGCCGGCTTTTCCACATTTGCATATTCCGCGCAGGCCTCAGCAAACCGTTTCATAGCTTCCTGACCGATCTCCGGATGGCCCAGTTCACGGCCGCGGAAACGAATGGATACCTTTACCTTGTTCCCATCCTCGAGGAATCGCGTGGCATGCCGGACCTTGGTGTTGAAATCGCCAACGTCGGTATTCAGCCCCAAACGAATTTCCTTGATTTCCACAACATGCTGATTTTTCTTGGCTTCCTTTTCCCGCTTTGCCTGCTCAAACCGATATTTTCCGTAATCCATGATCCGGCATACCGGCGGGACAGCGGTGGGAGCAATTTTGACCAAATCGAGGTTCTTCTCGTCCGCGATGCGCTGCGCCTCCCGGGCGGACATAACGCCCAGCTGGCCGCCGTTATCATCGATAACGCGAATCTCATTGTCACGGATTTGCTCGTTGATTTGCAGTTCCTTACTTGCTATGGGTAAGCACCTCCACCACATAATATGTTAAAATATAAAACGCGGACAGTCAGACTGCCCGCGCAACACACAAAAAGCCCGTCAAAAACGAGTTTTCCGATATTGACCTGACAAGAACGAAATCCGCAGGTGAGAGCGGGCAAGCGCTCTGCTTTGTTTTATTTGAGAACTACTATACCACACAAGCCGGCGAGTGTCAAGAGGCTGCACCGCTTATTTTGCAAAAAAATCGCAAAACACGCCGCGGCTTGTTTTTCAGCCGTTGCCGTACATCACGACGCCGCGCTCGCCGTCCAGCGTTACGGTCGTGCCGCTCTTGAGAATGCGTGTCGCACCCGTCGCGCTGACGAGCACCGGCTTTTCCAGCGTCATGCCTACGATCGCCGCGTGGCTGTTCAGCCCGCCCGCCTCGGTCACGATCCCCGCGGCCTCTTTGAGCAGCGGCAGCAGCCGGTTGCTCGTTTGCGCGATCACGAGGATATCGCCGCTGCGGAAATTGCGCTCCGCTTCCTCCTCACTGCGCGCCACGCAGAGATTGCCGCACGCCGTATAGCGGGTGGCGCCGATGCCCTGCACGAGAATATTCCCCACCAGATGCACCTTGAGCAAATTGGTCGTTCCGGACACGCCGAGCGGCGCACCGGCGGTGATCACGACCAGATCGCCGCTCGACAGATAACCGGCCTTGACGGCGCAGTCCACCGCGTGGTCGAACAGCTCGTCCATGTTGTCCTTTTCCTCCGCCATGATCGGCACGACGCCCCAGGACAGATTCATCTGCCGGCGCGTAATCGGATTGGTGGTGCAGCAGATAATCGGGCAGGCGGGGCGGAATTTGGAGATCATCCGCGCGGTTGCACCGGATTTGGTCACGGTAATGATAGCGGCCGCGCCCAGATCGTGCGCCGTCGTGACCGTCGCATGAGAAATGGCGTTGGTGACATTGGGCGCATCGTGCACATCCCGCGTGGAAAAGCGCTTGCGATAGTTAATATCCTGCTCCGTACGCTCGGCAATGCGCGCCATCGTTTTGACCGCTTCGACCGGATACGCGCCCGCCGCCGTCTCGCCGGAAAGCATGATCGCGCTGGTGCCGTCATAAATCGCGTTGGCGACATCGGTGGTTTCCGCACGCGTGGGGCGGGGATTTTTCATCATGGAATCCAGCATCTGCGTCGCGGTGATCACCTGCAAACCGGCGTTGTAGCCTTTGTGGATCAGCGTTTTCTGAATGTTCGGGATTTCCTCCAGCGCGATTTCCACGCCCAGATCGCCGCGCGCCACCATGATGCCGTCCGACACCTTCAGAATCTCATCGATGTTGGCCACGCCCTCGGCGTTTTCAATCTTGGCAATAATGCGGATGGAATGGTTGTTGTTGCGTTCCAGCTCCTGCCGGATCTGCAGCACGTCGTCCGCGCGGCGGGTAAAAGACGCGGCAATAAAATCCGCTTCCTCCTCGCAGGCAAAAGCGATATCCGCACGATCGCGCTCGCTCATAAACGGCATGGACAGCTGCACATCCGGCACATTGATGCCCTTGTTTGCGGACACAACGCCGCCGTTGATAACCGTACAAACGATCTCCGTTTTGGTGGTTTTCTGTACCTCCAGCTCAATCAGACCGTCGTCGATCAGAATACGCCCGCCGGCACGCACATCCGCGGGCAAGCCGTCAAAGGAGATCGAGGCGGTCTTGTCGTCGCCTTCCACCGGGCGGGTGGTCAGCACAAACGTCTCGCCGGCGGTCAGCGTAACCTTCGGCTCCTTGAAAGCTCCCAGCCGGATCTCCGGTCCCTTGGTATCAATCAGGACAGCAACCGGCAGCCCCAGCTCCTCCCGCAGTTTTTTTACCATCGCGATACGCGCGCGATGTCCCTCGTGATTCTGGTGGGACATATTGATACGCGCGACGTCCATGCCGGACAGTATTAACTGCCGCAATACCGCTTCGTCATCCGTTGAAGGCCCCAACGTACAGATAATTTTGGTTTTCCTCATAAACGCGGGCACGTTCCGGCTTTTTTGCACTTTATGCAAAAAATTCGCCCTTTTTGTGCCCTGTCACCACCTTTTCCGACAGTAATTTTCCCGATATAATATACATTTTGTATACAGAATCGACTGTTTTTGCAGGGGAGTCATCTTGCATTCCCGAAATCTACCCCATAATATAGTATGCCACAAAATTCCTCATTTGGAAAGAGGAAGAAAAGCGTTCTCGCAAACTTCATCGGTTTTGGCAAAAAGCAAAGAATACGTCCTGGATTTTTAAACGGTTTTCACGAATCCGTCCCGCCCTTTTGGCGGTCATAAACCCACGTCGCTCCTTTCCGCGCCCCCTTCTGCGGCACATTCCATTGTCTATTTTCCTGTTTTGACTTGTAATCTTTTGTATTTGTGTTACAATAGCTATACTATGGCTTTACAGAAAGGATGCGCCTATGCCAAGAAAAAAGACCGCTCGTGCCCGCCGTCAACGCAACCGCCGGATCATGCAATGGCTGATCTGCGCGCTGGCAATCGGCGGTATCACTTTTATCAGTATCGGTATTATACAGCTGTCCAATCAGCCGGATGCGGATGTTCCGCCCGTCTCTTCGGCGTCGTCCGGCAGCGCCGCGACACAGCCGAGTCTGCCTGCCGCAACAACCACCGTCACACAAACCACGCAAACCACGCAAACCACACAAACAACCCGTCCGCCCTCTGCCGAGGGCTATGTGCAAACCAAAAACGTGCCGTGGAATCTGCGGTTGGTCAACAAATGGAATCCGCTGCCGGAGGATTACGCGGGCGAAATCGTATCCGCCGGCTATGATGGACGTAAATTTGATCAGCGCGCGCTGGACGCCCTGAACCGCCTGATGGCAGATGGTCGCTCCCACGGCGTTACGCACGTCGTCTCTCTGTACCGCACGCATCAAACACAGGTGGACTTGTTTGAGGCACAGGTGAAGCGGGTGCTGGCGAAAGGGAACTATACCCGTGAAGAGGCGGAGGCGATCGCCGCGACCGATACGGCGCGCCCCGGCACCAGCGAGCATCAGATCGGGCTTGCCGCCGATATTCTCGGCAGCGGCTACGCTTCGCTGGAGGAAAGCTTTGAGAATACCGAAGCTTTCCGCTGGCTGTACGAAAATTGCGCCGAATATGGCTTTATTCTGCGCTATCCCAAGGACAAAACCAAGATCACCGGCGTTATGTATGAGCCGTGGCACTACCGCTACGTCGGCGTCGAACACGCCCGCATCATCATGCAGCGCGGCATCACACTGGAAGAATACGTCGCTGAGCTGGGACTGTAATCGAAAATATACGCCGAAGAGGGCCGCTTTATAAAGCGGCCCTCTCTCTTTTATATAACAAAAAACCGCCGTCATCGACAGCGGTTTTCAGCAGCTAGAAGCATTTATGCATTGGCTTTCTTAGCGAGGGCGGACTTTCTCCGTGCAGCAGTATTCTTGTGCAGGAGTCCCTTAGCTGCAGCCTGGTCAATCTTCTTGATGGCGGCACGAACGACCTCATCTTTGTTCTCTGCACCGGTTTCCACAGCAAGGTTAGCCTTTTTCAGCTCGCTTTTGAGAGCCGAGCGATTCGCCTTGTTACGGGCAGTTTTCACAGCGATGACCTTTACACGCTTTTTGGCGGATTTAATGTTGGGCATGGTCACACCTCCTCTGCAAAGTTCTCTATCTAAATCACGCACACAATATAATAACACTTCCGCCGCGGAAAAGCAACTGTTTTTTTTGATTTCCATGAGGTTTTTTCCGAATTTTTGGGGGAGAATGGATTTATGGAAACGGATTTTTACAGATAGGAGATCGAAGTATGCAGTTTCGTACCGATTTGGTTGTGGAAACCGGCGAACAGCTTACGCAAACCGCCCATCCGCTGCCAGAGGGCGTTGAACGGGAAACAGCCGAAAAAGACAACGCCCGCATCACTCGTATTCGCATCACCGATGACGCGGGGGCGCAGGCGCTCGGAAAACCGCCGGGCACGTATATCACCGTCGAAGTCCCGCCCCTGTCCGACAACGCGAAAACGCTGGAGGCTTTCGCCGAAACGATCGGAGCCGAGCTGACCACCCTGCTGCCGCCGGAAGGAACGGTGCTGGTCGTCGGGCTCGGCAACCGCTCCATCACACCGGACGCGCTCGGCCCCGAAGCTGCCCGCATGGTGCTGGCCACGCGCCATATCGAGGGGGAATTTGCCCGCAGCACCGGTCTGGATGATCTGCGCCCCACCGTTGTGCTGTCACCGGGCGTATTGGGGCAGACCGGCGTGGAAAGCGGCGAAGTCGTCCGCGGCCTGTGCGATATCGTGCATCCGTGCGCCGTCATCGCCATAGACGCGCTCGCCGCACGCAGCGTCGAACGGCTGGGCTGTACCGTGCAGCTGTGCGATACCGGCATCGCACCCGGCGCGGGCGTGGGCAACAACCGCAAACTGCTCAGCCGCGAGAATCTGGGCGTCCCCGTGATCGGGATGGGCGTGCCGACCGTGGTGGACGCCCGTACGATCGCCGTGGAGCTGACCGGCGACGAGCGGGCGGAGCAAAAAGTCACGGCCGGCGGGATGCCGATGATGGTTACCCCGCGGGAGATTGATCTGCTCATCGACCGCGCCGCCCGGCTGGTCGCCATGGCTGTCAACGCGGCTCTGCAGCCGGATTACTCGCCCGCCGAGCTGATTTCCGTTGCGCTGTAGCTTCCGCGTGTTTCCCGGTATATTCCGCCCCGCCTTCGCATACCGTTATAAAGAACAGCGCCGCACCCAGCTACGCGGGCAGCGCGGGACAACCTGCGCACAGGACAACGGTTTGGAGGTTGTGTCCGGACAAAAAGCCTTATACTTTTCATCCGCACGCAATTTTCGGGGAAGGAACGGGATTCTATGAAAATTGATCGGAAACACGCCATCAAAACAGCCGCCGTTGCTCTGGCTGCCGCCGGCTGCTTTGCCTTTGCCGCCGGCAGCTTGCCACGGGAGCAGCTGCTGGACTGGGGGCGCAAAGCCGCCATGCTGTCCGCGGGCTTTCAGCAGCCGGAGGGCGGCGCCGAGGCGCTCAGCAACCGGATCGAGCACCATTTGGCGGGCGGCGCCGCGCTGCCGGACAGCAGCAGTTTCCCCGATGCCGGATGGTCAGGCAACGAACAGCAGCCTCCGCTGGACGTTCCGTCGTCTGCGCCGGCCGTGATCCCGCCGCGCGGCGAAAAAGGCGGCATCGTGAGCGAGGAGCAGCTCTCCCTCGGCTCGAATTTTGTGCAGGGCGTCGCCACGCGCAACAAAAGCGGCAAAACATTTGATCTCGCCAAAGAGGTCGCCATCCTGCCCACATTCCGTATCCCGGACAACGGGGAACCGCAGGTTCTCATCGTACATACCCACACGACCGAGAGCTTTATGCCGTATTACGCCGGCTATTACAACGACGGCGACACGCCGCGCACAACGGACGAAAGCAAAAATATCGTCACCGTCGGGCGGGCAATCGCCGAGCAGCTGCGGGCCGCAGGCATTCGGGTAATCCACGACACGACGGTACACGACTCGCCGAAATATACCGGCGCGTACGACCGTTCGGCGGAAACCGTGAAAAAGAATCTGGAGAAATACCCCAGCATTAAAGTCGTACTGGATATCCACCGCGACGGGATCATGCGGGATGAAACCACAAAAGTCAAGCCCACCACGGTTATCAATGGCCGAAAAGCCGCACAGGTGATGATCATCACCGGCGTCGTCGATACAAAAGCGATCCCGCATCCCAACTGGCAGGAAAATTTCCATTTCGGCTTGATGCTGCAGAGCGCGCTGCACACGCAATACGAAGGGCTGGTACGGCCGCTGTCCATCGTCGCCAGCCGCTACAACCAACATCTGGCGCCGGGCTATTTGCTGCTGGAAATGGGCAGTGAGGGAAACACGATGGAGGAAGCGGTATATTCCGGTCAATTAGTGGGAAAAACATTGGCGCAGGTGTTATACCGACTAAAAGAGGAATAGAAAGGCGCGATTCCGCACATGGCCGTTTCACAAAAAAAGCCAGCCCCCGCACCCAAGCCAAAACCAAAGTTCCGCCGGCTGCGCGCGTTTGCCTCCGCGTTTATGCTGACGCTCTGTCTGCTGCTGTTGGGCGGCGGATTTTTCGTGGCGGACTATAATACGCGGCGGATGGCGTTCGGTGAAAACACTGTCCGCATGGAATACGGGCTGGAAAACGGACAGCTGGTATTGCATTCCTGGGGAAATCAGGAAGCAGGAGAGCTGCCCATCGAATGGCAGGTCTGGTGCGCACGGGCATGGAATCTGCTTCCGGCCCGCTGGCGGGCGGCAACTTGGCTGAACGATGTCGAGCAAGCCGCCGCTCCCGAGCTGATCGACTGGCTGGGTGACACCACAGCGGAGAAAGAATAACACTATAATTGCAGAGGGAGGAGGCTCAAACGAGCCTCCTCCCTCTTGATGGCTTTATTCCGTTTTTTCTCCATCGGCGATACGATTTTTCAGTTGGTAGGACAAGGTCATCAGGCTGTCGCCCAAGTGAACGTTTTCCACCACCACGTCGGGATTCTGATAGGAAATATCATAATGGCTGAAATTCCAGAAGCCGCGCACCTCCAGCGCCAGCAGTCGCTCCACCAATGTGGGAGCCGCCTCCTTGGGGATACACAAAATCGCGACCTGCGGCCGCGCACGGCGGCAAAACGCCTCCAGCTGTGCGGTCGGAAGCACCTCCATCTCGCGCACGGTCGTCCCAATCAGCTGCGGGGAATCATCGAAAATACCGACCAGCCGGATACCCCGGCTTTCAAAATTCATGTGATTGGCCACCGCACGCCCCATATTGCCGGCTCCGATAAGCACGGTATCCGATAAGCAGTCCACACCCAAAATCTTCCCGATCTCGGTATACAGCTGCTCGACCATATACCCATAGCCCTGCTGGCCAAACCCGCCGAAGCAGTTCAGATCCTGCCGGATCTGCGACGCGGTCAGTCCCATGCGCTGCGCCAGCTCACGCGATGAAATGCGGGTAACGCCGTTTTCCTTCAGGTCGTACAAAAAGCGGTAATACCGCGGGAGACGGCGCACGACCGACATCGAAATATGCTCACTTTTCGCCATCCGAAGCACCCTGCCTTTCCGTGCCTTTCTCGGCGGAAAGGCACACCGTTTTGCGAAAATGGCTGACGGCTCGTTTGCGGCTGCCGGAGTCCTCAGCTGTTTTGTTCGCGCGTATAATCCAGCAGTCCGCCCGCCAGCAGCATCGCGATCTGGCGCGCCGAGAAGCCGGTGTTCAGCGGAATCGTCTCGCCGGTCGTCCGGTTTTCCAGCACAACCGGCTGACCGTTCGCCAACCGCTCGCGCACCTGCGGCAGCGCCAGCTCATCGCCTAGCGACACACGGTCATAATCCGCTTCGTTCGCAAAGGTCAGCGGCAGAATGCCCGCGTTGATCAGATTCGCCACGTGGATGCGTGCGAAGGATTTTACGATCACGGCCTTGATGCCCAGATACAGGGGGGCAAGCGCCGCATGCTCACGCGAGCTGCCCTGCCCGTAGTTCGAGCCGCCGATGATGATGCCCTTGCCCTCCGCCTTGCAGCGTGCGGGGAATTCTTCGTCGCAGCGCACAAAGCAGTGCTGGGAAATGGCGGGAATATTCGAGCGCAGCGGCAGGATCTTCGCCCCCGCCGGCATGATATGATCGGTCGTAATGTTGTCGCCGACCTTCAGCAGAACCTTGGCCTCGATGTCCGCGGGCAGCGGAGCGGTCTGCGGGAACGGCTTGATATTCGGGCCGCGCACGATTTCCACGCTGTCCATATCCGCCTCGTCCGCCGGCGGCACGATCATATTGTCGTTGATCAGGAAGCTCTCCGGCATATTCACCACCGGCGGCTCACCCAGCGTACGCGGATCGGTGAACACACCGGTCAGCGCGGATGCGGCCGCGACCTCGGGGCTGACCAGATAGACCTGTGCGTCCGCCGTACCGGAGCGGCCTTCAAAATTGCGGTTAAAGGTGCGCAGTGAAACGCCTTTGGAATTGGGGGACTGTCCCATGCCGATGCACGGGCCGCAGGCACATTCCAGGATCCGTGCGCCTGCCGCAATCAGATCCGCCAGCGCGCCGTTCTGCGCCAGCATATTGTACACCTGCTTGGAACCGGGAGCGATGGACAGGCTGACATTCGGATGCACGGTCTTGCCCTTGAGAATCGCCGCCACCTTGAGCATATCCTGCAGGGAGGAATTGGTGCAGGAGCCGATGCAGCACTGATCGACCGGCAGCGGGCCGATATCCTCGACCGCCTTCACCGCATCGGGCGAATGCGGGCAGGCCGCCATCGGGCGCAGCGCGGACAGGTCGATGTCCAGCACCTCGTCATAGACGGCGTCGGCGTCGGCTTCCAGCGCCACCCAATCCGCCTCACGCCCCTGCGCTTTCATGAAGGCGCGGGTCACGTCGTCGGACGGGAACACGGACGTGGAGGCGCCCAGCTCCGCGCCCATGTTGGTGATGGTGGCGCGTTCCGGCACGGACAGGGTTTTCACGCCCTCGCCGCCGTATTCGATAATCTTGCCTACGCCGCCCTTGACCGACATCCGGCGCAGCACCTCAAGGATAACGTCTTTCGCCGCCACCCACGGCTGCAGCGCGCCGGTCAGGTTGATACGCACCATTTTCGGCATGGTGATATAGTATGTGCCGCCGCCCATCGCGACCGCTACGTCCAATCCGCCCGCGCCGAACGCCAGCATACCGATGCCGCCGCCGGTCGGTGTATGGCTGTCCGAGCCGATCAGCGTTTTGCCCGGAATGCCGAACCGTTCCAAATGCACCTGATGGCAGATGCCGTTGCCGGGACGGGAAAAATACAGACCGTGCTTTTTGCACACCGTCTGGATATAGCGGTGGTCGTCGGCGTTTTCAAAGCCGGTTTGCAGCGTGTTATGATCGATATACGCAACCGAGCGTTCGGTTTTTACACGCGGCACGCCCATCGCTTCAAATTCCAGATACGCCATCGTACCCGTGGCGTCCTGTGTCAGCGTTTGATCAATTTTCAGCCCGATCTCGCTGCCGACGGTCATGTCGCCGGAAACAAGATGGCTTTTTATCAGTTTTTGTGCAATGGTGTAACCCATCTGCCATCAGCTCCTATATTGATAATCTGTTTTCATTATGCCCGATTGTAGAAAAATTGTCAATCATTTTCGCAAAAAATTTACATACGAAAGGACGCGGCGCTTTTCAGCGTTCCCGATTATATCAGCCGGTGCCAAACAAACGGTATATCCGCCGAGGATCCGGCATATATATGAAGTAAAACCACGCATATTTCAATGACGGCGGAACGGTTGGCAAGCCGTCCGCTTTTCCACCATAGAAAGGGGCTTTGTTCAATATGCTTTGCCGAATCACCGATATGCACAACAAAGAAGTCATCAATGTATGCGACGGCACGCGCATCGGCTGTGTGGACGATGTGGAAGTCGACACCTGCACGGCGCAGCTGCTTGCCATCGTCATCCACGGCCGCCCGAAATGTATGGGCTTTATGGGGCACGAGGACGATATCATCATCAGCTGGAAGGAAATTGAAGTGATTGGTGAAGAAACCATACTCGTTAATCACAGTCTGCCCTGCTGCCCACCAAAATCCCGGCGCAAGGGCAGTATTCTCGGCGGTATTTTCGGCGGCTGAATCTCCGCACCAACGCCAAAAGCGGCGCCTGACAACTGTCAGACGCCGCTTTTTGTATGAAAAGAATCCGAAGAAACCGCCGTTGTTTACGGCCACATCATATCGGAGATGTTCTTATAGGTCTGGGTATCCTTAAACCACAGAACCGTGCTCTTCTCCGCATAATGGTAAGCCACCACACGGTATACGTAACCGGTATCCACCAACTGAGTATCATTGAAACTGTAATACGGCGCATCGTAGGCACCGTGCTGTCCCCATATACCACCCGCCTCATATTCTGTCCAGGTGGAATTGGGATCGCTTTCATCGAATTGCTCTATCGCAATCCGCTTGAAGCCGATAAAATCCATATTCGTAGCCGCGATCGTTTCCGCAGAAAAAATGATCCGGTTATAATTGCTGGAGTTCGCATATTCCCAGTGGGCGTCCAGGCTGACAGCCTGAATCAGGTTGGTTGCATAGGTCGAAGCGTCCCCATCCTCCGCCGTATCATCCAGATAATACAGCGAGCCCGTGTCTTCCGGCTGCGCACTCTCCGCCGACACCAAGCAGGGGAAGGACAGCGCCATGGCACACGCCAAAAGGGCAGCCGTTATCTTACGGGATACACAAGTTTTCTTTTTCATTTTCCTACACTCCTTTTCTTATTCCCGCCAATACTATATGGAAAATATTAGGACTATTTGGCGGGTACGAAATTATATTACCATATTATGGAAAATTTGGGAATAGCTTTTTGCAAAAAAATCGGATTTTTCGTACGACATTATTCGACGTTTGCCTCGGCCGCTTGCCTTTCACCAAACCGCCTGCCCGCACATATGATAAGGATGAACGCACCTTTCCGTGCGTTTCAGTGAATCTTCGGAGCTTTCTCCGCGCAGCACAGGCGTGCGGAAAAGGCGGAAAGGCACGGTGAAGAAATTTGGAAGTTCTCACGGTACAGAATGTGGAATTGACCTATCAAGCCAAGAACGGCGAAATCACCGCTCTGAAAGACATCAGCTTTTCCATGGAAAAAGGCGAATTTCTCAGCATCGTCGGCCCAAGCGGCTGCGGAAAATCCACCTTACTGTCCATTATTGCCGGACTTCTGAAGCCCAGCAGCGGCGAAATCCGCGTAAACGGCAAAAAAATTGAGGGGGTCTCCACCCACATTGGCTATATGCTGCAAAAAGACAATCTGCTGGACTGGCGCACCATTTACCGCAACGTCCTGTTTGGACTGGAGGTGCGGCATAGGCTCACACCGGCCAACATAGCCCGGGCGGAACATCTGCTGAAAACATATGGGTTATATGAATTCAAAGACAAATACCCGGCGCAGCTTTCCGGCGGTATGCGGCAGCGCGCGGCGCTGATACGCACGCTGGCAATCAATCCGGATATTCTGCTGTTGGACGAAGCCTTTTCCGCGCTGGACTATCAGACACGCCTAACCGTTACGGACGACGTATACCGTATTCTCAAGCAGGAACAGATCACCACCGTCATGGTCACGCACGACATTCCGGAAAGCATCAGCATGGGAGACCGTATTCTGGTATTGAGCGCACGGCCGGCCGTGGTGCAGGAGAACCTGACGATCGATTTTGAGATGGAAAACCGTACGCCGCTGACCTGCCGCAACAACCCCCGGTTCGGCAGGTATTTCGACCACATATGGAAAGAACTTGGTATGAATGAAAACAACTAATCTCTCAAAAGACCGTATCCGTTATCTGAAAAAGCAAAAGCAAAGCAAGCGCTGGATACTCTTCTGGCAAATCGCGATTCTCATCCTCTTTCTTGCGCAGTGGGAAATTACCGCGCGGCTCGGCTGGATCGACAGCTTTATTCTCAGCCAGCCCTCCCGTATCTGGCAAACCTACTGCAACATGGCGCAAAACGGCCTGCTGATGCATATCGGGGTCACCGTGTACGAAACGCTCGTCGGCTTTTTGCTGGGCGTCGTCTGCGGCGTATCGCTCGCGATCCTGCTATGGTGGAACCGCTTTATTTCCAAGGTCAGCGAACCGTATCTGGTCGTGCTCAATAGTCTGCCCAAAATCGCGCTCGGGCCGGTCATCATTATTCTGGTCGGCGCCGGCACCAAGGCGATCATTTTCATGGCACTGGCGATTTCGCTGATCGTAACGGTGCTGGAAATGCTGAGCGGTTTTCGGAACACCGACAAGGAATATATCAAAATGGCCACCACCTTCGGCGCGTCCAAACGGCAGATTTTTACCAAAATCATCTTTCCTTACAACATCACCACATTGTTTAACTCCTTGAAAATCAACATTGGCTTGTCACTGGTCGGCGTGATCGCCGGTGAATTTCTGGTGTCCAAAGCCGGTCTCGGTTACCTGATCGTGTACGGCGGGCAGGTATTCAAGCTCGATCTGGTCATGGCCAGCGTCATTATCCTGTCCGTCGTCGCCGCGCTGATGTACGAGGCCGTCGTCCTGCTCGAACGTTTGGTCACCCGCTGGTATGGGCATTGACGGGGAACGCGATGCTTTCCCCGTCAGGAAAGCCCACGCGCCAAGCTTCCTTCAAAGCGGCGGCTTTTTTCAATAAATTTCCCCGCGAAAAATTCAATTTGAAAGGTCGATGAGCATGGAAAAGCCCACGAAAACCCGCCTGTTTTTCCGTCTGTTCAGCGCTGCCGTATGCGCCGCTATGCTGCTGTGTCTCGGCACAGGCTGCAAACAGGAAACGGGCAAAGACAAAGTGACCGTCTGCGAGGTTACGCATTCTATTTTCTACGCGCCGCAGTATGCCGCAATCAACCTTGGTTTCTTTGAAGAAGCCGGTATCCTCATTGAGCTGTCCAACGGGCAGGGCGCCGACAAGGTCATGTCCGCGGTTTTGTCCAACAACATCGACATAGGGTTTGCCGGGCCCGAAGCCTCCATTTACGTATACAACGAGGGGAAGGAGGATTACACGCAGGTATTTGCCCAACTGACGCAATGCGACGGCTCGTTTCTGGTTGCCCGGGAACCGGATCCGGATTTCCACTGGGAAAAGCTGCGCGGCAAATCCATCCTGCCCGGCCGCAAAGGCGGCGTGCCGTATATGGCGCTGGAATATGTCCTCCGGAAAAACGGTCTGGATCCCGCCAAGGATCTGACGCTGGACAACAGCATCCAATTTGCCTTGATGGCGGGCGCTTTCACCAGCGGCACCGGTGATTACGTCACCCTGTTTGAGCCGACCGCCTCCATGCTGGAGGCCGAGGGCAAGGGCTATATCGTCGCCTCCATCGGCAGCGAAAGCGGCCGTATCCCCTACACCGCGTATTTCGCCAAAAAGAGCTATATCGAAAAAAACAGCGATTTGATTCAGCGCTTCACCAGCGCCGTCTATCGCGGGCAGCAATGGGTGGAAACCCATACCGCCCAAGAGGTCGCGGAAGCGGTCGCTCCCTCTTTTCCGGACACCGATGTGGAGCTGCTCACCACCGTGACGCAACGGTATAAGGATATCGGAGCATGGAGCAGCACACCGGTGCTGACCGCCGAATCCTTCGCGCTGCTGCAGGAGGTCATGACGCAGGCCGGCGAACTCACACAAACCGCGCCGCACGACAAAGTCGTCAACAACACTTTTGCGCAGAAAGCGATCGACGAAACCAAATAAGCTTTTTCTTCCGGCGGCATCCCGATCAAACGGGGTGCCGCCTTTGGTATTTGGCTTCGCCGTTGCATTTCCCATGATTTGTGTTATAATAAGGAAGGCTGTTTCGCCGGAAGGAGAGTTGTATATGGAATTTCCGCTTGTCAGCGTCATCCTCCCGTTTTACCGGCACGCCGAGTGGCTGGCACAGGCTGTGGACAGCGTGCTGGCACAAACCTATTCTCCGGTGGAAATTCTCGTCGTCAACGATGGCTCGGCCGAGGATATGACGGCATTTCTGCAACAATATAAAGATAGAATCCGCTATTTTTCACAGCCGAACGCCGGCCCGGCCGCGGCGCGCAATCTGGGCATCGCGCAGGCGAATGGGGAGTATATCGCATTTCTGGACAGCGACGATCTGTGGCTGCCGGACAAGCTTGCCCGCCAGATGGCGGCCATGCAGCAAACGGGTGCGGCGTGGTGCAACTGCTCGTATACCCTGTTTGATGAAACCGGCGACCGGTCGGTGCAATCCGCCGAAGACTTGCAGGGGCGGATTTTTCCGCTTCCGCTGCTCTCCGTCAACATTGCCACCCCCTGTGTCGTTGTGCGCCGGACGCTGCTGGATCAACTGGATTCTGTATTCCCGGACGATACCCGCGTCGGGGAGGACACGCAGCTGTGGACAAAGCTCGCTGCCGCCGCACCGCTGGTATCGGTAAACGATCCGCTCGTGCGGGTACGGCTGCACGGCTCCAACACGGCACACAACCCCGCGCATTTACTGCGCAGCCGTGCGCAGCTGCTGACGTTTATCGAAGAGAACCACTATGCAGAGGCGCTGAGCCCCGGCGTTCGGTGCGCTTACCGCTGGTGCCGCTTTTTTGACAGGCGGCTGGCTGCCCTGAATCAAACGTCCTCCCGCTTGGCCGTGCTGCTGACCAAGGCGGTTTATCTGGTTCCGTGGCTGACATTCCGGCGGGCAAAAAAACGCTGCTTGCAGCAAATACGGAAAGGAACACCGTCATGAACGCGATGTGGATAAAAATCACCGGAGTCCTGACAAACAGCGAATATTTCAAGCGCCTGTTTTTGCTCAATTCCCTGTTTTTTTCCTTTTTCTTTTTTGACAGCAACCCATGGATCAGCACCATTACCAGCACCGTTTTTGCCGTCTGGGCGGCCGTCATTCTGCTGGTCAAGCTGGCAACCCGCCAGATCGATCTGCGCCGCAAGCATTTGTGGGTGCTGGGGCTTTTTGTGGCGGTCTATATCGTGTCGATGCTGCTGAATTTCCGCACGGAACTGTTCGGCAACGTCAAAACGCTGATCAATACCGGCATCGTTTTCCTGCTGGTTTACTATTTTGACGCGCCGGACCAACGGCAAAACGAACGCAATCTGCGCATCCTGTTCGGCATCATCAGCGCCTATTCGTTTGTCATGTCGCTGATCACCATGGTATTTTACTTCTGCAATATCACGCTGACCGTATATGCGCAGCGGTATTGCGGCATCTATTCCAGCCCCATTATGTCCGGTCTGGTTGCCTGCGTGAGCATCATGGTCAGCGTTTGTTGTTTACTCCGCTGGAAAACGCTGCGTACCCGCCGGCGAATCTTTCATATTGTGCAGTTGCTGCTGCAAAACGCCGTCCTGCTCATCGCCGGCTCCCGCTCGCCGGAAATCTGCCTTCTGGTCTTTCTCTGTATGCTGGCGGCACTGCTGCTGCTCAATGTGCACCGGCTGCATCTGCTCGTCCGGCTGGGACTGGTCCTTGTCAGCGTTTGTGTGATCGTAGCGGGCGGCATACTGGACGCCCGTGTTACCCGAACCTCCCTCTATGAGCTGAATGTCTGGCTGTTCTCTTTGCGTGAGCATCCCACGCACCACACGCCCACAGGCGTGCCGGACGGCTCGGATGCGGAGGATCTGCCGGGGCAAACCGACAGTCCCTTGTTGTCCATCGAGCCGTACCCGCTTGACCGCACGAACGAGGGCGCCTCCGACAATGTGCGGTGGAACCTGATCACGACCGGCTTTGAGGCGTTTTTGCGTCGGCCGCTTTTCGGCGTTTCGCCCCGCAACACACACAATGTCGTGGCGGAAATTGCCGAAGCGGAGAATCGGAACGTCGTCGGTATCCATACCGGCGGCCTGCACAATTCCTATCTGGAGATTCTCGCGGGGCTGGGCATAGCCGGTATGGCGGTAACGGTTCTGTTTGCCGTCCTGTTCCTGCGGAAAATTCTCAAAATATTGCCGCGAATCTGGAAAGACCGACCGGCTTATACCCAATGGGCCGGTCTTCTCAGCCTGATCATCGCCTGTATGGCCAGTTTCCTGTTTGAATCCACCATGGTGTTCACGATCTCGCTCATGGCGGTGTTCTTCTGGAGTCTCATGGGATATCTGTCCGCCTTTGCCGGGCATATCGCCGAACATGACCTGCCGTAAAAAGCGCCCGCACAACGACATTGTTGCGGGCCGTTTTCCGCCTGTGTGAAAGGATGAGCTTCCTGTATGCCTGAAACAATCGCCAAGCTGAGCGTGGTCATCCCCGCCTATAACGCACAGGATACGGTTGCGCGCGCGATAGGCAGCATCCATGCACAGGGATTAACGGATTATGAGATTCTCGTCGTCAACGACGGCTCCACCGACCGCACGGCGCAGGTGCTGGCGGAGCTTGCGCAAAACGATCCGCGGCTGCGGATCCTCACCATCCCCAACGGCGGCCCTTCCAACGCCCGCAACGTCGGCATTGCCGCCGCGACCGGCCAGTTCCTGCTGCTGCTGGACGCGGACGACGCCATCGAAGAAAACTGTCTGGGGCGTTATGTGCACGCGTTGACCGAGCAGTCGCTGGATATGCTGGTGTTCGGCTGCCGGGATCTGTTTATCAAAAACGGCAAGCTCGTGTCGGTCACCGTCC
The DNA here is from genome assembly GCA_958354085.1 of uncultured Oscillospiraceae bacterium. Taxonomy (GTDB): domain Bacteria; phylum Bacillota; class Clostridia; order Oscillospirales; family Acutalibacteraceae; genus CATWUX01. The sequence goes on along the minus strand of CATWUX010000016.1, from coordinate 7,484 downwards.
CCTCCCTGCCGGACGTCACCTATGACAGCCGCGCCGCCTTTGCGGCCAATCTCGGGCGTCATCTGCTGATGCAGGTGATGTACTCCGCCTCCAACAAGCTGTATGATCTCGAGCTGCTCCGCCGGTTCGAGATCCGATTTGACACCGAACTGGCGCTTGGCGAGGATATTCTGTTCAACATCCGCTACTGGGCGCACCTGAACCGCGTGCGTTTTGTGTCGGAAGCCCCGTATCTCTACACGCATATACTGGACGGTCAATCGCTGTCCAGCCGGTTTGTCCCCAATGAAAAGGAAATTTCGCTGCGTGTATTTACCGAGCTGTTGGCCTTTGTCAAAGCCGAAAATGCCTATACCGACGAAAACCGCGCACAGCTGGCGACCTTTTTCCTGCGCCGTACCTCGGCGTGGATAAACTCGGTTTTCCTGCCGGCCGCTTCGATGAGCGGGCGGGAACGGCGCGCGTATATCCGGGGCGTGTTCGCCGAGCCGCTGGTGCAGGAATCGCTGCGCTATGCGGTACCGGTCAGCCGCAAAGACCGCCTGCTGTTTGCCTGCTATCGCAGGCGCCGCGTCGGCACGGTGTATGCGCTGTACACTTGCAACGCTTTCCTGACCCGGCATTTACAGAGCATCAAGCAAATGTTGAAAAAAGCCAACGGATAACTCCCGTTTTATCGGATATCAAGCACCGGTTCTCCACAGCCACACGGTGCGGAAAGGCTTGGTTTGCCTATGGGTACAGCGAATAAAATCGCCCGTATCTCCCTTATTTATCTGATCGGCCAGCTGGGCAGCCGGTTTATCAGCCTGCTCATGCTGCCGATTTATACCAACCAGCTGTCGCCGGAGGCGTACGGCTCCTTCGACGTGGTCACGACCTATACCGGCGTGATCATTCCGGTGCTCTGCATTGAGGTTTGGTCGGGTATGCTGCGGTTTGCGCTGCTGAGCAAGGATAATCGGGACCGGCGGCGGGTCGTCAACAACAGCCTGCTGTTCTGCTTCCTTGGTATCGGCCTGTTCCTGCTCGGCTTCACGCCGCTCGGACTGCTCACATCCATGGAACACATGGGGTATATCGGTGTTTATACGGTGACCACCATCCTGATGCACGTCACCTCCATGTCCTGCCGCGCGTTTTCCGAAAACAAGCTGTATGCCGTCAGCGGAATGCTCAGCGTGTTCGTAAACGCCGCCGTTTCCATCGTGTGCATATTCGGGTTTCATCTGGGCGTGGAAACGCTGTATATCGCCGCCATTGCCTCCAATCTGGCACAGATCCTGCTGGTGGAATCCCGTCTGCACACGCTGGGGCGTTTCCGCTTTTCCTCCTATGATAAAACGATCGCGCGGGATCTGCTGCATTTCTGCCTGCCACTGAGCATTGATTCGGTATTTTGGTTTTTGCTCAGCAGCGTTAACCGCATCATCATCAACCTCTGTCTGCCGAACGGCGATCACGCCAACGGCATTTACGCCGCCGGCAACAAGCTGACGGTATTCATAACGCTGCTGCTGTCCGTCTTTTTTATGGCCTGGCAGGAGACCAATTACAGCGAACTCGACCGCGCCAGGCGGCAGCAGCATTACCGGCTGGCCTACCGCCATCTGGTGCGGCTGGTGGGGGCGGGCACCATTCTGCTGCTGCCGTTCACCAAGCTGTTCTTTCCCCTTCTCATCGGCCGCGAATACGCCGAGGCGGAAAGGCTGGTACCGTTTTTGTATCTGGCGACCTATTTCCAGTCCATCAACCGGTTTACCGCCACCTTCTTCTCCATTGAAAACAAAACCAAGCAATTGATTATTTCCAAGATCGCCGGCAGCGCGGTCAATATCGCGGTCATTTTTCTTCTGCTCCCCTCGCTGGGGCTGGTCGCATCCGCACTCGCCCTCATCGCCAGCCAGCTGACGGTGGTTCTGCTGCAATACGCCCGGTACCGCCGTTTTACCGAGGTAGGGTTCGAGCTGAAAAACATGCTGCTGGTGCTCGGCCTGTTTCTGGTTTCCGGCCTGATTTACTTTTTCGGCGGCACGGTCGGCAATCTGATCTGGATGGCGGCTGCGGCAGGGCTTTGCCTGTGGCTATGCCGGGATTTTTTCGCGCTGCTGCTCGCCAAATTGCGGCACAAATAAGCGGAAAGGCGGTTTCACTTTTGAACTCTACCAATCGTTCTCCCTGCACGGTGGAAGCCGTTCACGATGTCCTGTTCTCCATCCTGTGCGACATCGACGAGGTTTGCCGCCGCTGCGGCATTGCCTATACGCTCATTGACGGCACCCTGCTGGGCGCGGTACGCCACGGCGATTTTATTCCTTGGGACGACGACGCCGACATCGCCATGACGCGGGAAAATTTTGAAAAATTCCGGGCTGTCGCGCAGCGGGAACTGCCGGATCACCTGTTTGTACAGACGCGGGAAACCGATCCATGGTACGATATGATCAACATTCCCATGAAAATCCGCGACGATCGCTCCACCATGATCGAAGAGAAAAACAAGCGGTATCATCAGGGAATGTACGTCGATGTGTTCATACTGGACAATCTCGGCGCCGATGCGGACGCGGGACGCGCGCTGCGCAAAAAATCCCAGCTGCTGCTCACCGCCAAGCGGAAGCTGTCCCGACGCGATTTTCCCTCCCTCGCCTGGGCGCTGCGCTCGCTGCTCCAGCTGGGCGGCAAACTGATTCCGGCGGAGTGGGCTTTGCGGCGCGTAGAGCGCTGGCGGCAACAGGCGCTGCGCAACGGACGCGGCCCGCTGTACAGCTATCATTTCGGCTGTGGCTGGAACACGGAATGGCGGGAAACGGAGCTGTTTCCTCTGCGGGAGATCCCGCTGCGCGGGCACCTTTTTTTCGCGCCGCAGGATCCCCACGCTGTGCTGACCGCTACTTATGGTGCGGATTACCAACAGCTCCCGCCGGAGGAACAGCGCGTAACGCATGCGCTGTATACCAGTTTGCAGCGGGAATTTGACTTTCCGCCGCTCCCGACAAGTAATACTAAAATCTGATTGGAAGATTTTAGTATAAAAAGGACGGATAGCCTATGCCGATCAAAAAGAATCTGCTGTTTTTTCATCTCGACTCGCTGATGTACGACGGTATCGTGGATAAGCCGGAACGTCCCTGTCCAATGCCGTTTCTGCGCAGCCTGATGGACAAAGGGCTGTGTACCACGAACCTGTATTCCAAAGCGCCCTATACCGAAGCCGCCGTCATGTCGCTTTACGCGGGCTATGATACGATGAGTCACGGCGGATACATGGAGAAATTCCGCTACACATCCGACTTTCTGTTTCGCCGCCTGCACGATGCGGGCTATGAAACGTTCACCATCGGGCAGGCTTACGGCTTTTCCGCCGTGGAAAATTTAGGCTTTGACGCCTATTATTACGCGATCCCCCACGATTTTCACGCCTTGTGGCCCTATCGTCTGGACTATTTTCAGGGATTGCACCGACGCGGCGAGCTGACCGCCGCCGATGCCGCACAGCTGGCCCGTATGGTGGACAGCAATATGCGGGAATACCGCGTGTTTCTGGAGCACATGACGGCGGAGGACGCGTCCACCGCGCTCATCCGCGGCAACTGCTCCACTGCCGACGAAGCGCCGACAGCGCTGCGCACCATCTCCGCGGAATACGCGCGCTTTCAGCAAGCGCCCCGCCCGTATCTGGAGGAGCTGCTCGAACAAGGCTATGCGCACCCGCTGCTGAAGTTGCCGCGCTTCACGCTGGACCGAAAGGTCAAGCAACCCACGACGCAGGCGTTTGTACAGGAAAATTTCGGGCCTTTTCTCGCCGAATCCTACGCGTTCAACCGGCGCTGCAACCGCCGGAACAATCCGCCGTCTCTATGTGTGCTGGGCGACCATCTGCGCCGGATTGGTTTCCCTCCGCGCAAGGACGCGGTCAAGGACGTCCTGCGCTACGGGAAAAACGTGCTGGAAAGCCGACACGATCACGATCTGCTATGCCGCGCGCAGCCGGGCTACGCCGACAGGAAAACCGTGTTGCCCATACGCACCCATTTCCGCACCTTTCTCGACTGGCTGGAGAGCGCGCACAACGGCGCGCAGCCTTTTGCGGCGCTGCTGACGCTGGACGACATCCACAACGAGGAAATGTTTTTCACCTATGACAGCGACGATACGGTTTTGCTGGGGCGCGAGCTGGCGCAGCTCAAAGCATTTCGCAGCCGGCTGAGCGACAACTACAAAGGCTCGCTCTCCTACGATTACGCGATGGTGTATCTGGACAACTGCCTGCGGGATATTTATACGGAGCTGGAACAGCGCGGGCTGCTGGAAACTACCTGCGTGGTGTTTACCGCCGACCACGGTTTTTCCTTTGCCTACAATCCGCCGCGCGCAACCACGGTCATCAACTATTTTACGGAAAATTACCATGTGCCGTTTTTGCTGCTGGATCCCGATGTATCGCCGCAGACGGTGACGGAATACCGCTCCAACAGCGACGTCGCCCCTACCGTTCTGGATGTGCTGGGACTGCCGAAGCCGGACAGCTATGTCGGTACCAGCCTGCGGCAAACCGGCGTTTCTCCCGGCTATGTCACCATGGAATATATGGGCGCGGGCTGTCCGGATATGGAGCGCCGGCCGGTGCAAATGGCGATTCGCAGCGCGCACTGGAACGTTGTCGTGCACGCGATGGTCACGCGCCCGTTTGCCGAGAGCCGGCTGCTGGAGGTCTACGACCTGCGCAATGACCCGCAGGAGCTGCACAATCTGGCTCACCGCCCGCTGCTCGCCGACGTACAAACGCTGCTGAGCGCGCTGCAAGCCCGGTTCGAGGCTCTGCAACAGGATTATGCCGCGCACAAAGTGGCGCTGGCTGCCGAATAGCATGAAAGACACCGGAGCAAGCTTTGCTCCGGTGTCTTTGTCACAATCATCGGTATTATTTCAGCAGCGCACGGTAAAGGCGGATGTACTCATTGGCTGAGCGCCCCCATGTGAAATCGCAGCGCATGGCGCGCTCCTGCACAACCTCCCACGCCGGCTGATCCGCATACAGCGCCAACGCGCGGCGGATCGCGTACAGCATGTCGTTCGCATTGTAGGTCAGGAAGGTGAAGCCGTTGCCCTGTCCGTCGCCGCAGTCGGAGATGCTGTCCTTCAGTCCGCCGGTCTCGCGCACGATCGGCAGAGTACCGTAGCGGCACGCCACCATTTGCGCCAGTCCGCACGGCTCGCTTTTGGACGGCATCAAAAACAGGTCTGCACCGGCATAGATCTGCCGCGCCAGATCCGGCACAAAGCCGGGACAAAAGCGGAATTTATCCGGATACCGCTCCTGCATCTCCCGGAAATAGTTTTCATATGTCCACTCGCCCGAACCGAGCACGACCATTTCCACCGGCTCTTGCAGCAGCTCGTCCAGCACATATTTGACCAGATCCAGCCCTTTCTGCGCGGTCAGACGCGTCACCATCGCCAGCAGCGGCACATTGCCTTCACCGGTCAGCTTCAGTTTCTTCCGCAGCGCCTGCTTATCCACGGCTTTCCCGCTGCGGTCGTCCGCCGAATACGGCGCAACCAGCTGCGGATCGGCGGCGGGATTGTAGGAATCCGTATCAATGCCGTTGAGAATACCGCTCACTTTCCATTGCCGTGCGCGCAGGATCGTGTCCAGTCCATAGGCATACCACGGGTCGAGAATCTCCTGCGCATAGGTGGGACTGACCGTGGTGATGCGCTGAGCGGTTTCAATACCGCCCTTCATCAGGTTGATACAGCCGTCGTGCTCCACCAGCGACCGCTTCTCGTACGAAATACCGAATACATCCTCCAGAATCTCCATCCCATATTTGCCCTGATACTGGATATTGTGAATGGTGTATACGGTTTTCATGTTCTCATAACCCTCGCGGTTGGCGTAGTACAGGCTGTAATACACCGGGATGAGCGCCGTCTGCCAGTCGTTGGCGTGCAGAATGTCCGGCTTAAAATCGATGTACGCCAGCATTTCCAGCACTGCGCGGGCAAAAAAGGCAAATCGCTCCGCATCGTCGTAATGCCCGTACAAGCCGGGACGCTTGAAGTAGTACTGATTATCCAGCAGATAATAGATCACGCCGTTGTATTTGGCCTCAAACACGCCGCAATACTGCCGCCGCCACGCAACCGGGACGGACAGGCTGGTCAGGAACGTCATGTTCTCGCGCAAATGCTCCGGCACCGACTCATACAGCGGCAGAACCACACGGCAGCCGACCAACCGAACCCGCATCGCTTTCGGCAAAGAACCCGCCACATCCGCCAATCCGCCCGTGGCGGCAAACGGCTGCGCTTCACTGGTTGCATACAATACCTTCATCCGAGTTTCCCTCCTCTTTATACGGTCGCGCCTTTTTGAATAAAGACCGGATAGCTGTCAAAACCGCACAGCGTGCGATGCTCTTTAATGGATACATTTTTATCGGTGATGACCGAATGAAGCACCGCACCGTCCGAAATCACAGTGCCCTGCATCACGATACAATTTTCCACATGCGCGCCCGCGCCGATATGCACGTCCCGGAACAAAATCGAATGCTGCACCGTTCCCTCGATATGCCCGCCGTCCGCTACCAGCGAATCGGAAACCGCCGCCTCCAGCCCGTAAACAGCCGGAGCACAGTCGCGCACCTTGGTGAAAATCGGACGGCTTGAGGGGAACAGCTTTGCACGTACATCCGCCTCTAAAAGCGCCATGTTGGCATGGAAATAACTGGCGATCGAGGAGATCACGGCTGTATATTCCTCCACATGATAACCGAATATCCGCAGGGTATCGACGTTGCGCTGGAGAACGTCCCGTTCAAAATGCATCCGGCTGCGGCTGGCTGCCGCCGCGACCTCCTGTATCAGCAGCTGTTTGTTCATGACGTACAAGCCCAGCCCGCACGGAACTTCCGCGCCGTCTCGGCTATCCAGCATCATCTCCTGCACGCGCCCGCCACCGTCAAGCTGCAGCGTCAGTTCGCCGGCCATATCGCACGGCACCGCCAAACGATAAGCCACCGTCACATCCGCCTGCGTATCGATATGCGCCTGTATCAGCGCATCGTAGTCAATATTGCCGACCACGTGGCAGTCGGACAGCACGACATATTCTTCTTTGGAATTGCGCAAAAACGGCTCGATCCCCGCCAGCGACGTGATCCGTCCGGCATACATTTCATCGGTGTTGCCGAACGGCGGCAGGAAATACAGTCCCTCATTTTTCCGGGACAGATCCCACGACTTGCCCGAGCCGAGATGATCCATCAGCGACTGGTAATTGCTTTTCGTGATCACCCCTACCTTGGAGATACCCGCGTTGACCATGTTGGACAGCGGAAAATCGATCAGCCGGTAGCGGCCGCCAAACGGCACCGAACCCATGGCGCGCACGGAGGTCAGCTCCCGCAGCGCTTCATCGTGCATATTGGAAAACAGCAGTCCCAGTACATTGTTATTCCGCATCCTGCTCACCT
>CATWUX010000015.1 GCA_958354085.1 uncultured Oscillospiraceae bacterium | reverse complement strand
TCCAGCCGGTCGAGGAACCGCACGAAAGCCGACAAACCGCGAAAACCGCCCTGCTCAAAGCGGCGGGCGTAGTCGTGCAGCAAACGCAGATTGGCTACCCGCTGCGCTCCATGTCGCCGCGCCGCCGCGGCCGCCAGCAGGCCGCTGTCCTCCAGTACGCGATGGATCAGCTCGTCCGCCGGCATCGCGGCCGCCAGTGTTCGATAGTGACGCAGCCGGCGGTCAAACGCCGCGCAGCGGGCGGACAGCGCGGCATCCTCCGGCGCGGCGGAACGCGCCATGCGCCGCAGTGCCGGCAGTAACGGAGAGTGGCGGTCGTTCATACGGATGCGCGCCAGATCGTCCGGCGTAAAGCCGAACGCCGCAGACAGCAGCACGGTCAGCAGCGGCACATCCTGCGCCGGATTGTCAATTATGCGCAGCAGTGAAACGGCGGTTGCCACCTCCGGCGCGGCAAAAAATCCGCCGCCGGAGGACGTCCACGCCGGAATGCCGCAGGCGTTCAGCTCATCAATATACGTCTGCGCGTGCGTGGATTTGCTGCGCATCAGAATACAGATGTCGCCGTAACGAACCGGGCGCGGCCCCTCCTTATCCGTAACGCGGTAATCGGCCATCAATTCCCGGATGCGCCGGGCAATCACCCGCGCTTCCGCACGGTCGGCATCCGGGGTTTCCTCTCCTTTGTCCTCCTCCGGCTGTCGCTTGTCCACCACCAACAGCTCGGTTTCGCTGCCGGGTGAGGGCGGATAGCAGGCGGAAGGCACCAACGCCTCCCGTTCATCATAGGTTACGCCGCCGGTCTCGCGCGTCATCAGCTGACGGAACACAAAATTGACCGCATCTGTGACCTCCGGACGGGAACGGAAGTTGTTGCCCAGCGTGATAGTCGCGGGGAAATGCTCCCCGTCAAAATCGGGATAGGCGTCGCGCTTGCCGATAAAAATGGACGGCATCGCCTGCCGGAAACCGTAAATACTTTGTTTGACGTCGCCGACCATGAACAGATTGCGCTGCTCGCGGGACAGAGCGCTGAACAGCGCGTCCTGCGCGGCGTTGGTGTCCTGATATTCATCCACCAGCACTTCATCGTACCGCGCCGCCAGCTCGTGCGCCAGCGGCGTGCGTGCGGTCGTGCCGTCGGGGTTTTTCTGCACCAGCAGCGCCAGCGCATAGTGCTCCAGATCGTTGAAATCCAGTATTCGGCGCTTCTTTTTCTTTTCCGCGTAGCGTGCGCTGTAACGGCGCACGACGGCAAACAGCGCCGCGACCAGCGGCTGCAAGGCGGCAACGTCGGCGCGGCATTGTTCCTCCGTGCCGCACAGCAATGTGGGCAGTTTGCCGATGCGTTTTTTCACTTCGTCCCGCAGCGCGGTGACGCGCGCTTTCGCGGTTTCGTCCTCACAGTTGCGCAGCGTGCTGAAGCGCCCGCAGGACAGGCTGCGCAGCCGTGCGCCGATTTCGTCCCAGGACAGAGGGCCGGGCTGCTCCGGTGTACCGATTTGTGCGGTTGCCTCTTCGATCTGCTGCCGATAGTCCGTCAGCGCCGGCCCGTAAGCCTCCGCCATTTTCTCGTTTTCCCCGGCGAGCGCGATGGCGGTATCCAGCAGGGAGAGGGCATACGCGAGCGTCTGGGAAATCGTGCGCAGCACCGCCGCCCCCCAAACAGTCTGTGACGGCGCGGCGTCGGCGGTGTACAGCGCCGCCTTTTCGGTCAGCCAACGTTCGGGAAAAGGATGGGACTGCACAAAATCATACAGCTTTTGCACCGTGCGGAACAGGCCGCGGTCGTCGCGGCCGCTGCCGAGCAGGGCGGACAATTCCAGAAAGACTGGATCCTTTTCACGGTAGCATTCCTCCGCAATTTCGGACAGCGCTTCCTCGCGCAGCAGCGCGGTCTCCGCCGCTTCCGCCACCTTGAACTGCGGAGACAGGTCGAGAAGGTGAAAATATTCCCGCAGCAGATTGGCGCAAAAGCTGTGGACTGTGCTGATGTTGGCGCGGGGCAGCAGCATTTGCTGACGCTGCAGCCGCCGGTCGTCCGGATGCTCTGCCTGTAACTGTGTCAGCGCGGAGGCCAGCCGCTGCTTCATTTCCGCCGCGGCCGCTTTTGTAAAGGTGACGACTAGCAGCCGATCCACATCCACCGGTTCCTGCGGATCGGTGATGCGGGTGATAACGCGCTGCACCAATACGGACGTTTTGCCAGAGCCGGCCGCAGCGGAAACCAGCACCGTTCCGCCGCGCGCGTCGATGCATTGCCGCTGCTGTACTGTCCATGTGCGCTCTGCCATGGTCCTCCCCCCCTTGTTCGTCGAATAACTTCAGTATAGCAGGATGAGGGACAGGTTGCAAGGGGAGGAGAGGCAGACGTTTTTGATAGAAATACTTGAATATCGACAAGTTGTATAGTATTATGAGAATGGTCATAGTAAATGCTACATAATGTTTTTTATGGCGACCGATTGCGGCGCTTTTCTTCTAAATCTACACCAAGCGGGGGATTTTTTATGACCGCTGCCCGAAAAACAATTTTAGTTGTCGATGACAATGCCATAAACCGGAAGGTTCTGCACCATATCTTATCCGACGATTACGCGGTGGAAGAAGCGGAAAACGGCGAGGAGGCGCTGGAACGGCTGTTTGCGCACCGGATGCGTTTTGCTGCCGTGTTGCTGGATTTGGTTATGCCGAAAATGGACGGGTATACGTTTTTGAGCCGTCTTGCCGAAGATGCGTGCTTCCGCGATTTACCGGTCATCGTGACGACCGGCAATTGTGACGCCGAAAATGAAATACGGGCGCTGCAGTGCGGCGCGTGGGATTTTATATCGAAACCGTATCATGCGGAAATCATTCGCTGCCGGTTGGAAAACGCCTTGGCGCGCAGTCAGCTGCAATCGTTCCAAATGCTCAAGCGCCGTGCCGAGGTGGATACACTGACCGGTATATATAATAAAAACGCCTTATTTGACGCCACCGAAGAGATGCTGTTGGCCAATCCGATAACGCCTTTTGCTCTTTTGCATATCGACATTGACCGTTTTCAGCTGATCAATGCCTTTTTCGGGGATAAACAGGGGGATCGTTTGCTGCAATATTTGGCCAGGTGGCTGCGCGAATTCGCACGGGAGCAGGCGCTGATGACGTATGGGCGAATTGCCGGTGATGTTTTCGGAGTTTGTCTGCCGTGCGGGAAGCCGCTGGACGAGCTGATTGCGGGTGTACGCAAAGCTCTGATTGATTGCAGTCCGGTCTACAACGTGGTGCCGACGGTGGGAATTTACCGGTTGGAGGATACATCGCTTCCGGTGAGCGAGATGATGGATCGCGCGGCTTTGGCGGCGCGGAAATGCAAAGCGGCATATGTGGACTATTATGCGTTTTACGATGAGACGCTCAGCCGCGAGATCATCTGGGAGCAGGAAATCACCAACGATATGAACGCCGCATTGGAACAAGAGCATTTTGCATTATATTGGCAGCCGCAATATGACCTGCAAACGCAGACGGTGATCGGAGCCGAGGTGAATGTGCGCTGGAACCATCCGAATAAGGGACAGTTGCTGCCGAAGGATTTTATTCCGATTTTTGAGCGCAACGGCTTTATCATACAGATGGATGCTTACATTTGGGAAAGAGCCTGCCGGTATATACGGCAATGGCTGGACGACGGTCTCCGCCCCTTGCCGGTTTCGGTCAATATTTCCCGTGTGAATCTGCACAACCCACGGTTGGTCGAAAACCTGATACAGCTGGTGGAAACCTACGGAATCGACCCGGCTTTGCTGAATCTGGAAATCACGGAAAGCGCCTACACGGATGATCCGGAGGCAATGCTCGATATGGTAGCTCAGCTGCAAAAGTATGGGTTTCTGGTCATGATGGATGATTTCGGAAGCGGCTATTCTTCCCTGAATATGCTCAAGGATATAGCGGTGGATGTTATAAAGCTGGACATGAATTTTCTGTCCTCTTGCAAGGCACACGAACGCAGCGAGAAAATCCTATCCTCGGTCGTGGAAATGGCCAGACAGCTGGATATTCTGACGATCGCCGAGGGCGTGGAAACGCCGGAGCAAATGGCGATTTTGAACCGTATCCGCTGCCGCTTTGCCCAAGGGTATTATCTGGCCAAACCTATGCCAGCCGCCGATTATGCAGCGCTGCTTCAAAAACGGGTGTGAGCGCGGGACGATATGGATGATTAAAAAACGCCGTCCGCGGAATTTTTCCGCGGACGGCGTTTTCCTGCCTTGTTATCACAAGTTTATTATGCGGGGACGAAACGGGTTTCGATCCGTTTTTCGCAGTTGACGGGCGAGTATAGCCACCGGTCCAGATGGCCGCCGGTAATGAAATAGCGCAGCGGCGCAGGTGCGCGCGGCGCATCCTGCGCATCGATAATGATCAGTTTCATTTTCATTTTTTCGGGCAGAATACTCTTGATATAAACGCCCGCATGCTGTCCGACTTTGACGCCCTCGCGCGGCTCGGCAAGCCCGGCCAGATTGGGCGTCAGCTCGACGAAAATACCGTATTCCTCCACCGACCGCACCACCCCGGCAACCGTCTCGCCTTGCTCGAACAGGGCGGCGTTTTCTTCCCATGTACCCAGCAGCTCCCGCTGCGACAGGCAGATACGGCCGCTCTCCAGCGAGGAGATCACGCCGTAAATGTCCATTCCCGGCACAAACCGGTCGGCGGGATGCGAAATGCGGCTGACCGATATGCTCGCGATGGGCAGCAGCGCGGGAAGCCCGCAGCCGATATCGCAGAATGCGCCGAAGGTTTCCAGCCGCGTTACGCGCGCCGGCACAACGTCGCCGCACCGCAGTTTATTTATGTAATCCGCCCGGCATTGCTCCTGTGCTTCCCGACGGGACAGAATCGCGCGCCGCCGCCCGTCCGGCAGCGGCTCAAATCCCTTGACCAGAAAGCAGACCGGTTTGCTCACGCGGGAGATCAGCGCAATATCCCGCGTCGTTCCTTCCGCGATTCCGATCGCGCCGTCACAATAGGGGATAATCCCCTCCATACACGGCAGGTTGACGTGCAGATTGTGATCCGAGTCGCATAAAACAGCGCGCGCTTCCAGTACGCGCCCTTGTAAGGCTGCCTCGGCCAGGCCGGCAGCGGAATGAATCATCGCTTGGTTTTGCGGAGTGTCGAGAAGAGCCCCCTCCGGATAGTATTGCATCATTTGAACAGCCATTCCTTTCGTTGTATCCGCCCTGATCAGCCGGACACCGTGTTGATGTTGTCTTGCGATTCCGTGGCGCGCTTGATCGCCTGCAAACCATATATATGCGTGTTGTCCCGTGAACATGACCGGTCGTACAAAAAACTGTGTGTGCCGAGATTTCCGCTTATATTTAGCCGAATTTGCGCTGGGTTTCCGCAGGTTTGCACAAACGGACGGAAATTTTGCTGTCGGCGGCAAACCCTTGTACAACCTCTTGTATTTTTCTTTTCGTTTGTTATAGTTAAACTGGATGAGGATTCCGAACGCAGAAATAACCCGTGCGGCTGTCACGGAGAAAAGGGGTTTTTCATGAACGTTTATGGACTGGAAGTGAACGTGAAAAACGTTCCGGTTTTGGATAAAGGGTATATCCCGATGGCGGCGTTTACCCGCGCCTTTGAAGCGTCTGCCCAAAACGGCAAGGAGATCGTCATTGCCGTTGAACGCAATCAGGGACAGGTAGCGGTTCGCCGCTGCAAAATCCATGCCACGGCGGCGATGGAGCAGGCCGACAAGGTCTATGTCGAGCGCACCGTGAAAATGCTGCTGTGGGCTTACGGCGGATGGAAAGTGTATATTTGCGGCGACGACGCGATGGGCGCGTTCATCGCCGACGCTTATCGTGCGGGCGGCGCCCGTGAATTTGACGCGGACTTTATGGGGCGCGTGTATGAGCGTGCGTTTGAGGTCGTCTCGCTCGCTTTGGAAGATGCACCCGCAGAGAAATCGCTGGCTGCCCCGGTCGGCCGCAATTTGGACGGCTGCCGCATCGGTTTTGACGCCGGCGGAAGCGACCGCAAGGTATCCGCTGTCATCGACGGCGTGCCGGTCTATTCCGAGGAGGTCGTCTGGTTCCCGAAAACCAACAGCGATCCCGATTATCACTTCGACGGCATTCTGTCCGCGTTTAAATCCGCGGCGAGCAAGATGCCGCGCGTAGACGCGATCGGCGTTTCCTCCGCCGGTATCTATGTGGACAACCGCGCGATGGTCGCGTCGCTGTTCCTGAAGGTGCCGCGCGACGAATTTGACAAAAAGGTGAAAGATATTTACATCCGCGCCGCCAAGGAAATGGGCGACGTACCGCTGGAGGTCGCCAACGACGGCGACGTGACCGCGCTGGCGGGCGCCATGAGCCTCGAAGAGAACCGGATTGTCGGTATCGCCATGGGCACGTCGGAAGCGGCGGGCTACGTGGACGCGGACGGCAATATTACCGGCTGGCTCAACGAGCTGGCGTTTGCGCCTGTGGATCTGCAGGAAGACGCGATGGTGGACGAATGGTCGGGCGACAAGGGCTGCGGCGTGAAATATTTCTCGCAGGACAGCGTCATCAAGCTGGCGCCCCGTGCCGGCATCCGGCTGGATGAGTCCCTGTCTCCGGCGGAAAAATTGAAGGTTGTACAGGCCGAGATGGATAAGGGTAGCGAGGATGCCCGCAACATTTATCGTTCCATCGGCGTTTATCTGGGCCATGCGCTGGCCTATTACGCCGCTTACTATGATATTGCGCATGTGCTGCTGCTCGGACGTGTGATGTCCGGCGAGGGCGGCGACATTGTGATCGCCGAGGCGCGCCGCGTGCTGGATGAAGAATATCCGGAAGCCGCGAAGATGGAACTGCACCTGCCGGATGAGAAGATCCGCCGTGTCGGTCAGTCGGTGGCGGCTGCCAGCCTTCCCAAAACCCGCTGAGCTTGCTTCTGTAAATGGATGTTTCCCATTCGTCCATTTGCTTGAGGTATGATCTCCCACAAGGTCATACTTTTCCCCACAACAAAAAGAGCGATGACAATTTTGTCATCGCTCTTTTTGTTGCCTTTGTTATTTTTCCAAAAGCGGCTTTGCTTTTTGCTTACCGGTTTTCACCTTTCCCTGCAATTCCGGGACAGGCGGAACCTCGTTTTTCGGGAAATGCGTTTTGTGGTTGCTTTCCGTACCATGCGGATCCTTGGGATCCGGACGGCGCATACCGGCTTTCGCCATATCGGTTCACCCCTACCCTAGTTTGCCGGGGCGCAGGCGGGTTTATACGAACAGATTGCCGATTTCACTTTTCAATCCCCATACGGGCTGCCAGCCCTTTGTCAAAAGGATGCTTGATTTTTCGGATTTCCGATACATAGTCCGCCAGTTCGATCAGGGCGTCCGAGGGATCGCGCCCGGTGAGCACCACCTCGAGATGAGCCGGCTTGTGACGCAGAAAATCCAGCACAACGGATTCGTCCAACGTACCGCTGCCGATCGCGCCCAGACATTCGTCCAGAATCAGCAAATCGGTGCTTTCCCGTTCGGCGGCCGCGATCGCCTCTTGCAAAGCGGCGGTGTGCTGGAGTTTGCACGCTTGTTTTTCCTCGCTGTTCATCTGAAAAGTAAATTTTTTCACGGGCTGCCCGTCCAGCACGTGAATGCCGGGTACATTCCGCAGCACACGCAATTCGCTGCTTTTTCCGTCCTTGAGGAATTGCAGCACAAGCACGCGGCAGCCGCTGCCCGCCGCACGTACGGCCAGCCCCATCGCCGCTGTCGTTTTTCCTTTTCCATCGCCGCAGTACAGATGAATACAGCCCAGATTGGTTTGACTCATGCCCTTATCTCCTCTTTATTTCGCGATTGCCGCCGTGATTTTATGAATAGGACGATGACACGAAGCGTCTGGACATGGGGCGCGCCGCTTCTTTGTACTCTCCGAAGGACGCTTGACGTTGGAAAATCCGAAAAAGCGAAGGTCAGATCTTCCATTCAAATACGGTTTTAAACGGCGTTCCCAGATCCGTGCCAAACGCCCGGTGAATATCCTCTACGCTGCACACCGGCGCGTCCTCATACACGATGCCGTCCAGACGGCGCTGGAGCGACGGCTCCTGCATCAGCGCGACGGCGCGCTCAAAGTCCGCGCGCCCGGAACGACTACAGCCAACCATGGTCAAGCCTTTTTCCAGCACGTGGCGCGTGTCGATCGCCACACGGTTTTCACTGACGCCCATCAGCATAACCGTTCCCTGCGGATTGATGACCCGGATGATATCCTCAATCGCGTAATAGCTGCCCTCGCCGCCGGCACATTCAAACGCGTGATCCACCTCGAAATCGGGCGGCAGGCTGTCCGCCAGATAGGTGCGGCGCACGAAAGAAAACTGCGCCAGCTTCTGCGGATTTTTGCCCACAACCGCAATGTCGCTGGAGGGGAACAGGCGGGTAAGCAGGCAGGCCAGCACATACGCCAGGCTGCCGTCGCCCCAGATGCCGATCACCTCACGGCGGCTGTGCGCCAGCAAATCAAAGCGCGTGGAGGCGTGCACGCCAACGCTCACGAATTCCGTAATCGCCGCGATCCGTCCCGGCACATGGTCACAGGCGACCACACGGTCGGCGGGCATACGCACGAACTCCTGCAAAAATCCGTCGTAACCACTGGAGCGAAAGTGCGCACCTTTGGCGTAATTTTCATACACTACCGCGTCCGCGCGGGTCGGGGTGTTGGGAATGAGCACGACAGGCTGCCCGATGCGGAAGGTACCGGTCGGATCGGCAATCACTTCGCCGCAGCACTCATGAATGAGCGCCATGGGCAGCTTTTGCCGCAGCACCTTGGCGTCGCGCTGTCCGAGATAATAGCGCTGATCGGCATGACAGATGGACAGATAGCGCGGACGTATCAAAACCTCGTCCGTCAAATCCGTATCCTGATACGCCACCGAAAACACCTTCGGGCTGACCAACTGATACACATAATTAATCAATGAGCTTTCCTCCCACCATCGCCTGTGCAATCTTATAATCCGGTACGGTTGTGATTTTCAGATTGGAGACTTCTCCCCGCACCAGCGATACCGGTACACCTCGGCTGACGCAGATCTTGCAGGCGTCGGTCAGCTGTTCTTTTTCCTCCGACGTGAGGGACGCATACAGCTTTTTCAGCAGCGCAATGTTGAAGCTCTGCGGCGTTTGCCCTTGATACATCCGGCTGCGCTGCGGGATATCGGCGATCACCGTGCCGTTCTCCGACACCACGATCGTGTCGGTGGCGGGCACCACGGTGTCGCAGGCGCCGTGCTGCAGCGCCGCATCGATGTTGTCCTCCAGGATACGCAGCGTCACAAACGGGCGCACGGCATCATGCGTCACGATAATATGCTCCTCGTCGGCACCGAAATCATGCTCGATCGCGTCCACAATTTGAAAGATCGTGGCGTTGCGGTCGCCGCCGCCGGCGACCAGCCGGATGCGCGCTGCATGCGCCGGCAGATATTTGTCGACCAGATCCTGCATATGCAGCACCCAATTCGGATGCACGCCGACATAAATCATATCCAGCCGTGTGCATGTCAGAAATTTTTCCAGTGTGTGCAGCACGATGGGCTTGTCCCCCAAAGGCAAAAACTGCTTGGGCATATCAGTACGATGCATACGGCTGCCCGTACCTCCCGCCAGAATAGCGCCAAATATCATGACGATCCGCTCCTTTGGTTTTATTTTGTCTTGTTTTCGTTTTTACAATAGTATTGCCCTTTATAACGCGCATACCCGTGTTCCAGATCGACAAATACGGCGTCATGCTGCGGCTTTTGTTTTTCCGCCGGCGGCAGCTGCATATAGTCGCCGAAGGCGATGCGCAGATACGCATCATAGCCGACCGGTATCGGCAGCAGGTGCCCTTCAAATTCCTTGTAGACCGCGCTGGCAAACGCTTCCTTGGGATAGCGGTTTTTCATATAGCCGGGGCCGGCGCACAGCTCGGTGATGCTGTCGGTGTCCTCCAGCTTATATTTGGACATCTGCCGTTCCGCCAGCCGCCAGATCGCATACCGCCAGCTTTTGAACGGAACAAGGGCGAGTGCAATACGGCTGAGGAGCCGCATGGCTTTGCCGTGCTTTTCCGGGATCACCTGCGCGCAGAACAGCGAATAGAGCAGCGCCCACATAACCTGCAGCCTGCGCTGCCATCTGGAAAGCGGGTACGCATCCAGCGGAAATACATCCATCATCAAACCGTGCGGAATGTCCAAATCCTGCTGATAAGGTTTGATGAAGGTGGTGGAGGTGTCCCGGATCGTGACGAACAAGTTGTGGTCGCACAAATCGCGGGACGGATAAACGCAGGCGTAACGCTGCGTGTCTGCATGCTTGTTCCACAGTTCTTTTAAGCGCTCGTAGTCGGCGCGCGGCATGAATACATCCACGTCGTCATCCCACGGGATGAATCCGCCGTGCCGCAGCGTGCCGATGCAGCAGCCGCCGCAGAAATAGAAGAGCAGCCCGTGCTCTTCGCAGAATTTTTGAAAGTAGAGCAGCATTTCCAGCCCTTTCAGCTGCATGGCTCGCAGCAGCTGGGGGGAAACCTCCTGATTGTTTTGATCGGACACCGGCATTTCGCTCCTTTATTCGTGATGGCGTTTCATCGCGTCTTTAACCTGCTCGATGGCGTCACAGTGCTTGTTTTTGGGGTACCAGAAGGGAATCTTGACGATGCCGGTCAGCGTGCCCCAGCCATATGCCAGATGCAGCAGCAGAAACAGCACGGGCAGACAGAAATAGTATGCGGAAAACGGTTTGCGGAGCACCGACGCCACGGTCAGCAGCAGATCGACCGCTCCGTAGGCGATGCCCAGCGCCGCGAGCGGCCACCAGATGCCGCAAAGTCCCAGCACCAGTCCGCCCAGAATGGCCAGCACAAACAGCAGCGGGACGAAATGGTAGGGAGAAAAACAACGAGGGCAAATGCGCAGTGTCAAACCGATCCAATAGCCGTTAAGATATTTTTGCTTGAGCATTTTAGAAAACCGATTGCGAGGATGATGATAGGAATGAATCTTTGAATCAAAAAACAAACGGTAACCGGCTTGCTTCATGCGATAATGCATTTCGTTGTCTTCGGTGCGCGCCAGCCGTTCATCGTAACCGCCGACGGTTTCGAAGACCTCGCGTGCATACGCGCCATGCGCCAGTGTGCTGACATAGCGGGTATCCTCGCAGTGGCGATAGGCGGCGATACCGCTGCCAAACAGCGATTCCTCCGCTGTGAGCAGAGTACGCTGCCAAGCGTTGTCCTGAGCGACAACACTGGTGCGGGGCCCGCCCACAATCTTTTCGCCGTTTGCAAAATTGGCCATATTGCAGGCAATAAAATCCGGCGGAAGGGTACTGTGTGCATCCACACGTAAAATAACGTCGCCGTGCGCTTCCCGCAAAGCGACATTCCAGCCGCACGGCAAGATCATTTTGGGGTTATCCAGTACGAGTATATCGTAAAATTCGTTACGATGCGCCGCCTGAAATTGCATCATGATTTGTTTGGTATCATCCTGTGAAGCGCTGTCTACTAAAATGATTTCGATTTGCTTGGCCGGATAGATCTGTGCTTCCAGATTTTTCAGCAGCGTTCCCAATGTGCCGGAAGCATTACGGGCTATAATAAGAAAAGAAACCAAGTTCCCTTTTATCGACATGTGAACGATCCTCCGCTTATATTTTCAATCGGTTTATTATACTCTGAATTTCCGTTTCCGTCAAGTTGACGCATGCGTTTGCCGATCGGTTCGCCACCGTTTCCAAGGGCATTGCGTCTCTGAACCACTATTCCAAAGGGGCCATGGTGAGCTGGCTCTTTGACACGGTCTGCGGCATCCGGGTAGCCGGAGAGAATCACTTTGTGATTGCGCCGCGGCCCGGCGGCACGCTGACCTATTCCAAAGCCGGCTACGACAGCGTTTATGGCCGGGTGGAAAGCAGCTGGCGCAAAGAGGACGGCAAACAGATTTTGGATCTTTCGGTGCCGTCCAATTGTACCGCAGACGTTGTTCTTCCCAATGGTCAGACAAACGCAGTTGTTTCGGGCAGGTATCGTTTTGAGATTGTGTAAACAAGAAAGATAACGAGTTAGTTCACGCAGCTTCCGCTGTTCCCGGCTTGGGGGACAGCGGAAGCCAATGCCGAGTCGTTCATTTCTTTATTTTGATTCCGCAAATTCGGCATATACCAAATATCGCTGATAATTTTTCGGGAAGGGATGGCAGGTGGATAAAGTCAAAAGAGATCGGCCGTCCTGGATATAAATATTCTGACTGTCTGTCGGGTCGATCACTTTGGTTTCCGACACTTTATACACAAGCGTTTCCCATAAGTTGGTTATATAAATTTCATCACCCGGCTTCAGCTCGGTGATTTTTTTGAACATATAGATTCCCTTATGTCGGGTATGAGCGGCTATCACACAATTTGTATGATTCCCGCCGACAGGCAGCGAAGTATTCGCCAGATATGCCGCACCCTTTGCCATATTCTTCTCGCTTGCACCGTTATAAATCGGCAATTCAATGTCTATCGATGGTATGGAAATATAGCCGAGTATTTCGCTGTCAATACCATAATCGGATAAATGAAAATCCGGCTTTTCATACGACAACTGATCGATCAGGCCGTTTTGTCCGGTTAAATACAGCCTTTCGTTATAGTCGAACATGGCTTTGCGCAGTTCGGCATACGGAAGGCTATTCTCATTCGGAATCGTATTGTCCGTTTGCGATTCATCGGCTTTAAGCTGTTCAAATTGATCAATTGCCTGATTGGCCTGCTTATCAAAACTCACTTTCAGAACCATGGGATAAGAAAAAAAGCCGATGCCGACAATCAGTAAAATTATGGCGATTATTCTAATCAGTTTTCTCATGCTTCTTTTTCCTCTTTATCAAGCTGCTAACTGCACTGCCGAAAAGCAGCAGAACAAATACAGCCGTAATGCCAAATGCCGCAAGATGTGTATAATTTTCCCACGTCATTTTTTGCTCAATTTTCGGTTCTGCAATACCAACGTCTTCTTTTTCCTCAATCCGCCTGCCATGTACCAGCAGACGGTGGGTATTTTTGCCGTAGGGCGTGCAGGTAATCAATGTAACAATGTCCTCACCTTCCCGAATATGCAGGGAAGAACAGTTATCCGGATTAACCGTTTCCACGTCGTACACTTGATAGGTCAGCACTTCATCAAGTACATGGATCCGAAAAATATTCCCTTCTTTGAGCAGAGGAAGATCGGTAAAAAGCCGTGCGGAGGGCAGGCCGCAATGCGCCGAAAGGACAGCATGAGTGGTTTTCCCACCTACGGGCAGCGAGGTGTTTTCCAAATGACCGACACCGATTTGTAATGTTTCTTCTTTTGTTCCATGATAGATGGGCAGATACACATTGATGGCGGGAATCTCAATGTACGCCATGACCTCATCCTGTGCCAACAGCTCTGTATACTCACCGTCCGTAATGGGATAGGCCTCCGGATCAAACGGGTCCGTCAGCACGACAGCGTTTTTAAACAGACTTTTGTTATACCGATCAATCGCGTTTTTCTCTTTCGCAATTATTTCCGGACTTATTTCTGAGAGGTTTTCCGCATGCTCGGTGATGGCCCTGCTGCTGTTTTTTTCGTAAAGATAGTTGGACACTGTGGGATAGAGAAAAACAGCAATTCCCGCAAGAAACACCAGTACAATCAGCATGGTTGGCAGAACTTTTTTCATGTTGCTTTTCTCCTTCCCATAGCTTACGAAAAAGAGGGGCGGCGAACGGTTCGCCGCCCCTGGCTGCAATTACTTGAGATGACTCATTTTACTTCGTTGTTTGTCTTTTTGCGGGAAAAGATAAACAGCAAGACGGCTCCGACCATCAACGCGATGCCGATTACGGTAAAAACGACAGTACCTGTACCGCCGGTCATCGGGAGCTTGATTCCGCTGCTATTGGGAACATCGACAGTGTAAACGCCGGAAGTGGCCGCAATTTCAGCATCGGTGAAATTTACCTTTACAGCATCGTCTAAAATATTGTATCCCGAAGGCGCCACGGTTTCCACGAGATAGTAATCATAATTTGTGCCGTTTGCCTCGTACTTTTCAAAAGTTGCAACACCGTTTGCATCCGTAATCTTGTCGCTCTCAAGCTTGATACCCGGAATTCTTGTATGAGGAATCTCTACTGCGGTTCCCGCGTCAATTTCTGCCTGTGATGCGGTCCTGTATAAATCAAACTTGGCGTCGGCAAGCTTTGTATCTGTTTTGTCCTTAACAAATTTGTTAATTCTAATGGCGAATGTGGTTACATCAACCTCATCGCTTTTTTGGTTATGGGAGTTTTCTACATAAGGATAGAAAGAATAATCAAACGTTACAATGTTGGTTTCCTTGGTATTGACTTCGGCATCATCGTTTAGTGTGGCGGTGTATGAAATAATGAGTTGTTTTCCGCCCGATGCAGGCCAGTTGTCGGCGTACTGCGTCGTATCAACGCTGAGCTTGAAGGTATAATACGGTTCGGTTGTTGTGTTGGAGGCTTTATCAAGCGTATATTGCGTTCCGGCTTGATCCGTAATATCCGTTCCGTCTCTCTGGACTGTAATGGAAGCTGTATCCATCGTTAATCCGTCGGGAAGCAGGTCATACACGGAGAACGATTTATCTGCCGCATTTTCTGAATAGGTGGGAATATCAGCCGTAATAGTGTAGGTAACCTTTTCATTTTTTGTTACGCTGGTTTTATCGGCTGTTTTGGTGATGTTAACCTTTTCTTTTTTCGCTGTGAAAGCCACATCATCTATTACATAGGTCTCTGTTCCGCCGACATTTGCAACGGTAGGCTCTACTTTTTGGAGCATTAACTGATAGACGGATGTCGTCAGAGTGGGACGGATAAAGTATTCGCCCATCGCGAGATCGGTAAAGGTGGCTTTGCCGTCCGCTCCAACAGTCTTAGCCTGCACGGGAGCAATCGCTCTGTCTTTAATGTAATTGGGCAGCTTGGCCAGCAGGTCTTTCAGCGCGTCGGAATCATCTGCGAGAGCCGCAAAGGCCTCAACCGTACATGCCGTTGTATTATACGAGGTTGTGCCTGAAAAATAGTCAGCAAAAGCACTGTCCCACGCATAAGACAGCGTGTTCTTGCCGTCGTCGTAAGTAATGTCCACAACCTTGTAGGCAGACAGTTGATCGTTTTCTAATGCATTTTCAATGGTAATGGAAGCGGTGGATGCCGGTGTTGCGGGAGCAGAAGCCGCGGATACACCCAACGGCAGTACGGATAACACGAACAGTGCAGACAGGAGAAGAAACGCTAATTTTTTTGTTTTCATTTTAATCGCCATGCGATACAAAATTTGCACAACCCACCATGAAAAATGGCTTTGTGCCTGGTATCGTTCCTTTCATTATTTATTTTTACTTCTAATTTGGCTTATTTTGAACCCAAACAAACCAATTGTCGCTGCAGCCAGCAGCATAAGTCCCGCCGCTGCAAACCAACCGCCGGTAAATTCTATTCCGGAAGTGGGCATATGCAGCGTCAAATAGTTTGCAAGTTCAACATTAACCTCCTTTTCGGTAATTTCCTTAGATATTCCATCGATCAGGGCGGTATTGCCCGAACCGTCAATGGTGATTTTTATGGGCGCGTCAAGCAGACGGTAGCCTGCGGGCGCTTTTTCTTCAACCAGAAAGTAGTCCGTTCCCGAGGCAAGGATATCGGTGAAAACCGCAGTTGCCCTTGTGCCGTCCTCGCTTAAAGCCGTAACGGCGGTTTTAACAGCGGTACACTTTATACTTTCACCGTAATAAACAAGGGCTTTATCCCCGTTCTCATCTTTCCGGTAGAGAGTAAATTCCGCGCCGGCAAGCGGCACTTTATTTTCCGCCGTGGATTTATCACCGTCAAGTTTGCTTACATAAAGAGTATACATCGTTTCAAAATGCGCGTAATAGGTCGCATTGCCCGTAGTTGTGTAGCTTATTGTCGCACCGCTGTTTATAAGCATATCATCGGTAACCTTGTTACCCTCGGAATCATACCAGCCGACAAACTTGTAGCCCTTTCCCGCTACCGCGGTGGTGCTTATAGGCATACCTACCGCGTCGGTATAGCTGTAACGCTCAAGCGTTCCTATTTTATCGTCGGTGGTGTCTTCCCAACTGTCGCCGTTTTTTACCTGACGGATATAGGTCTGTGTAACGCTGTTGGAAAACCGTGCGTAATAGGTGTTTACGCTTTCCTTGGTTTCAACATAGCCGTATTCGGTATTGGTGGCAACAAGATTTCCGCTTTCGTTATACCAGCCGATAAATTTACAGCCGTCCTTTGCAATCGCCTTGACAGTTATCGTCTCATCGGTTGCTGCGTGGTAGGACTTTCCGCCGTTCGCATTATAAGCATCGTTGTAATTCTCGTCTGATGCATTTGTTACGCTTGTAATTTCAACCGTTCCGCCATCAGTAGAATTGCTGAACTCGCCGCCCTGACCGACCTGCGGAATAAACGCCTGTCTCCAGCGCCATTGTGCCACCATGGTAATACCCTTGTGGACGTTTGCGTAGAGTTTTGTCTCGCCCTTGTCATTCCATGTTACACCCGAAACCATTTCTCCCGCTTTTGTGCTGACTGCTTTTGTAAGTTCCACGTTTCCGCCGTAAATCTTAAAATACTGCGCCGCCTTTTCATCCGTAGCGCCGTCCACATTATAATCACAGGCTATGGTGTGTTCGGCGGGAAGCAGCAAGCTGCCCAATTCATCCGCGTTTACCTTCTCTGTTCC
This sequence comes from uncultured Oscillospiraceae bacterium, assembly GCA_958354085.1. Lineage (GTDB taxonomy): Bacteria > Bacillota > Clostridia > Oscillospirales > Acutalibacteraceae > CATWUX01. The sequence continues at coordinate 7,854 of CATWUX010000015.1, read as the reverse complement.
TGAAGGGATATTGTCCACTATATCTCCCATAAGCTTCCAGCCCAAAAATTTCCAGCCGTCGTTTTGCCCCTCCGCCGCTTTTGAAACATAGGGAGCGACAAACGAATTTTCATCTACACTATCTTTAAAGGGCTTAAAGCTGTAAACATTTTCATCTTCATCCTTATGCGGTCTGTCCTCTATAATATAAGCTTTTCCGCCGTTGGGGTCATAGGTGACGGTCGGGTTTTTAATAAATACAAAGTGCAAATCGGTTGCCGAGGTCAAATTTTCAAGATAATAGGTATAAACCGTGTCGCCGTCTGCATTAGTAGACTTTACCCATTTTCCCTTTTTCTCCTCATCGGTTAAAGAGCCCGTATCTTGAATTTCATTTCCTGTCACCTTGATAAATTCGGTGACAGGATTGCCGTTATCGTCCTGCTTTGTATAATAAACGCCCACGAATTGACAGCCGTCTTCCACGTCTTTCGCTTTTATGATAGCCTGAATTTTAAGGGTTTCACCGTCGGTTATATAGGTCGTGAGTCTGTTGTCTATTGTAACCTGGTAACCGTCAGATGCGCCCTCCCCCTCGGCAGTTCCGTCACTTCCTCCGACAACCGCGCTGCCGTGATTGGTGGTACTGCCCGAAAGCGGATGGAAAAGCTGGAAGTTAATATTATCAAGGAAGTTGCCGTAGGTCTTTGCTTTGTCCTCAGACGCAATAGAATCGACATACCCGACCGAAACAAATCCAAACAGGGTATTGGTCTGTCCCGCCGGAACGGTATAGAAATAATACTTGCTTAAATCCACCTCCGTATCGCCCGAGCCATCTCCGCTTCCCGAAGAGTCCTCGGCGTTAGAGCCGTAAGAGTTCCACGGATTCGTATCGCTTGTAGCCCTTGAGGACGCCATTATCCAAATATGCCACTCCTCGGTGTAGATAGTGCTGGGCGTTAGGCTGAACGCGTCATTTCCCGCGTTATCTACAAAAGTACCTTTTTCGGCGAATTTTTTACTGTAAACTGTAAGCTTCTCGCCCAAGCCCGCCGAGGTTTTAACAGAGGTCATTCCCTGATCGATAAGCCAGTCCACCATCTGCATGAGCTGATCGCGCCCTGCTTTGCTGGGCTTTGACGGATCAACGCTCTGTTTAGGCCCTATAACCAGCGCCATGGTATCCGTTCCGTTTCGGCCGCCGTGATCTAAGCCCCATTTGTACACGCTTGACGGGGTTGTTTTAACGTTCTGGTATAGTGTGCTTTCTTCATCCGCATTTAACTCTGCAGCGTATGATCCGTCCGTAGGAGCTAATTTTACATTCTTTATATAAACTCCTGTATTTTCTTTAAATAATTCAATTTTACCCTGAAAAGCCGTTGTGTTCCAGAAAGGAACCTTGCTTTGATCCAATTGAGAATAGCTTGATGTCCAGCTCTGCCCCTCTTCAAAGCTGCCGTTCTGTAATTCTCTTATAGGGTCATCTGTGCTGCGGGTATCCGCGGCATACACAATACCCGTACAGGCTACCGCTATAAGGCAGACGATTGCAATAACCACGCGAACCTTTTTATCCGTTATTTTTTCCCGCATTTTTTCGCCCTTCATAATCTTTACCACCCAACTTAAAACGGGCATACCGCCTGTCTTTGCACTGCTTATAAAAGTTCTTAAATAAACTATTTTTTGTTTAATTTCTTAATATGTTGTCAGTCGGATGAAACCGGATGTTTAACTGTACAACAGTGCTTTTGAATGTTACGGTTGCTTGCACACGCAACCGGCTAAAGGCGCTAAAATAAAAAAGCTGAATACAGGGCATAAATCCCCCTGTATTCAGCGGTTAAAGTATTGGATATTGATTGCTGGCCGCCAAAAGACCAACAGTCAAATTATTTCGGTATGTTAAGATTATCGTATTCCTCGTTTTTCTTGCCAACCTTGTCAACCTCTTTTTGAAATACAATCTTTAAATTCGATTATAGCATGGGCTATGCGATATATCAATATATAGATGTCTTTTTTTGGCCTCATATTTCTGCATTTGTCAATGATTTGACCCACAGAGATGAGCAAAACGTTCCAGAAAGCTCTGTTTGACGATACCGCAGGCTATCTGCGGGGAATTTACCATAATGACGAACGGATGCGCTATGGGCTTGATTACGATGCGTTGGACAGCGGAGGGTAAAGGCTATAACAGAAGTTCGAAAAGAGCCCGTCCCAAACTTTATGTAAGCCGCCATTTTTGGTGCTTCTATTCTACACCTCAAATGCGGTTTACACAAAGTTTGGGACGGGCTCAAATGCCAGTTGTCAAAATTTCAAAAGGCTCTTATGATTTTTTCTCCATCACGCTCATATAGGCAGGGCGGATGATCTTATCGGTACAAATCAGCTCCTCTATCCGATGGGCGCTCCATCCGACAATTCGCGCAGTGGCGAACATGGCCGTATATAGTTCCTGCGGGATACCCAACATATCATAGACAAAACCGCTGTAAAAGTCTACATTCGGGCTGACGCCTTTGTAAATATGACGCTTTTCCGCAATCAATTTAGGTGCCAGTTCCTCGATGTTCTGATAAAGCAGAAAATCGTGTTCGCGCTTCTTTTCTGACGCAAGTTGCTGGACATATTTTTTAAAAATGCGTTCTCGCGGATCGGACAGAGAATACACCGCATGTCCCATGCCGTAGATAAGTCCCTTTTTGTCAAAAGCTTCTTTGTCGATGATTTTAGAAAGATAAGCAGCAATTTCATCCTTATCCGCATAATCGCGGACATGCGTACGAATATCCGACATCATTTCCATCACTTTGATATTGGCGCCGCCATGCTTCGGCCCTTTTAATGAGGACATGGCAGCCGCAATGGTGGAATAGGTATCGGAACCAGAAGAAGTCACTACCCGAGTGGTGAAGGTGGAGTTGTTGCCGCCGCCGTGTTCCATGTGAAGGATCAATGCGGTATCTAATACTTTCGCTTCGGTGATTGTGTATTTCTGGTTTGGACGCAGCATTAAAAGAATATTTTCCGCTGTTGATAAGTCGGGATGAGGACGATGAATAATCATGCTGTCTTGTTTTTCGTAATAATTATAGGCATGATATCCATACACTGCCAGCAAAGGAAATTCGCTGATCAGCTGCAGACACTGCCGTAATGAATTGCTGACACTTGTATCATTTGCCTTTTTATCATAAGAAGCCAGTGTCAGAATGCTCCTGGTCATCGAATTCATGATATCACTGCTCGGCGCTTTCATGATAACATCTCTGGTAAAATTGGTTGGGAGGGTTCTGCAGCTGCTCATCAGTTGTATGAAAGATTTTTGTTGTTCTGCATCCGGCAATTCTCCCAACAGCAGCAAATAGGCGATCTTTTCAAACCCCATCTCATGATCGCCGAGCCCGTTGATCAAATCTTCCACACGGTAGCCGCGATACCATAATTCTCCGTTACAAGGTACTTTTTGTCCGTTTTCTATTTTGGAGGAAACGATTTTAGAAATATTGGTAAGCCCCGCCAGAACGCCGTTTCCTTTGTCATCCCGCAGACCTTTATTGACACCGTATTCATCATAGAGTCTGGGGGCAATAGCGTCATTCTTTCTGCAAATCGTTTCCAGTTTTTCAAAGTATTCAGTCATTGGCGTCGTCCTCCTCCGTTCCTTCCAGTTCACGGCTCATCACGGTTTCTAATTCTTTCATCATTTGCAGGAGATGAATCAGATTTTCTGGTCCGTACTTTTGAATAACACGTCCGTAGTAATCGTTTAACATTTGCTCCTGTTGGTGCATCAGCTCAGAGCCGGATTCGGTAATGACAACGTATGTGCCATCCGTTCCGTCTCCATCGTGTGACCATGTTAAAAGTCCGCGATCTCTTAATTCGGAAACCATTTTGGAGATTTGGCGGATAGAAAGCTGCATTTTGTCTGCAAGATCTTTTAAATATGTTTTCCCGGAATAAATCAATTCTTCGGATGCCGTTTTTGCGATCATGTGCAGCGCGATATATTCCGGCATATTTAAATCTTTGAATTGCTGTCGTTGCCCGTTATTCATCAGAAATTTTCGATATATCAATTCATTGGTTAAATCCACGATATTGCTTTTGTTTTCCATAAGATCACTCTTTCCTATTATAAAAATAGAGGCTGCTGTTTGAAATATAACGGTCATGCTTTGACATGTTTCGGATAACCAGCAGGGCGATGATGAACATGGCGGCAATAAATCCAACGAAAATTCATCCGTAATATCTATCCGCATTATAAACTTTTATCAACAAGGAAATAGCAGGTATGATTTCTGCGGTCATCAAAACCGGATTCATATAAAAGAAAATCATGCGCTCACCTAAAAAATACTTTATCCTTTCGCTTTGATTATATGGAAATAGAATTTTTCAGATATAGATTGACGTTTTCAGTTGCTCGCTGCAGATAGTTTTGATAATGTTTCAATTCTTCTTCGGAGAATCCGTGCCCTAAAATGGATTGGAATTTGCTCTGTACATTTCGCACATCGCTGATTACGGATGCCGCTGTATCCGATAACTGTAAATGAATGGTTCTTCGATTGCGGCCTTCATAATTTCCTTTCAAATATCCGCGTTCTTCCAACGCTCTTACCGAGATGGAGACGTGTGACTTGGCAATTTTTAATTTGTTTACAATATCCTTTGCCGTATCATATTCCGTATTGTTTGCCAAAAAGAGCAATACAAGCAATTCGGCGGGTGCCAAATCGTATTTCGTGCAAACAGGATGCAGCAGAAAAGAATACAATTCTCGGCTGACATATAGGTTCTCAAGCATAATATCCATTTTGTAATCGCTCCAACAATGTTATAAATTGAACAGTTCTATATAGAACAATATTATTATATCTCTTTGATGCTGCACTGTCAATCCCGGCAACACAATGTCACATAGTATTTTTGTAGGATTTCTGCTCCTGTGTAACAAAAATGGCTGATTTCTGGTGCTGATCCGCCAGTTCTCAACCCTTTCAATACGGATCTATCCGTATTGAATCCTTAAAATAGGGCTATAAAAGAGAATTGACTCACAAGTCGTGATAGACTTATGAGTCAATGATTGTGTCAAGAGGGAGCAAAAAAGATGCTGCTGCAAAATTCTGATGTGGACTTGAACCCGCAAAAAGTTGGTAGCGACAGCGAACCGTCGCGAGGGCGTTTACAACCGAGCCGGTGAGCCGAGCGTAACTTTTTGCGGAAAGGAGGAGCGACGGCGTGAGTGAGCCGATGACTTTTCAAAGGAAAAGTCATCGCAAACGATATATAGTTCGCAACGACGTGGCTGTTATGAACCGTTATGATACCAGTTATTTAGCACCCTTTTTTCCATTACATTTACTACAAAGAACACGCAAATTTGTAGGAATGCTTTTTCCGCCCTTAGCGATTGGAATAATATGATCTACATGTAATCCGACTTCATCAGGCATATATTTCCCACAAATTTGGCATGTATAGTTGTCCCTTTCCATAATTTGTCTTCTCAATAAAGGCGTCATAAGTTTTCTTTGGTTTTTACTATTATATTCATTTAATGTTGCCTCAAAACCAATGGATTTTAATTTTTTATATCGACTATCAAGCCAGCGCCAACTTACAGTCCACTCAGATTTCACAACACTTACCTTATATGATGTTTTTATATAATTTCTTTGTTGATAACGAGTTTGCTTACTAACGAGTTTAAAGTGATATGCATGATTATCATCTAACACTTTTTTGTATTGTCGAGTTCGATATTTTTTAAGTACACATGTTCGAAGAAATTTTTCTGTCTCATTTTTCCATTGCAAAATACTCAATTCGTGTTGTTGTATTAAATTCCAATTGTTTTTATTTATCAGAAAACTGTCAACACAATCTTCGAATTTCACATTTCGTTTTGAGGTTATATCAAATATATATATAAAATAAGGATATTTAAAAGGGTTTTTAAATATGACATATAATATATATGAGCAAAAAATCATTATAAATATAATCAAAGAAAAGATTGTAAAGTCAAGAAAAAAATCGGTATTTTCAAACATGATTATCACTCTCCGTAATTAATTATATCACAATAACAAATGTTAAACAAGTTTTTCAGGTCTTCGATAGTTTGAATCCATCTTGAAAGAAATTTTAGTGATATTATGTCTTGCGACACAGTGATAATGTATCTGCCTCTTAACTGCCTGAAGAGCAATAACACTCCGCTTTAGCCGAGTATCATTGCGTAGCAATATAACTCGCCGTAAGGAAAATATAACTAAAAAATGACAAGTTTCTGTCGAAACTTGTCATTTTTTAGTAAAGATGTAGCAAAAAAGATGCCGACGTAAAATCCGGATGAGGACTTAAACCGACAAGAGCATTTTCGGTAAAATATTCGGCATTCGGCATACGGCAAATGGGAAATGAGGATTTGACAATTCCTCCGTCTCCGCTCGATTTTTTGGCAATCTCAGGCAAGGCGAAGCCTTGCAAATACTTTTTCACTATTCACTATTACTTATTACTTCCAAAGCCCCAAAGGTAAGTTTAGTGAAGAGTGAATAGTGAAGAGGTAATAAGCAAGCCCCAAAGACTTACGCCTTTGGGGCTTTGTCAAGAGGTAGCAAAAAAGATGCTACTTCGACGCGAGAATAAAAACTGCAAAAAAATAAGAACCTCAACTACGCGTTTGCGTGTCGAGGCTCTCGACTGGTACGAGTGTTCATAACGGACTTGATTAAAAATACTGAAATACCGGCAGAAACACACATATTTTTCATTCGTACATTTGAGTATTTTTAGGTTTCTTCGTACAATAAAATTACAGAAACGAGGAAACAAAATTATGTCAAAATTTATTGAAGAATTCTATTACGGTAACATTGATCCCCAAGCACGAAGCACAAAGCAAAATAAGACTGTTCAAAAGCAGATGGAGATTTTAATGCTCAATGAGGAGTTCCTAACAGAAGCACTCACAGGCGAAAACAAGAAGAAGTTTCTTGATTTCGTTAATGCTTGGAGTATCGTCAACGGCGAATCGAATCTAGATAGCTTTATTATGGGATTTCGATTGGGAGCTAACTTTACATACGATACTTTTATATCAACCGAAACACCGTTTAAGGATTTGTTGAAGGAGTGAAAGATATGTCCAAAAAGTATTACATAGCTCTTGATGATTACGAGCACAGAATTATCATCGACTGCCTTAACGGAAAAAGAAACAGTCTTATTGCAGACGGCAAATATACCGATGCAGTTGATGAAGTTATGCTCAAAATTCTTAATGCAAAGCAAAAGAAATTCAAAGTAATATACAAGGAGGCTTAACCATGGAAAAGCGTATTTATAATGAAAAAACAGGTATCAGTTATACTTTGCAAGGTGACTATTATTTGCCTGACCTAAAACTCCCCGATGAAGAAAATAAGCCTATCGGTTTGTGGGGACAGCGACACGCAAGATATTTGAAACAAAACCATAAGGTTTTGTATATGAATTTGCTGACAAGCGGAAAGTTGAACAGCTATCTTGCCGACATTGACGAGCAAGCGGAGGATATGTTTTTTCGGCTCGTAAATCAAATGGCAAAGCGTGAAGGCGTGACCGGACAACTCAAAGTTGAAAATCAGATGGAGTGGGTTGCTCGGATGAACAACATCCACAGCAGAGTATTAGAAGTAGTAAATAATTATATGATTTACGCATAATTAAACGGGAAGAAATCTGGTTGAAAGGTTTCTTCCCGTTTTCTATTAATCATATATCACGAATTTACATTGTTATGTGGTACTGTCAAGAGTTATGCGCAAAATTGATTTGCAGACACTGGCTGAATGAAGT
>CATWUX010000014.1 GCA_958354085.1 uncultured Oscillospiraceae bacterium | reverse complement strand
TCCACCGACGGTACTGCGTATACGCTGGTTAAAACCTATCAGTCGAACGACAACGCGGATATGAATCAGCTGTATCAGCTGGATTTGGCGGAGTATTTCAAAGGGCAGTCGGCCGCTTTTGTGAAGATGGAGTGGCTGGTGTTTGACAGTCCGCATATTTTCGGTATTCGATCCATCGAGCTGAACGGCAACGGAAATATTCAGGTGGAAAAACCGCCGGAGCCGATCAAGACCGATAAAAAGCCGGAAGAGTGCACGATGGTTTCGCAATTTTATGCTTTCAACCAGCTGGCGTTTGGTGAGGTAGAGGCAGAGGAAATCGGCGCCGTTTCGGAAAGCAATATGTATTACGGCATTGACGGAGTGCCGCTGCTTTCTTCCCGCAACGGCTATGAAATGGCTTACGCCACTTGGAAAATCGAAGCGGCTGAAGGCGAACCCCTTAACGATCTGGTGCTGACGATCGTCGGACGCGTTTGGTATATGGATGCCAATCAGAAGGACAACAACACCTTGAAGGTGCTGGTCTCGGTGGACGGAAAATCCTATACGCTGGTTAAAACGTTTCATTCCAATGACGACAGCAACGATGCGCAAAAGATCGTGGTCGAACTGACCGACGCGATAAAGGGGTACGGACAGGCGTATGTACAGCTGCAATGGCTTGTGTTTGATGCGCCGCATATTATAGGCATTCGTTCAATCAGCCTGACCGGTAACACGGCGGGAATCGATGGTTCGGGCGGCACCACCTCCAAAATGCCGGTAACCAATGTGCAGTCCTTTACCTCGCTGCCGGTCGGAGCGGTGAGCAAGGAGGCTATCGGCGCGGAAAAATGTGCCAATCTGGTATTCGGTTTGAACCGTGCACCGTTTCTGACCGCCGCCAAAAGCGGTGAGGACGCTTATGCTTTCTGGAAGATCGAAGCGGCCGAGGGTGAGACTTTCGATGATGGTTACCTGACGCTGATCGGGAAAATCGGATATGTGGACGCGGCCAAAAAAGACACCAGTTTTCTTAAAGTGACGATCTCCACAGATGGGGAAAGCTATTCGGAAGTGCAGACGCTGAAGGCGACGGAGGATAACACCGATACACAAAAATTTGTGATGGATCTGACCAACTATATATACGGCTGTTCCAAAGCATATGTGAAGCTGTACTGGTCCTCAGAGGATGATCCGACTGCACTGGGATTGCGGTCGTTCTCGCTGGTGGCGAATGCCGGCAGCGATTATGACAGCTACACGCCGGCTATTGAACAGGTTGAATTGCCCGAGGAGACGACTGCCGCGCCGACAACCGGAACCACGGTTGCCGAGAAGCAGCCGGCGGATACAAACAGCGGGCTGCCGTCATGGGCGATTGTACTGATTGTGATTGGCGGCGTTGTCGTATTGGCTGGCGGCGGTGTTGCCGTCTGGTGGTTTGTCCGGAAAAAGCATACCGGCAATACGCCGGAATAACCGATATTTTATCTGAAAAGGAGAACCGATATGCGTAATTTGTTGGCTCGCGTACTGTGTGTGGGCTTGGCGGCAGGTATGCTGCTGGCGTCGGCCGGATGCGGGGATACCAGTTCCTCCGGCTCCCCGGCGTCCGGAGATGCGTCGAAAGCGGAAAATACCTCTATGAACTTAGGCGGAAAAACGATGAAGGTAGCGGTTTGGTATGAGCCGGAAAAGCCGTCGCTGGGCAACAGCGATAGCGAGGACGCCTGGTATTATTCGTTGAAAAACGCAGAGGAAAGCTATAATTGCAAGGTGGAGTGGGTGATCGACACACAGGACGCCCATTTCAGCAAATTTGTGCAAAGCAGCTTGTCCGGCGAGGTATACGCCGATATCCTGATGTGCCATTCTTGGAACTATGTCAGCCTCATCAAACAAAACCTGCTGGTGCCGACGACAGAGCTGATCAAATCCGCTTCGGATGCGGAAAGATGGAACCAAACCAGCTACGTGCTAAATGGTGAAAATTGGGGCATCATGCCGAAATCGCAGAATTATACACCGATCAATACCTTCCTGATCAACACCAAGCTGTTAAACGCCTTAAAGCTGGAAAATCCGCAGGGATTGGCGCGCAGCGGCCAGTGGACGTGGGATAAATTCCGGGAATATTGCCGCGCGGCTACCGATCCCGCCAAAGAGCAATACGGCGTAGGCTGCTTTATGCTGGCCAGTACGCTGAAGGTCACCAATAATTTTTCCATTGCGACACAGGACAGTGCCTCCGGAAAATATTATAACGGCTTTACCTATGGCGACAATAAAGACCGCGGAATGGAGCTTTTGGAATTCTTACGTGTTATGTCGCTGGAGGATAAGTCGGTTCTCGGCGCGTGGGACGCCGGGCAGGAGGCACTGGACGAAACGCTCAACGCCTTTAAGGACGGAAAGCTGTTGTTTGCGTATATTCCCTCGCCCAGCAGCCTGAAAAAATCCGGATTTGAGGATTATTCCGTTGTGACGCCGCCGCTTGGTCCCTCGAATAACGGGCTGGCGGATATAATAGACGCATTTGCGTTCTGGTCGCTGCCGTCGAATTCCGATTTCACAGCCGAGCAGCGCGCTGCCTTCTGGATGGAGGCCAAGCGCACATGGGATCCCGCAGATGCGCAGGGCTACTATGAGGAAAGCGAAGACAGTGTGAAAGAAGAAATGCTGGATAAGTCCTACATGACCATGGAAGACGTGGAATTTTTGCTGGCGATGGGTAAGAATATGTCGCTTTTACCCGGCGTTTCGCTGAACACCGGTTCGCTGATTGCCGATAACATTTTTGGCGCGGTGATGCGTGGGGACAGCACGCCGGCAGCGGTGGTATCTTCCACGGACGGCGAGCTGCAAGCGATTATCGACGCGACCTATAACAATTAACCGATTCAATCAAAAATACCTGCCCGCCGGAATTCCCGGCGGGCAGGGCTTGAAGCGGCAGTTTGCTGCTTTTGTATGTTTGCGCAGGACAACGCCGATATACAAAAGCAACAAACTCTGCGTGTACGGATAACGGAGGAACGATATGTCGAAACGGATACAGGCTCTTTTGTTAACAGCGGCATGGCTGTTTGGAAGCGTCGGCGGTGTCTCTTATACGGTCCGGGCGGCAGAGCAGCCGGTTACCTCGTTGGAGCTGTCCGGCTTTGCCGCGTATGCGGCGGGAAAACCGCTTGCGCCGCAGGATGCCGTGCTGGATGTGGCGGGAACCGCTTATACCGCGTTTACGGGAACAGAGCCGGAGACGATGGAACTGGATGGGAAAGCGGCGCTGAAAACCGATGCGGAGGGCAGCGTCACCTGGACGGTTACGGTGCAGGAAAGCGGATTGTATGATCTGTGCATTTCTTATTATCCGTTGGAAGGCTATGGCGATACGATTGAACGCTGCTTGTATGTCGACGGCGAGCTGCCTTATCCGGAGGCAAAGGATATCGTATTCAGCCGCTATTTTGCCGATGAGGGAGAGAAAAGGTACTCGTCCTCCGGAAATGAATATCGTCGCGGTCAGAAAGAGATCGCCGCTTGGCGGGATACGTTGCTGCGCAGCGGCTATGGCTACGAGGATAAAACCCTGCGTCTCTACCTGACGGCCGGCACGCATACGGTTACGTTGGAAGGACTGGCCGAACCGATGGCGGTGGGAAATCTGCGCTTTTATGTGCATCCGGATCCGCTGCCGTATGCACAGGTACAGCAGCAGTATGCGGCGGCGGGCTATACCGAGGGAAGTACACAGCATATCGTGGAAGGGGAGGATGCCTCACTCAAGTCCGCCAATACGCTGTATGCCGTTGAGGATCGCAGCTCACCAGCCAATAGCCCGTATGATTCTTTCCGTATTTTGCTCAACAGCGTTGGTTCGAGCAACTGGAAATATAAGGGGCAATGGATCGAATGGACGGTTGACGTGCCCACGGCCGGTCTGTATACCCTGTCGATGCGCACAAAACAGGATTTTGTTTCCGGTGCCAGTGCGTCGCGTCGCTTGTATATCAACGGGGAGATCCCGTTTGCGGAGGCGGAGTCGTTTCGCATTCCGTATAACTTGAACTGGAATATGTACACGTTTGGCGATGAAAACGGCGCATATCGGTTCTATTTGCAGGAAGGCGCAAATACGGTGCGCCTAGAGGTGGTTCCCGGTGAACTGGCGCCTATTTTAACGGCGGTCACCGGCACGGTTCAGAAACTGACGTCCTTATATCGCCGCATTACCGCGATCACCGGCAGCTTCCCGGATGCGCTGCGGGATTATCATCTGGAAAGCAGTATCCCGGATATGCTGTCTGTTTTTGAAGAGGCACGGCAGGAGCTGCAAGCGGCCAACGCGCAGCTGGAAACGATCAGCGGCAACAAAGGAGAACAGTCCGCTTATATCGACCAGATGCTGGTGCTGATTGACATGATGCTCAAACGCAAAGATACAATTCCGGAGCAAATGTCGACCTTCAGCGACCGTATCAACGCATTGTCCTCGTGGGTGGCGTCTGCGGCGGAAGTTCCGCTGCTGATTGACTATTTGGTCGTCTCGGCGCCGGAACAGGCTCTTCCGGCGGCAGAAGCGGGATTTTTCACTCGCGTTTTCTCTGCTGTTCAGGATTTTGTCGCTTCGTTTCTCGTGGATTATTACGTAGTAGAGAGCGTAGTGGAAAATACACAGGCAGATCGAGAGGTAACGCTCTGGCTGGCCGGCAATTCCGGACGGGATCAAGCGAGTATCTTACGGGATTTGTCCGACAATTATTTTACACAGCAAACCAACATACGCTTAAATATACGCTTGGTCAATATGGGAATTTTATGGCAGGCTGTCGCCAGCGGAACCGGGCCGGACGTGGCAATTTTTCAAGGTCAGGCGCAGCCGCTGAACTATGGTGTGCGGCAGGCGCTGTATGATTTACGCACTTTTGCAGACGTCGAGGAGGTTTGTAAGCGCTTTGATGAGAGTGCGCTGACGCCTTTCCGCTTGGGCAGCAGTTTGTATGCGCTGCCGGAGCAGCAGGTGTTTTTGATGATGTTCTGCCGAAAGGATATTCTCGGTGAATTAGGCGCGGCGTATCCGCAGACGTGGGAGGAGCTGTATGCTTTGATTCCCGCTCTGCAGGAACAGGGGATGGAAGTGGGTTTGCCGCAGCCGACAACGGTACAATCCGGCAGCGATTCCACGGCGCTCAACACACTGTATGCGGCGCTGCTGCTGCAACGAGGCGCTTCGGTATATGACGCGGACAATCGACTGTGCGTTCTGGACGACCTGACGGCGGTTAACTGTTTCGTGGAATGGGCGGAGTATTATACAAAGTACAATTTCACCAAGACCTACAGCGCGATCAACCGGTTTCGTACCGGGACGATGCCGCTGGTTATTAACGATTACACATTCTATAATTCTTTGGTACTGGCGGCGCCGGAGATCGACGGCGTCTGGGAGATGGTACCGATCCCGGGGGTGAAGCAGGCCGATGGCCGTATTTCCCGCGATGTGGCGGCTTCGGTTTCCGCGTGTATGATTTTTGCTAACACAACCGATGCGGATGCTTCATGGGAGTTCTTGAAATGGTGGACCTCCACGGATGCCCAGGTAGCGTACGGACGGGAGTTGGAAGCGATACAGGGCGCCTCTGCCCGCTGGCCTACTGCCAATAAAGAGGCTGTCCGTCGTTTGGGATGGTCTTCGACGGCGGCGCAGGCGCTGGAGGAGCAATGGCAATACGTACGGGGAATCCCCGAGGTGCCCGGCGGATATTATGTCGGACGCAGCATTTCCAATGCAATCAAATCGACGATCAATATGGGGAAAAGCGCCCGGGAAACCATTTTGGATACAGTTGAGGAGATCAATAAGGAAATTCTTGACAAGCGGAAAGAGTTTGGTTTGGAGTAATGACGATGAAAACGAAAAGTACGTGGAAAGAACGGTTTCGATATCAATGCACTCTGGCGTGGCAGAATCGCTCCGGATATGTCTTGATGGCGCCGTTTATGATCATTTTCTTTGCCTTTACCGTGCTGCCGGTTTTGATGACGATCGGACTGAGCTTTACGCAGTATAATATTTTGCAGTCGCCGATTTTTGTCGGCTGGCGCAATTATCGGGAACTGTTTGTCAACGATGAGGTGTTCCGGATTGCGCTGCGCAATACGATCGTTTTTGCGCTTGTCACCGGGCCGCTGGGATATTTCTTGTCATTTTTTGCCTCTTGGATCATCAACGATTTTCATCCCATCATCCGCGGTGTGCTGACCTTTATCTTTTATGTTCCCACAATTTCCGGTACGGTTTATACCATTTGGTCAATCATTTTTTCCAGCGACATGTATGGTTATGCCAACAGCTTTTTGCTGCGCATGGGACTGATTACCAATCCGATCGAATGGTTTGGGACGGATACCTATATTTTACCGCTGATCATTATCGTACAGCTTTGGATGAGTATGGGCGCCGGCTTCCTTGCCATGCGCGCCGGTGCGGCAGCCGTCGATGTACAATATTATGAGGCCGCCGCGATCGATGGAGTGCGGAACCGCTTTCAGGAAGTGCTGTATGTGACGATCCCGCTGATGGCGCCGCATCTGATCACCGCGGCTGTGCTGCAGATCACTGCCATGTTTTCCAATGTAGGTGCCTCTATCGCGCTGGCCGGCTTCCCCAGCACAAACTATGCCGGCCACCTGATCATGACGCATTTGATGGATTACAATACCTATCGGGTGGAGCGCGGGTATGCGTCTGCCATTTCGGTCGTCCTGTTTGTGATGATGATCACCATCAACCGACTGGTCATCCGCGGGCTGCGAAAGGTTGGTGCATAAATGGGCAAAGCAGAAAAGAAACGACACCACGAACACCGGCGGCTGCTTTCGGACGGTTCGCGGCGTAACAGAAAAACCTATGGCGATATTCTGATGCTGCTTTTGATCAGCGTGATGGCGCTGTTCAGTTTACTCCCGCTGGTCATGTCGGTGAGTATGTCGCTGAAACCGATCCATGAGCTGTTTTATTATCCGCCGAAAATTTTTGCGGAAAGTCCCACGTTTGATAATTTCCGTATGCTGTTCAACCTGATGCAGAATACCCGTGTTTCTTTTGTACGCTATGCGTTTAACACGCTGTTTATCACGGTGACGGTTACCGCCGGGCATGTACTGCTGGCATCGATGGCAGCGTATCCGTTGGCCAAAATGAAGATTCCGCTGGTACGCACGCTGAACAGTCTGGTTATTTTGTCTCTGATGTTTGTTTCCGCAGTAACGGATGTTGCAAACTACCTGACGATTTCGTGGCTGGGGTGGCTGGATACGTATTGGGCGTCGGTGATCCCGTCTCTCGGTTCGTCGCTGGGGCTTTTCATTATGCGCAATTATATGACGACCATTCCGGATACGCTGATCGAGGCGGCGCGCATCGACGGATGCTCCAACTGTCGGCTGTACTGGCGGATCATTATGCCCATGTCACGGCCGGCCTGGTTGACGGTGATTATCTTAATGTTTCAACAGATGTGGAGTCTGGATAACTCCAATTATGTCTATGCGGAAAGCTTAAAGACCTTGCCGTATGCCCTGAGTCAGATTACCAGCGGCGCGCTGGTGCGAATGGGTGCGGCGCAGGCGGTCGGTGTGGTGATGCTGGTTATTCCGGCGGCGGTGTTCTTGTTTAATCAGACGCGGATTATTGACACTATGGCGACATCGGGCATGAAAGAGTAAGGAGGGTTCGTTCTGAAAAAGTTTTTGATAGGGATTGTTCTCCTTGCCTTCCTGTGCGGCAGTATGCCGGTGCTGGCGTCTGACCCATATCGTGCGTATTCGTATTCCACCACCGATGAGGGAACGTTGGATGTAGCGGCGCCGCAGGCGTATCTTCCGGAAAAAGTGCTGTCGGCCTCGCAGTTGGGTGTAACGGTGAAAAGCCCTGAAGATCTGCTGTTTGATGCGCAGGGAAATTTGTATATTTGTGATACCGGCTCGAATGCCATACATGTTTTCACCCCGGAACTGAAATGGAGCCGTTCGATTTCCTCTTTTTTCCGCGATGGTGAAGAGGATACCTTTTCCATGCCCTACGGCATTTTTGTGACCGGTGACGGTCGGCTGTATGTAGCCGATTCCGGCAACGGTCGGGTAGTTGTGCTGGATCGAGAGGGAAAGCTGATACGCATTATCGGCAAACCGGAATCTGAGCTGCTGCCGGAGACGTTTGCTTTCGTACCACAAAAGGTGCTGGTGGATACCTCCGAACGGATTTTTGTGTTGGGGAAAAATGTAAACGAGGGTATTTTACAGTTTACCGAGGAGGGGAACTTCCTGGGGTATTACGGCAGCAACACTGTGGTGGCTTCCGCATTTACGCTGCTGTGGAAAAAAGTGATGACGGAGGAACAAGCGGCCAAACTGACTCAGTTTGTGCCGGTGGAGTATAAGAATTTTTCGCTGGATCATAAGGGCTTTATTTACGCGGTCACTTCGGTAGCCAAGGTCGGCGAGCCTGTGCGGCGTCTGAATCTGTCCGGCGGGGACGTGCTGGTGCGCACTCCCATCGACGGTACCGGACTGGTGCAGGGCGATCTGGCCTATCCGTATGCCGGTGTCACCGGTATCACCGGACCGTCGAGCTTTGTGGATATCACCTCCGATGAGATCGGTAATTATTATATTCTGGACGATAAACGAGGGCGCATTTTTACTTACGATGATATGGGGAATTTGCTGTTTGTGTTTGGTGCTCTCGGTTCGGGACAAACCGGCGCCTTTACATCGCCGTCTGCAATTACGTACCATGAGGGCAAGATCTATGCGACGGATCGGGCAACCGGCGAGTTGATCCTGTTTGCGCCAACGGAATACGCGGAACGGGTGCTGCGGGCAATGCGTACCTATCTGGCGCAGGAATATGCCGACAGCCTGCAGCTTTGGGAGGAGATCATCAAATGCAACAACAACTGTGATCTGGCGTACTATAAAGCGGGCTATTGCTTGTACCGCTTGCAGCGGTATCCGGAGGCGATGAAGTATTTTAAGCTGGTTAACGCCAAGCAGGCGTATTCCGACGCTTCCGTGAAACAAAATCAGGTATGGTTGAATGAAAACTTTGATCGGTGTGTCACATGGGGCATCCTAGCCGCGTTGCTTGTTGTCTTGCTGGGAATCGTATGGCACCGTCTGCGTAAGTGCAGACGGGCAAAATGACGGGCGGAACGGAGTGAGTGCATGAAAACAGCCTTGTATATTCTGCGGCATCCGATCGACGGATTTTGGCAGATGAAATATGAAAAAACGGGACGTACAGCGCACGGCGTGATCTTGCTGGCACTAACGGTGCTGGCCGTGATCTTCAACCGACAGACGCGCGCTTTCGTTTTTAACAACCAATACAATGTGCCGCTGGATCTGTTTAAAGAGATCAGCTTAGTGCTTTTGCCCGTACTGCTGTTTTGTATAGCCAACTGGGCCGTGACGACCTTGCTGGACGGCAAAGGAACGATGCAGGATATTTTTCTGGTGGCGTGCTATTCGCTGGTACCACTGAT
The DNA here is from genome assembly GCA_958354085.1 of uncultured Oscillospiraceae bacterium. GTDB lineage: Bacteria > Bacillota > Clostridia > Oscillospirales > Acutalibacteraceae > CATWUX01. The sequence goes on along the minus strand of CATWUX010000014.1, from coordinate 15,223 downwards.
CCTCTTTTTGGTGGCGACGCCGCTTTTATCCCATTTGCTGTCCCTCAATGAGCTGGCGTATTTGCAGCTGTTGGACGGAGTAGGGTATGCGTGGATGGGGTTGATGCTGTTTATCGGTGTGCAGCAGGTACATGAATATACTTTTGGCAAAATGTTTATTACGCTGCTGCTGACGGTGATCAGTGCAGGTATCCTGATTTTCATCGCGTTGCTGTTTTTTAGTTTGCTGCAGGAATTGGGCAGCTTTGCATACAGCATTTACCGTGAGATATCGCTGAGGATCTAGGGGGAAAATATGAAAAAGTGGAAGAAACAAAGCGGGGCGTTTTGGACGGCGGTTATGCTGCTGTCAACGCTGTCGCTGGGTGGCTGTTCCGGCGGAACGGCCTTGCAGAGTAAGGTTCCCTCGGCAGCTGCGCTGACGCATAAAGTCACCGCCAACAGTGAAGTTCCCCTGCTGACGAAAGGGCCGTTTTCCCTGTATCTTGAGGAGAATATGGCGGTGCGGGTGAGCGATTCCCGCACCGGCACGGTCTGGACGACTAACGGAAACGAGGCGGACGGTACGGCGACAACCGGGCAATTCACCCTTTCGTATTATACGGCCAATGCCGCTTATTCGGAAATGCACAGCCAGACAGACAGCGTGGAAAAGGGACAGGCAGAGGCCTATTTCGAGGGAGACGTGCTGTATGTGGTTTATCGTTTGGGTAACTATAATAAAACCTATGCGGATGTTCCCAATTCCATAACAAATGAGCGATTTGAGGAAAAATTTTTGCAGCACCTTTCAGAGGCGGAACAAAAGGATTTGAAAACCTACTATAAATATTACGAGACGGAGGGTTACTGGGGACTGCGGTCAAAAGGACGCAACAACTTTGAAGACATTTTAGTGTTCATGGAAAAGGTGGGATACACACAAGACGACCTGGCCTACGATCACGCGATGTTTAACATTACAACCGAAAGCGGACCGCGCGCGCAATTCTCGGTGACGCTTACATATACGCTCAGCGAAGAAGGACTGTCGGTCGCCATTCCGACGGAGCGGATTGCCTTTGAGGCTGAGTACCCCTTGTACGAGATTGATCTGCTGCCGGAATTCGGCCGTATGGATCAGAGTGAGGACGGGTATGTGCTTCTGCCGGATGGCAGCGGAGCCTTGATGCGGTTTTGTACCGATTATTCCGGCCGCAGTGAATTTTCCGTGCCGATCTACGGGTTGGATCGATCGGTAGCCAGCGATACGCTTACAAGCGGACAGTATTCCTATGAGCAAGCGGCGCTGCCGGTGTTCGGTATGGTGGATGGGGGGGAGGGTTATCTGGCGGTCATAGACGGCGCTCCCTCCAAGGCAATATTGAAAGCACATCAGGCGGGTTCGCATTTTCCGCGTAACGGCGCCTATGTTACCTTCCGCATGGTCAACAAGGACAGCGTGTATTTGTCGGGGAGCGACAACAGCTCCAAGGTAGTGGTTTTTGAAAATGGGCTGGCCGAAGAAACGTGCAGTGTACAGTACCGCTTTTTGGACAGCGGCAGCGGATACACGGAGATGGCGGCAGAGTACCGGGAACTGCTTGTGCAGCAGGGCGCTTTAACCCCGCTGAAAAGCGAGCAGGAGGTGTCGCTGCTGGTGGAGACGATCGGCGGCGTAAAAGCAAAGAAAAATTTGCTGGGCGTTTCCTACGAGGGACTGACAGCGGCTACCTCCTATACCGACAATTGCTCCATTGCCGAGGATTTGCTTGGAAACGGCGTGGCGGCGCTGGATATGAAGCTGATCGGCTGGTTTAACGGCGGTGTATACCATAGCCATGCCGGCAATATCAAGCTCAACCGCGTGCTGGGCGGCAGCAAGGGTTGGACCGCGCTGCTGGATTTTGCGGAGAAACATGGCGTAGGTTTGTATCCCGATGTGGATTTCCAGAAAACAGCCGTTGCAAGCAGCGGATTTTTCCCGGCTTCCGATGCCGCGCGCCGTTTAGACGCCTCGGAGGTGCGGTATTCCATCCTGTCCCGCGCCTTGCTGCTGGAAAAAGAGGATATCGGTTTGACACCGTCCAGTCTATATGTGTTGTCGCCGAGCCGTCTGGTTTCGGAAACAACGGCCTTTATAAAAAAGTTTTCCGCTTTTCAGACAAACGGCTTGTCCCTGCGTTCTTCCGGTTCAGAGCTGTATTCAGATTTTCGTAGCGGCGCTACCGTGCCGCGCCCGGAAGCGCAAAAGCAGATTTGCGAGCATTTGTCGATGTTGTCCGCGGAATGCGACTTAATGGCGGAAACCGGTTTTGCCTATATATATCCGTATGTGAAAAAGTTGTCCGGTGTTTCCGTGGATTCCAGTCATTATAAGCTGGCAGATGAGACCGTCCCGTTTTTGCAGATGGTGCTGCACGGCAGTGTCCAGATGTATAGTGCCCCGGTCAATTTAGCTTCCAATAAGGACACATTCCTTTTGCGTGCAATCGAATACGGCGTTATGCTCAACTATCAGGTCACATGGGCAGATTCGGATGTGTTGAAAAATTCCGAGTATACGGATAACTATGCCTCCGGCTACAGCCGCTGGCGAGAGGATATTTTGACCAGCTATACGCAAAACCGCGAGGCATTGTCCGGCCTGGTCGGCTGCGTGATCAAAGAGCATGAACAGCTTTCCGACGAGGTGTTTCGTACCGTATACAGCAACGGGGATGCCGTTTATGTGAATTATGGCCGGGAGGATGCACAGATCAATGGCATTTGTGTACCGGCAAGGGGTTATTGGCGGGAGCGAGGTGAAGCGGCATGAAAAGATCCATAAAAAATAAAACAGCTGCAAGATCGTGGATGACGCTGGAACGCAGACGCTCCGTGTGGGGGTATATATTTTTATCCCCCTGGCTGCTGGGATTGGTGCTGGTTTTTATTGTACCGATGATTTTGTCGCTGACCTTTGCCTTTTCCAAGGTGACGGTGGACAACGGTTATTCGTTGGCCTTTATCGGGCTGGACAATTTTCAGGAGGCGCTGCTGCGGGATGCCAATTTTTTGCAGTATTTTGCCGCCACGATGGGCGATATGCTCTATAATGTCCCGATCATTCTGGTATACAGCTTTTTGGTGGCCGTCTTTCTCAAGGAAAATTTCCGGGGCGTTACCGTGTTCAAATTTATATTTTTTCTGCCGGTGATCCTGTCTTCCGACTTGTTTTTGAGCCTGATCAACAACTTCGGTACGGCTACCACCACCAGCCTGGATGCCGTGATGTCCAGCGCTTCCTCGACTTCGTTGCTCAAAAGCCTGAATTTGTCGGATTATCTGGTACAGCTGGGGCTAAGCGAACAGGTGGTAAAAACGCTGACCGGGCCGGTGGATAAGGTTTATGAGATTGTAACGTGTTCGGGCATTCAGATTTTCATTTTTCTGGCGGCTATCAACGCCGTGCCGCCGTCGCTGTATGAAGCGGCGCATGTGGAAGGCGCAACCGGCTGGGAAAAGTTCTGGAAAATTACCTTTCCGATGGTTACGCCGATGATTCTGGTCAATGTCGTGTATTCGGTCGTAGATACCTTCATGTCGCAAAATAATCTTGTCATGGAATACGTCTATACGTTGTCCTTCAAGAATTTTAATTTTGGTTTATCCAGTGCCATATGCTGGTTGTATTTTGCTGCGTTGGCGGTGATCTTGGCATTGGTTTTCTGGATCGTTTCAAAGCGTACGTTCTATTATACCTGATCCATGGAAGGAGGAATTTCCTTGAAGGATGCGTTTAGGCAAAAAAAGCTGGCAGGCAAGGTACGGCGTGCGGGACTGGTTATTCTGCGCAGCGTATTGCTGGTCGGATTCTCCTATATTATTCTTTATCCCGTGCTGCTGATGATATCCAAGGCGTTCATGGCACAGCAGGATGTGTTTGATAACAGTGTACTGTGGATTCCCAAGCATTTTACGCTGGACAATTTGCAGGTGGCATTTACGTCCATGAATTATCTGCCGTCGTTTTTACGTTCCGTCGGTTTTTCAGCGTTGGGAACGGTGATGCAGGCGATTCCCTGCATGATGGCGGGCTATGCGTTTGCACGCTTCAATTTTCGGGGAAAAGGCGTTTTATTTGCCGTGGTCGTGTTCACGATTCTGGTGCCTCCGCAGCAGTTTCTGACGCCGCTTTACCTGCATTTGTCGCATTTCGATTTTTTGGGGATCGTCACGATGCTCAACGGCGGACGTACCCTTAATCTGACCTCGACGTACATCCCGTATTTTGTGATCTCGCTGACCGGATTCGGCCTGCGCAACGGGTTGTTTATCTTTTTGTTCCGGCAATCTTTCCGCGGTGTGCCCCGTGAAACGGAAGAGGCGGCGTTGGTAGACGGCGCGGGTCAATTTCGTATTTTCTGGCAGGTCATGCTGCCCGGCGCGGTGACGATTATGGTCACGGTGATGTTGTTTTCCTTCGTATGGCAGTATAACGATACTTATTATGCCGGACTGCTGCTGCCCAATGTGCGAATGCTGCCGCAGGCGTTTGATCTGTTCAACTCATCGCTTACCGGCTGGAATGGGGATACGACAATCAGCAATTTGCTGTCCCATTATGTATTGGATGATCCCAAGGTGCTGAGCCTGCTGCGCAATGCCGGTATGCTGATGATTCTGGCGCCGCTGATGCTGGTTTACGCCTTTGCCCAGCGCTATTTTATCCAAAGCATCGACCGCAGCGGCTTGGTTGGCTGACGGCAAGAGGAGGAGCGTTATGTATTTTCAAAAAGCGCAGCCGGTGTGGCTGGCGGATTGCGCACAGGAAATGAATGTAACCGGCGGGTTTCGCACGGAGATTACCATACAAGCAGAACAGCCGACGACATTGACCATGGCTGCGTCCACGTTTTATCATGTCTATTTGGATGGAAAGCCTTTTATGTTTGGACCGACACGGTGTGCGCATGGCTTTTTCCGTGTGGATGAGTGGCGGCTGGATGAGCGGCTGCTGCCCGGAAAGCATTGGCTGGCCGTGGAGGTGCTGGGGTATCATATCAACGGCTTTGATACACTGGACCAGCCGGTGTTTTTGCAGCTGGAGGTGCGGCAAAAGGAGACGCCTGTAGCTTGGACGGATACGGCCGGCACGACGGTGGAGGCCTTTCGTCTGCGGGATCGTGTGCAGAAAGTGCAGCGCTATGATTTTCAGCGCAGCTTTGCGGAATGTTACCGTTTGCGGGCTGACTACGGTCAATGGCGCTGCGGCGGCGGGCGGGAAACGGTGTCCGCGCTGGAAAATGCACCCGGCGGCACGCTGCTGCCGCGCTCTTTGCCGCCCTATACGCTTTCCGAAGCGGTTCCGGTCAAGGAAATTGCCGTTGGTACGGTGACGCGTGCGCATGAGCCGTGGACGTTTACCAGAGATCGTTCCGTAGAACTGGTGGGAACAGTACTCAAAGGTTTCCGCGAAGAGGAAATGGAGCTATATGTCAGCAAAGAACTGGAAGGATTTCGCTGTCGTTTGACGGCGCTGACCGGTACGGCCTACGATCGTACCGCCGATTTACCTGTAAAAGACGGTGCCTATCGGCTTTTCTCCATGTCCTGCATCAAAACCGGCTTCCTTTGCCTGACGGTTTCATGTACGAAGCCGGTATGCGTATATGCGCTTTATGACGAGGTTTTGTTACAGGGGGATATTTTACCGTACAGGCAGCGGGCGGTCAACGCCATCCGCCTGGAGCTGGAGCCGGGACGCTATGTGTTTCAGTCCGCCGATCCGGTGGATTTCAAATATCTGAAAATTGCGGCTCTCGGCGGTGATTGCCTGATTTCCGATATTCATCTGCGGGAGCTTACTTGCCCGCTGCCGATTCAAAAGACATATACCGGAACGGATCCGGCGCTGCAAGATATCTATCAGGCGGCGGTGGAGACCTTTTGCCAGAACAGCCCGGATATTTTTGTGGATTGCCCTTCCAGAGAGCGGGGAGGGTGGCTTTGCGACAGTTATTTTACCGCACAGACAGAGTATTTGCTGACCGGAGAAAACCGGATAGAAAAGCTTTTTCTGGAGAATTTCCTGCTGCCGGCTGCTTTCCCGGATGTGCCGGACGGAATGCTGCCCATGTGCTATCCTGCCGATCACTACGATCACGCGTTTATTCCCAACTGGGCCATGTGGTTTATTCTGGAGCTCAAAAATTATCTGGAGCGTACCGGTGACCGTACTCTTATTGACCGGGCGCGTGAGCGCGTATACGGCATTGTGGAGTATTTCCGTCCGTTCTTGAATGAGGATGGCCTGCTGGAAAAGCTGGAAGGCTGGATTTTCGTGGAATGGTCGGAGGCGGCGGAATTGGTGCAGGATGTGAATTACCCGACCAATATGCTGTATGCCGCCGCGCTGATGGCGGTAGGTGAGTTGTATGACGATGCCGCCCTGCGGCAGCAGGCAGAGCGGATGCGGGAAACGATCCGCCGTCAGTCGTTTAACGGAGACTGGTTTGTGGACAATGCCATCCGGCAGGAAGGCAAACTGGTGCCCGGAACCAAAAGCACCGAGGTTTGTCAATATTATGCCTTTTTCTTTGATGTGGCCACACCGGCGCAATACCCGTATCTGTGGGAACGGTTACAGACGCAGTTTGTACCGAACCGCGATACGGCGGAGGTTTATCCGGAAATTGCGCCGATCAATGTCCTCCCGGGCGTCAGTCTGCGGCTGTCGCTTTTGGATCGGTACAGCTGCAGGAAACAGCTTTTGCAGGAAATCAAAGAGCGCATGACCTATATGGTGAAGGAGACCGGTACGTTGTGGGAAAACAAGAAGCCGGAGGCGAGCTGCATACACGGCTTTATTTCCTTTGTAAGTGTGCTGATTGAAAAGAATGATCCAACCATACATTGAAAACCGTTATATTAAGGAACCTCTGATTTCATCAGCCACAGCATCTTTTCGACGTGAAATTGTGCCCGGATTACATTAGAGGTTCCTTAGGAAAGGGACAGTATGAAAAGTGTTTTGACGTCTGGTATTGTTCTGATATTGACGGGGACGCTGCTGTTGAGCGGTTGCACGTCTGCGGCGGATAGTTCGGCACTGGGAGAATCGTTTGAAGCTGCCGGTTCTTCTGCCGCGACAAGCGTTTTTCCTTCAAATTTATCCACAACGCAGAAAGGAAACGATGCCATGATATCCACCGAATCCTCCTTGACCGCCGCTTCGTCTGTGCTGTCACCGACGACCACAGCGCCCAAGGCGGAAATGTATCGCATCCGTTCTTTGACATATCCCGACAGCGCCGTGCAGACACTGGAACAGCGCAATCTTACGGCTGAGAGCTTTGTACAGCGGACAACCGGCAGCGGTTATGACGGACAGACACATCGCGCCGGTACCAACCTTGTGGTTTCGCCCTATTATACGGCGACCGCGGACAACTTAGCGGTGCCGGTTTACGCGACGCCGGTTTATGTAGCGACCGGAAACAAGGGAGCGCTGCATTCTTTTGCATCTATTGATGTGGAGTTTGCGGATCATGCGCGTGTTGCGATCCAACTGGATGTAAGCAGTCGAATCGCCTGTTCTTCGGTGCAGGTGTTTTCGGCTAACGGAACGACGGCTGCTGTTCATAATAACCGCATCACGATGAATGTGACGGCACATGGTGTGTATACGCTGGTTCTTAACGACAGTCAGGATACTGCTTTCACGCTGTTTGTGCGGGAATATGCCGATGAGGAGGCGGAAATCGCTGCCTATCGCCGTCAGTACGGTGAGGACAAGGTGTTGGTTTACGAGCCGGGGTTGCACCCAATAGACTATCTTCTGCTGATGAAAAACGATATGGTGCTGTATCTGAAAGCGGGCGCCATCCTGTTGCCGAAGCATACGTTTGATATACGCAGCGACATACAGGCGTCCACGTTGTCTGAGGGGACGGCGAGCTACTGCAATGCGCTGGGACTCAACCGTTTCCCGGTCGTCAATGGCTTTCAAAGCAGCAATCTACGCATTGCGGGACGCGGAACGGTGGACATGACGGGAATGGATTGGCATGAACGCCGCGGAATCGTTTTTTCGCTTTGCAATAATGTGACGATTGAAGGGGTTATTCTTGTGAACCCTGCGGAATGGGCGCTCATTACGTATCGCTGCAGCAACGTGAGGATTTCACAATGCGCGGTACTCGGCTATCGCACGAACAGCGATGCGTTTGCCATCTGCAATTCGGTCGATGTGCAGGTGACGGATTGCTTTGCCCGTACCGGAGACGATATGTTCGAGGTGAAAACGCTGGGCGGGCCGTCGGATGCGGTCAGCCGGAATATTACATACAGCCGCTGTCAGGCATGGGGGAGTAAGGCGCGATGCTTTGGCATTATCGGCGAGATCGAGCGGGATGTGTCCGATGTGCTTTTCGAGGACAGTACAGTGATTTGGCGGGATGCCATATGGGACAATGACCGCATTGGTTCGCTGGTCGTGATTCGGGAAGTCGGGCAGGGAATCGTGCAGGACATTACCTTCCGCAACATACAGATTCATCAGGACAAAGGGCGCGCCATCAATTGTGTGGTCTATACGCCGGGGCTGGCCGGCAGCCGGATGAACGGTATTCTCTTTGAAAATATCCGATATAAGGCCGGTATGGCGTCACAGTGCAAACTGAATTCGGGCAGCGGAAATCAAATGAAAGTCACACTGAAAAATGTAACGGCCAACGGGGAAAAAGTGACCTCGGGAAATCTTCATGAGCTATTTTTACAGGATCAAAACGGTTTGATTGCCGTGGAATAAGTCTGGAAAATGGAGGAGAAAATTCTATGACCAATCCCAATTTGCGCATTTCCTTTCCTACGGATGCTGGGGAACAGGAGCGGGCGTTAAACGAGCATCCGTATATGGCTTTTGCACGCGAGCGCCGTCTGGAAATGGAAAAAGATCCGTATTATCCGAAATATCACTATACGGCGCCGGAGGGCGTGATGAACGATCCCAACGGCTTGTGTTTCTGGAAGGGACAGTGGCATTTGTTTTATCAAGCCTTTCCGCCGGAGGAACCGATACACTGGGGACATGCGGTGAGTACGGATTTGCTGCATTGGCGGGATTTGCCTTACGCCATTCATCCCGATCGGGAGACCGCCTGCTGGTCGGGGGCAACGCTGGTAGAAGAGGATCGCGTAATCGCTATTTATCACGGGTATGAATATGGAAATATCGTGGCGGTTTCAAAGGATCCTTTGCTGTTGAACTGGGAAAAAATCGGGTTGATCCCGCATTGCCCGGGCGCGCCGTATGCGGTTTTCGATCCCTGTATTTGGAAAGAGGGAAATTGGTACTACGCACTGTCCGGTAGCGCGTCTCCTCTTATGGAGGGCGAACGCAATGTGCGTACGGAATATTTATTCCGCTCCGGCGATTTGCGAGAATGGGAATATTTGCATCCGCTTGTCAAGGGAGACTTTGACTGTCTGCCGGGTGACGACGGTGCTTGCCCGTATTTTTGGCCCATCGGGGACAAACATTTGCTGCTGCATTTCAGCCATCAGAGCGGCGGAAAGTATCTGATTGGCCGTTATGATACGGAGCAGCAGATATTTCATGGCGTGCGCGGCGGCAGCTTTAATTCTGCCGGTACCGCATGTTCGTCTTTCGGAGGCATTCATGCACCGTCCGCCGCACCGGACGGAAACGGTGGCGTGGTCGGGGTGTTCAATCTCACCGAAGCGTGGGAGGGAGGCTGCTGTAAGCAGATTGTCAGCTTGCCGCGCCGCTTTATGCTGTGCGGAGCCTATATGGATGAGCTGGCGGTGGAGCCGGCGCCGGAGCTGACCGCTCTGCGCGGCGCACACCGGCATCAGGAAAATATTTTACTGCCTGCAAATCAGGAGATTGTGCTGTCCGGCGTGTGTGGCAACGTTATGGAGGTGCAGATGGAATTTGCGCCGGCCGACACCTTGCCCACGGTGGATGTCGCTGTTTTGCGTGCGGAAAACGGGGAAGAAGCGACACACATCCGCTGTTACCGGCAGCGTGGCTGCCGCAACTGGGATCATTTTGAGGAATGCGGCAGCTGGGAAGGCACCTCCTTCGATACCGTGATCGTTCTGGACAATACCGATTCCTCTTTGCTGCCGGGCGTGCGATGCCGTGCGCCGGAAACAGCCGCTTTTTTCCTGTCACCCAAGGAACCGCTCAAGCTGCAAATATTCTTGGATAAGAGCTTGGTAGAGGTGTTCGTGAACGGACGCATCTGCTTGTCTGCCCGTGTGTATCCGAGCCGCGTGGACAGCGTGGGCGTGAGCGTGCGTGCAAAAGAATGTGAAACGACGTTGACACGCTTGGATGCGTGGAAATATGATGGAACGGACTTCGCGGAATAATACTAGAATCTGATGAAACCCTTCTATTATCGCTTAAGCATGGGAAAGGCGGCAGGAAATCCTGCCGCCTTTCCCTATATTCAGCCCATAACTTGCGCTGCTTCGTTCTCCCGGGAAATACCGAAAAGCGACAATTGCATAATACAAAAACTTAGTTTTGAGAAAACATTATTACTACTCTTTCGCAAAACAAGCATGCTATCAATGCAAAAACAGCCACAAAGCAGAAGCAATACGATAGGTAATCTAATATACCTATCCTCAACACTTCCGCTTGTGGCTGTTATACTGTTATCTTACCGAATCACTTTTTTCTTATTTAGGATAAAGATCGTAACTCCGGTTCCTATTCCTATGGCAATAATGAGAATAACAATGATCCACCAAGGAAAGTCGGAAGATGGCTCTGTGCCCGAAGGCTGATGTTCGCTGTTTTTAGACGCATCCGGATTTTCAGACGGGTCGCCGGTAATCTCACCGAATTTGATTACTTCTGCTTTCGTTTCCTTGCAAACGGTACAAGTGAAGGTCTTTTCGCCGTCGGAATTTTCCGTCGGCTTTTTTGTTATCTTACCCTCATCCCACTGATGTCCTGTTGCGGGAATTTCAGTCTGTTCGATATATCCGCAGTCGCATTTCCGCGTCTTGATACCCTTTTCCGTACAGGTTGTTTTTGCAACGACCGTCCATTCTCCGAAAGAGTGGGTATGCGGTGCCGCCTTGACCGTCACGATAAAGAAATCAAATGCCTCTCCATAGGCGACTCTGATTTTCTGCTCGCCCACGGTGATCAGCGGATTTTTCGTGATTTCCAGCTTATCGCCGTTTACGGAATCTATGTAGCCCTCAGACGTCCAGATCCGTACCTTCAGCCCGGTTAGATCGAGACATTCGCCGGAGGTATAGACCACCTTGTCGGGAGTACTCAATATCTCAATGCTGTCTACCGTAGGTTCATCTTCCGTGTATTCCACCCGGATCAGCCGGCTGTAAACCGGGTTGCTTTTGGTGCCGGATTTGACATTCCAGACCGCATAGCAGTAATACACGACACCAACTTTTTGGGGCGGCGTATAGGTACCGCCCGTCGCTTCGTCAATGGCACGGATCGTTGCGATATCGTTGACGGCCGTACTGTACCACTGGTATTCCAGCGTTCCGCCGTCGGGTGAAGTGGCATCGGAAAAAAGTGTGATGACATATTCATCTATAATGCCGTAACAGTCCGGAAATTGGCTCTCAATCGTCGGTTCCTGTGGGCCGGCAGCATAGACGCTGACTGCACTTGTCAGACATAGTACAAGTACCAATATTGTGCACAGAATTTTTTTCATAGTGTGGGTTCTCCTTATATTACGCCTAGGGATTGCTGCTTTCCGGCCTGTCCGTTTCATGGCAAAGGGGTATTTTTGCCCTTCCACGTGGTGTTCAGAAGCCATACAGGATTGACTCTCCTTTCGATATATCCAATGTGAAAAGGCGCTTTGCCTTCGGGGTACAGTTTCATATGTGTGACAGGTTGGCCCTTGGGAAAAACGTCTGTACCTTTTCAAAAATATTTCGTATTCATTGCCTTTTTCGTTGCCATTCTATTTGCCGATTGGCTTGTTTTTATCTTTTAGCTCTCTCCAAAGCAGCAAAACCGCATTTTGCTGCTTTGGAGAAAGGGCTGTTCCGGCTGAACAGCCTTTCAAAGTAGCCAAAAGGCGGCGACAGCAATTTTGCCGTCGCCGCCTCCGGTTTGGTGTTAGTCACACATTATTTTGCAGAATATTTTCTCTTTCTGCTGTAAATTGTGGTTGCCGCTGCGCCCGCTCCGGAAACAAAGAGCAGTGCGAGCCAGAGACCCGTCATGCCGTTGTCGCCGGTCTCAGGAGACTGGGGATCAGCAGGTTTGCTGGGCTCGGTTGGATCAGGCTCGGTCGGATCAGGTTCGGACACAGCCTCGTAACCCACGGAGAAGCTCATGCCGTTGGCATATGCCTCGCTGATTTCGCCGTCAACGATCTCCTTAACAGCGATGCCGAAATCGAGAGCGTCGTTCTCGAAGAAGAGTTCGATGTACCACTGCTCGGAAGCATAGGTCCAGCCCTTTGTGGAGCCCTTCACCATGCGAACCTTGAAGCCCTCGGTGAGGTTGCATAGCTGATCTTCACCGGTCACCTTGATTTTGAGGCTTCCTTCGATGAAGGCCACGCCGTTCTCGTCAAACGCGATGTTTTCAGCCGTAATGCTGTCGTTCACAGTCTCAAACTCGGCATCCTCGCAGCCCAGGTCATAGATTTCGAACTTGAAGGTTTCATTGGCAGGCTTCTCATCACCGGTCAGCTTTACGGCGAGGGAAAATGGCAGATCGATGGTGTACTCCTGCAGGCCAAGTGCGGGAGTGATGACATAATCACACACAGAGCACTTAATCGGGTCGGTTTCGGTTGCAGCCTCACGGTCAGGGGTGTGTTCTGCTTCGTCACCCTTAACATCGCAGCGGGAGCACGCATGCCAATGCTTGGAAGCATCGCTGCTCCAAACGTCCGCAAAGTCGTGGCCGAGAGCATTGCCTTCGGTAGCATCGCATCTGCTGCAGGTCTTGGGAGTAGTACAGGTTGCAGCTACCCAGTCGTGACCGGGATGCCCAATCACAACGCTGTTATGATCGACGATCTCTACATTACCCGTTGCGTCTTCAAACCACTTGCCACAGCCGGAGCAAACATAGTATGCGGTGTTGCCGTCCGCTGTGCAGGTGGCAGAATTTGCCGCAACAAGAGTCAGGCTGTGGGTATGACTGAGCTGCGCTTCGATTACATAGTCGCACGCCGTGCACTTGATGGCGTATTCCTCGGTAGCATGTCCTTCATGATCCGGAGTATGCGCAACTTTCGCGGTTGTGATCGTACCGCAAACGGTACATTCTTTCCAGTGGCCGTCCGCATCGCTCTTCCAGCCGGACTCGGTGTGAGGCACCGTGCTGCCGGAGGTAAAGGTGGTGTTGAGCTTCACATCGCAGACAGAGCAGTGCTCAAAGTAAACCGCGGCAGAGGTGCAGGTGGCCGCAGACTTCAGGTATTCAGCAGTGGCAGTCTGAGCGGGCGTGTGATCCGCGAGAGGCAGATAAGGAATGACGCTGATCTCGTTGCCGTCCTTGTCGAAGAGCTGTCCGCAGTCGTCGCACTTGGAATAGGCTTCCCAACCCTGTTCTTTACAGGTGGAAGACTTTGCGCCAACATTTGTCTTGTTCGTGTGGGTGCAAGGTGCATTCTCGACCGTTACAACGCAAGATGCAGACTGGCTGCCCGCCTTTGCGGTGATGTTTGCCGTACCGGGGGCGACGGCAGTTACCTTACCGTTGGTGTCAACCGTTGCAACAGCGGTGTTGTCGGATTCCCAAGTTACGGTGTCGGTGGTATCGGCCGGTTCTACTGTGGCAACCAGTGTTTCATCGCTGCCTGTGTAGATGGTGGTTGTCGACTTGTTCAGCGTGATGCCGGTGGCGGGCTTGGGGGCGGCGGTGATATTAAGAATTGCTTCTTTAACAACACCTGCGGGGGTATAGTCGATTTCAGTAAAACCATCTTCTTCATAGCCAACGATGGTATAGGTGGTGATTTCAAATTTTGTGTTACCTACTGCGGCCGAGTCAAGAACCTGAAATTTGAAGGTGTAGGTCAACCCTTCCGACCAGTCGGCAAGATTCTCGCCGCTGGCTGTGTTGTAGTTTACACCTACTTGACCTGCGGCATTAGCCTCATCGGGCGTTGAGTAAGCGCCGATAGAAGCTCCAGAAGGACATCCGGGATTAAATTCGGTTAGTTTTACAACGGCTTTGTCATAATCAATTTTAAATTCGTTTGCCGCTGATTTTCCGGCGGTAATAGGAGGAATCTTGAGATATAGTTCAAAAGTTTCTCCCGCCGATGCCTTTTCTTTTGAAAGGCTGAGACCGTTATCCGTTCCTGTCGCAAATGTTGGCACTGCAGTTACCGTTAAGGACAGAAGCATCACAACAGCCAAGATTAAGGATGTGAGACGTTTGTTCATGACCAAACTTCTCCTTTCAAGAATTTATTTGCGGGGCGTTTTTACACACCGTCTCCGTGGCCTCGCTTAGTCACGGAAACGGTGGCGCAGATTTCTCTGCGTTTATATTCCTAAGCTTTAACACACTGTTCCTTAACGGCTTTAAGGAAGCGTATTAAAGATTGAGGACTTATTTACGCTGTATCGGTTGATTTGGGTTGAATCCTTGTTATCGACCTTTAAATCGTTATTTATATTTGCAACAATCAATCGGTACGCCTTATCTTCCTCTGAACCGCTGCCGAATATGCTTGCTTTGTTTACGCTGTAGCGGTTAATCTGCGTAGAGTCTTTATTATCTACTTTACCGTCACGGTTTACATCGCCGTACAGCCAGATTTCTACATCCTGTATCAGCGCTTCTGTACCCACCGTAATTGTGTACTCTCTTGTGGCGTGCTTGGTTTTCATCACCTTCATGGTGTAGGTGCCGGGAGCCACGCCCTCGATTGTATAGCTTGCGGAGTTGCCCTTGACAACAGTCTCGTATGCCGCGGTGCTTTCGCCGCTTGCGATAAGCTGAACTGTCACATCGTCGGTGTCGCTGTTGAAGCTGGTCGCCGTACCCGAAACCGTGACGCCGGCAGGGGCGGGCGTGCTGACATAGTAGCTGAAATTGTATCTCTGATCCTCGGTGGTATAAGACTTGAACACCGTCGAGCTGCTGTTGACCGTGACAACCGTTTCCTCACTGATGGGGTAGTTGGTCTGGTTATTGCTCTTGATTCTCAGATACAGCTCATAGTCCGTGCCGGCCTTGACAACCGCATCGACTCCAACGCTG
>CATWUX010000013.1 GCA_958354085.1 uncultured Oscillospiraceae bacterium | reverse complement strand
ACCTTTCCCCATCAGCTGGCGCGTGTGATGCTGCTTGAGCAGCTTTACCGTGCGATGCACATTTCCTCCGGCGGAAAATATCATAAGTAATAGCTAAGCGGCGGCACACCTTTTCGGTGCGACGCCGCTTGGTTGCTTTTTTCGAGGCTTCAGCGCGGCGGTTTCATACCGCCGCCCATACCGCCACCCATACCGCCGCCCATGCCGCCTTGCGGGCGGGATGTGACGCCGGATTCGTTCAGATAGGTGAGCGTACTGCTGAGCTGAAATTCCACAATTTTTGTACCGTCGCCATTGAGCGTGTAGGTTTCGCCGACCGTCAGCGACGGGGCGGAAATGACGACCGAGTTATACGTTTTGCTTGGGGTGAACTCTGCTACGATGTTGCCGTCTTTGTCTGTCAGCGTGATAGTTTTGCCGGCAGCTTGCGCGGTGCTGTACGTCATTTGAATGGACGCTTGTGCGGAGTTGGCATCGGGTGCTTCCGCCATACCGGAGCTGCCGGAGGCGATCAGCACGCCGCCGCTGATGGTAAAGGTGCCGTCGCAGTCCAGCGCGCCGTTGCCGCTGTTAGTCGGTCCATCCACGGTGACGTCGCCGCCGGTCATCTGAATCGTGCCGTTGGAATCCAGTCCGTCGCCGCCGGCGATCACGTGGATTTCACCGCCGCTGATCGTCAAAACGCCGCCGTTGCTATTGACATTCACGCCGTCGTCGGAAGAGGTCAGACGGATCGCGCCGCCCGCCAGCGTAATGTTTGCGCCTTCCAGCGCTTCATAGGAATTGGCGACCGTGATATCGCCTCCGCTGATTTGCAGAGTGCTATCGGCGTGGATACCGTCGTCGCCGGATTGCACGGACACGCTGCCGCTGCTGATGAGAACCTCGCCGTTGCTGTGGATGGCGTCATCATAGGAGGAGATTTGGAGTGTGCCGCCGGTCAGCAGAATACGGCCGGTTGCTTTGATACCCTTTTTGCTCTCTTCCGCAGAAGCGTCGGTCGTTTGCTGCGAGGTCGGCATCTGCTGCCCGAAGCCTTTGAAACCGCCGCCGCGCTGTCCGCCGAAACCATCATTGCCGTTGGAGATGCTCATACCCGGATAACCGCCTCCGGTGGTGACGGTCAAGCTGCCGCCGTCGATCTGGAGCAGGGTTTCCGCCTGAATGCCATCGTTGGCGGCGGTGATGTTGAGCGTACCGCTTTGGATCAGAACGTTGCCCATGCCCGCGTTGGTGTCGTTGGTGGAGCGAAGCCCATCCTTGCCGGCGTTTACCGTGATCGTGGCCTCCGTGATAGTCAAACTGTCTTTGCCGACAATACCGTCCGCTTTGGCGGTGATATCCAACGCGCCGCCGGTGATTTTCAGCACGTCCTTGCTGGTAATGCCGTCGTTGTATTCGGCTTTGACGGTCAGCTTGCCGCCGCCGGTGATGGTCAGATCATCCTTGCTGAACACGGCGGCGCTCGGCTCCTGATTCTCATTCACGACACAGCCGCTGCCTCCGTAAACCGTGTTTTCTGTACCGTCCGCCAGCAGAATTACCACCTTTTTCGCGCTTTTAACATAAAGCGGCGCGCTGGTCTGACTGGTGATGGACGCGTTGTTCAGAATCAGAAAGACCGTGTTCTTGTCGGTATCCTTGTCCGTTTCGACCACGATACTGCCGTCCGCCAGAGTACCGGTGATCTCATACACTCCGGAAGCGGTAATTGTAACAGTGCCGGCGCTGACCGCCGCGCCGCCGCCCTGCACGGACGCGGAACTGCCGTTCAGCGTGATAACGGTGCGGGCGGACGCGCTCCAGTCAAAGGCGGTATCATCCGCATCGTATTCCACTGTTATCGGCTCTGCGGAAACCGTGGTTTCTCCCACCGGGGAACCGCTTCCGGATCCATTGCCGCCGGCGGAGGCCGCGGTTCCGGAAGCGGGCTTGCAGGCAGTCAGCAACAGAGCGCAGCCGACAAGCAATGCCGGAATGCCGCTGCACCGTTGTAAAAACCGTGCAAAATGTGTCATAAAGCGTCGCCCCCCGTTTCTTTTTGTGTCAGTGTGATGCTGAGATTGCCATTAAGGCACCGCAGCTGGTCAAGGAATGCTTTGGCGTCTGCCTTTTCTTTCAGCACAATTTCGTATACCAGCTCAAACAGCGAGCCGAAATCGGTGGTTTTGATGCGCACAAGTGCGTAATGAGCGGTAAATTTGTCCAGCACCTCATCAAAAACGCCCGTATAGTTCATATCTTCGGGAATCAGGATCTTGACGCGCATGGTTCCTTTTTTGGCGGCGCCGAATTTGGCAAAGTACAGCACGACCATAACCGCGCACAGAATGAAAGCGAACAGGGCGGCGTAGGCGATATACCCCATGCCGCAGGCCAGCCCGACACCGAGCGTGAAAAACACATAGGCAATGTCTTTGGCGTCGCCGGGCGCGCTGCGGAAGCGAATCAGGCTGAAAGCGCCCGCCAGACTGAATGCGCGCGCGATGTTGCTGCCGACCAGCAGGATGATCATCGCGATGATGGCGGGCAGCATAATCAGCGTTACAAGAAAGCTGCCGGAACAATCGCAGCGCCGGTGCGTGAGTTTATAAACCAGACTGATACCGAAACCAAGCGCTAAAGCGCTCAGAATGATCAGAATGGTGTCGCCAAAGGTCAGTGTTTCCGAAACGGTTGTCGTAAAAATGGTGTCAAGCATGTTGTTTTCCTCCTTGTGCATGTAGGGGTGTGTGCAGCATCCGCGTGCGGTATTGCTGATATTCCGTGCCGTATTTGGAAAAGCCCGTAGAATACAAGCCAAGCTCGGACAAAGCGTGCGTCAGCCAGAGCGGCATCGCCCCGATGAATTTCACTTCCATAAGATATACGTCGTCGCTCAGCAGCTCCGCACCGAAATCGGCGGACGATAAGGTAATGCAGGAGCGGCGGGTGAGGATGTTGTGATCAAACGTGATACGGAATTCCGGATCCTCGCGGTCAAAAAACGCGAGACGGTCATAACTGAGAAACAAGGCCGGCTTGACCGGATATCTTCGTAAAAAGCAGGCGATCTCCTCCACCACCTCTTGATCAATAAAGGTGTTGACGGCCGGCTTTTCGCCGGTGCGCACAAATTCTTCCGCCGCGTGCAGCGGCAGCGTAACGCGCCGTTTGCTGACAATACCGCCGATCTTTTTTTTCAGTTCCAAAAACACCGGATCTTCCGGTTCGACCGGAAGGCGGTAGCTGCGCATTCGCAGCTTTTCTTTATAATACGGTTTAGACAGCGAATTGCGGATCACGTCGTTGTTATCCGTGTCGTAGTACACATTGTAAATCGTGTAGCAATGCCCGTCCTGACAGTGGGGATCCGGCGTCATATGCTGTGCCAGTATGGGCAAAAGGCGTTCATAACGGAACGAATCGACCATATATTTCTTTTCCCAACGCTTAAACGTTTTGATGGTTGTTGCAGCCATGCCGTTCGCCTCCCTTTCGATAGGAACAGTGTACCGTCGGGATATGACGGCTGTTTGTGGGAAATGTGAACATTGTCTGAAAAAACGTTGGCGGCAGTGTGCTTCTTCCGAGGAGAGAAGCTCACTGCCGCCGACTGCTTTAAGCGATTTTCAGTGAAAACCAGAAGATACTGCCCTTGCCCGGCGCAGAGGATACGCCGACGCCGCCGGCGTGCATCTCCAAAATCGACTTGACGATGGAGAGGCCAAGTCCGGTGCCGGTCACAGGACGTTTGTGCGTTTTATCCACTTTATAGTATCGTTCCCAGATATATGGCAGATTTTCCGGCGCAATTCCCTCGCCGGTGTCCTGCACCTCGATGCGCACGGTAACGGCGTCGAGCACTTGTCGGACATAAACTGTTTTGTCTTCGCCGGTATACTGGATCGCATTGATCAGCAGATTATAAAACGCTTGGGAGATTTTGGTTTCATCCGCACAGACGAACACGTCCGGCCCTTCCAAAAGAACGATCCGATAGCCGTCCTTCTTGACCAGCTCCTGCATACGCAGAACCGTAGCGCGCAAGCTGGCGGTCAGGTTATAGCGTGCGGTATGCAGCTCAACGACGCCGGCCTGCAGTTTGGAAATATCCAGTGCGTCATTCACAAGCGTCGTCAGGCGCTGGGTCTCGTCCACGATGATCTGCGCGTTTTCCACGCTCATTTCATCGGGCAGATCACGCATCGCCTCCGCGTAACCGCTGATGAGCGTGAGCGGCGTACGCAGATCGTGGGATATATTGGCGATCAGCTCCCGTCGGAGTCCCTCCACTTTGGAAAGCTCGTTGGCGGTATAATTGAGCGTGTCGGAAAGCTCGCTGATCTCGCGGTAACCGCCGCCGGTGAACACGGTATCGTAATGCCCGCGCGCCAGCTCCTTGGCGCTTTCATTGATCTGCTTGATCGGCGCGCCGACGTGCTTGGCGATGACAAAGGCCAGTACAACGGAAAACAGCACCATAAATCCCGTGATATAGCACAGCTGCACGCGTAGTGTGGTCACGGTCGCATTGACCGGAGAAATGACGGAGTTGACAAGTACGGCGCACGTCGCGCCCTGCGCATTGTTGAAAACCCGTGTGTACAGCAGCGTTTGCTGCGGCGAGGGCGAATCGGGCGGCGTATGTCCGATCAGCTTATCTTTTTCATACGGATCCAGTGCGCCGTTGTTTCGGAAGCTGTTCGGGACGTAATACTCCAACAGTTCTCCGCCGTTTTCCTCGGCTTTGGCGATCAGACGGAGCCGTTCGTTTGGGGGCATCCGGTGGATCGCGCAATTCCGCAGAATGTCCGCGGACGCCAGCTCCTCGTTCGTTTCGTCCACGACCTCCAGACAAACGTCATTGTTTAGCGCCAACTGCTCTACCAAGGCGTCCAGATCGGCGTTGTCAATATTTTTGATCACGGCGGAAGCGGTGGATTTGACTTCGTTGGTTTTGATGGACTGATAAAAGCTGTCCAAAAAGACCACCTGAAACAGCCAAAGGATCAGCAGAAGCAGCGCGCAGAACAGCAGCAAAAAGCAGAAGATTTTCCACTGGATGCTGAGCGTGTGTGCGTGCAGCGGCTTATGGCGGTTCGTCATAGGAAAACGCCTCCTTATCCTTCAAAACGATAGCCGACGCCGCGCAGCGTGGTGATAAAGCGGGCGTAATCTCCCAGAGATTTCCGCAGCAGCTTGATATGCGTGTCCAGCGTGCGGTCGTCGCCATAGAAGTCGTAACCCCAAACCTCGGTGATGAGCTTTTCGCGCGTGAGGGCAATATTCTTATTTTTGATCATATAAAAGAGCAGATCAAATTCCTTGGGGGAGAGGTCAACATTTTGTCCGTCCAGCGTAACCTTGCGCGCGGTAAAATCGCAGGTCAGCCCTTCCTTGACAAACAGGTCATGCTCTGTCTGCGTGCGCTTTCCGGTGCGTTTGAGAACGGCTTCGATGCGCATCATCAGCTCTTTTGGGGAAAACGGCTTGACGACGTAATCGTCAATTCCCAATTCAAAGCCGTGGATTTTGTCGTATTCTTCGCCGCGCGCGGATAGAACGATGACCGGCGTATCCTGCGTTTTGCGGATTTCCCGGATTGTTGAAAAGCCATCCAGCTCCGGCATCATGATGTCCACGATCAGCATATCAAAGGTTTGCTGCCGGCAGATTTCCACCGCTTCCATCCCGTTGGCCGCTTCTACGACCGTATGTCCCTCAAATTGCGCATATTTCCGAATGAGTGCGCGGATTTTTTCCTCATCATCGGTAATCAGTATTTTGGGCATCGTTTTCGCCTCCTTCGCTTGCTTTTATTGTAGCATAGCCTGTCAATGTGATGGTTGTATGAAGAAACGCCACTTTTATTGTAAACCTAAATATAAAATGCAGTTGACAATCAAGGCGCTGTGCGGTATACTTGACCGGAACAGGAGGGGTGGGACATGACGGTAAAAGAAAGTGTCCGGCAGATTCTGGAGCAGAATCGGGGAAAAACGGTTTCCGGGCAGGAATTGGCGGAGCGGCTGCAGGTTTCGCGGGCGGCCATCTGGAAAGCCGTAAAATCGCTGCAAAGCGAGGGACATACGATTGAGGCGTCGACCAACAAGGGTTACCGGCTCGACCCGCACAGCGATGTGCTGTCGGCGGAAGGAATTCGGGCGTATTTGCCGGCGGCGCTGCGCAAGCGGCCGCTGACGGTGTACAGGGTGATCGATTCCACCAATTCGCAGGCAAAGAGGTTGGCACTTGAAGGAGCGTCGCATGGGACGGTGCTGGTGGCGGAGGAGCAGTCGGCGGGACGCGGACGGCGGGGAAAATCCTTTTTTTCACCGTCCGGCACCGGAATTTATATGAGCGTGATCCTGCGGCCGGGCACGGCCATGCGGGCGCCGCAGCGGATTACGATTCATGCCGCTGTCGCGGTCAGCCGTGCGATCGAACGCTGCACCGGCCTTCGCCCGCTCATCAAGTGGGTGAACGACCTGTACCTGAACGGGCGAAAGATCTGCGGTATCCTCACCGAGGCGGTCAGCGATTTTGAAAGCGGAAGCATCGAAAGTCTTGTGGTAGGGATCGGGATCAACGTATCGACCAAAGCGGAGGCGTTCCCGGCGGAATTGGCGGAGATTGCCGGTTCGCTGACGGCGGCGGTATCGCGCAACCAGCTGATCGCCTGTATTTTGGAGGAACTGTTTGCGGGGGAAACCGCTTTGCAGGCGCCGGAGTTGATCGAGGAATATAAGGCGCGGTCGATGATGCAGGGGTTGACGATCGCGTATACGAATGCGCAGGGGGAAACGACCGGTCGGGTGCAGGATATCAACGAGCAGGGCAATCTGGTCGTCGAAAAACCGGACGGAAGTGTGGAAATCTTGCAGGCGGGCGAAGTGCGCATTACCGGCGGGCTGCCGGTGAGCGGAGAAAAGGGGAGACGTTTATGAATAACACTCGTACGATGGCTTTGCGCAATCAGCTGCTGTGCGCGCTGTTTGCGGCGCTGATCGCTGTGGGCGCGTTTCTGCGTATTCCGGTACCGGTCGTGCCGTTTACGCTGCAATGTCTGTTTACCAATCTGGCCGGATTGCTGCTGGGCAAGCGCTACGGCCCGATCGCGGTTGGCGTGTATATCGTGCTTGGCCTGATCGGGCTGCCGGTTTTCACCGGCGGCGGGGGAATCGGGTATGTGCTGCAGCCCACGTTCGGATATATCCTCGGTTTTGCCGGCGGCGCGTGGCTGGGCGGGCTGATCGTGGAAAAAAGTAAAACGCGCGGATTCAAAACCATGCTGCTGGCCGGATTGGCCAATCTGGCCGTTGTCTATGCGGCCGGTGTGGTGTATTACTACTGTATTGCCAATTTCTATTTGCAATCGCCGATCGGTATAGCGGCGCTGCTTTGGTCGGGTGTGGTTTTGTGCCTGCCCGGCGACCTGACACTATGCGTGCTGGCTGCCTTGCTGTCCAAGCGGCTGTATCCGCTGCTGCACCGCACCGCGGTTTAAAAGGAGAAAAACATGGACAGAATAGAAACGCTCAAGGAAAAAGTGCTGGCGGGCGGCAGCCTGACGCGGGAGGAGGCGTGCAGCCTGCTGACGGCGGAACTGGATCCGCTGTGTGCGGCGGCCGACACGATCCGCCGTCATTTTTGCGGCAATACATGCGATCTGTGCTCCATCATCAACGGCAAAAGCGGCCGCTGCCCGGAGGATTGCCGCTATTGCGCACAGTCCGCGCATTATGCCGCGCCGGCGGAAGAGTACCCGCTGCTGGGGGATGAGCCCATTTTAAAAGAAGCGCAGTATAACCACGCAAAAGGCGTCGGGCGGTTTGCGGTCGTGACCTCCGGCCGGCGTTTGACCGACGCGGAGCTGGACAGCGTGTGCGCCAGCTACCGGCAGGTCGGCGAGCGGTGCGGCATTTCCCTGTGCGCCTCGCACGGCCTTTTGTCGGCGGATCAGCTGGTACGGCTGCGTCAGGCGGGGGTGACGCGTTATCACAACAATCTGGAAACCTCCCGCCGCTTTTTCCCGTACATCTGCACCACGCATACCTATGACGATAAGCTGCGTACCATCCGTGCGGCGCAGGAAGCGGGACTTCAGGTGTGCAGCGGCGGAATTTTCGGGCTGGGCGAGACGTGGGAGGATCGGATCGACATGGCACTCGAGCTGCGGGAGCTGGGCATACGGTCGGTGCCGCTTAATCTGCTCAATCCGATTCCCGGTACGCCGCTGGCGCAGCAGGAACGTCTGACAGAAGCGGATATGTGCCGCGCGGTGGCGATTTACCGCTTTTTGCTGCCGCGCGCGGCGCTGCGGCTGGCCGGCGGACGCGGATTGCTGGCCGATCAGGGACGCGCCGTGTTTTTGTCCGGGGCGAACGCAGCTATCACCGGCGATATGCTGACGACGGCGGGCGTGTCCATCGACAGCGACCGCCGTATGCTGCACGAGTTGGGATTCGAGGTGACGCGCGTTGGGTAAAGCGCTGTTTGTGACGGCAACCGGAACGGATGTCGGGAAAACTTATGTGACCGCTTTGCTGCTGAAAACGCTGCGGGAACAGGGCGTGGACGCCGGGTATTATAAAGCGGCGCTCAGCGGGGCGGAACGGATAAACGGACAGAGGATACCGGGCGATGCTGCGTATGTGTGCGCGATCGCCGGATTGCCGGAGCCGCCACTTTCGTTGGTGTCCTATTGCTATGATACGGCGGTTTCGCCGCATCTGGCGGCGCAGCTGGAAGGCAACCCGCCGGTGCTGGACAAAATTGCGGCGGATTTTGAAGCGGCCGCCCGCCGTCACGCCTATGTGTGCGTGGAGGGCAGCGGCGGGATTGTTTGCCCGCTGCGGATAGACGGGCAGGAAACGCTGATGCTGACCGATGTGATCCGGCGGCTGGGGCTTAGCTTGCTGATCGTGGCCGGCGCTCAGCTGGGAACGATCAACAGCACTGTGCTCACCGTGTCCTATGCGCGCGCACTGCACATTCCGGTGCGCGGGATTATCCTCAACCGTTATGAGGCGGATAATTTTCTGCATCGGGATAACCGGGAACAGATACAGGCAATGACCGGCGTACCGGTCGTTGCCTGCGTTGCGGACGGCGCGCAGGAGCTGAACATGGACGCGGCGGCACTGTGCGCGTTGTTCGGCGATACGCACGGCGGAAAGGGGCAAAGAGAATGAACGCTTTGCAGCAAAAGGATTTGCAGTATATCTGGCACCCTTGTTCGCAGATGAAGGATTATGAGGAGCTGCCGCCCATTATTGTGGATCACGGGCGGGGCGTGTATTTGTACGATACGGACGGCAAAGAGTATATCGATATTGTCAGCTCCTGGTGGTGCAATCTGCTCGGGCATTGCCATCCGGCGATCGGCGCGGCAATGAAAGCGCAGCTGGACAAGCTGGAGCACGTGATCTTTGCTAATTTTTCGCACGAGCCGGCGATCGCACTGTGTGAGCAGCTGTCGGAAATTTTGCCCGCGGGCCTGTGCAAATTCAATTTTTCCGATAACGGCTCAGCGGCGGTGGAATGTGCGCTGAAAATGAGTTTTCAGTATCAGTACCAGACCGGACACCCGGAACGAACCAAGTTTTTGTGCCTGGGCGACGGCTATCACGGCGAAACAATCGGCGCGCTGTCGGTGGGCAGTCTCGATTTGTACGCGAAGATTTACAGCCCCATGCTGATGGATACGATTCGCGTACAAGCGCCGGATTGCTATCGCTGTCCGTACGGCTGCTGTCGGGACACCTGTACCGCGCCGTGCTTTGAACAGGCAGAACGCGCCTTTTCCCTCCACGCGCGGGAAGCGTGTGCCATGATCGTGGAGCCGCTGCTGCAGGGCAGCGCGGGAATGCGTATTTATCCGCCCGTCTATCTGAAAAAGCTGCGTGCGCTATGCAATCAGTACGGCGTGCTGCTGATTGCGGATGAGATCGCGACCGGCTTCGGGCGCACAGGGAAGATGTTTGCCTGTGATCACGCCGGCATCTGCCCGGATATTCTTTGTATGTCCAAAGGGCTGACCGGCGGCTATTTGCCGATGGCGATCACGGTCACAACGCAGAAAATTTACGATGCGTTTTATGCGGAATATGCGACCGGCAAGGCTTTTATGCACAGCCATACATACAGCGGCAATCCGCTCGGCTGTGCCGCCGCACTGGCCGTGCAGCAGATTCTGCGGGAGGAGCCGATTCTCGAAAACGCCGCCCGCCGCGCCCGTTATCTGACGAGCAAGCTGCAAGCGGCGCTGGGCGATCACCCGAACGTGGGGGAGATTCGGCATATCGGCCTGATTCACGCGATTGAGCTGGTGACGGACAAGGCGGCCAAAACCGGTTTCCCGGAGGAACAGCGCATTGGCTATCAGATTTATAAACGCGCGCTGCAGCGCGGGCTGTTGCTGCGGCCGCTGGGAAACGTATTGTATTTTAATCCGCCGCTGATCATTGATGAGGAAGCGCTGGACAAAGCCGTTGAACGGTGCGCGGCCTCTTTGCGGGATATTTTGGGATAAACGAACCCGTCGGCATAAAAATGCCGACGGGTTCGTTCAGGTTTCGTAGGTTTTCAAAAGAGTCTGGGCGATTTCGCGCCGTGAACAGCGCAGATCCATCGCTTGCTTTTCTATGTATCGGTGCGCCTGCGGTTCGGTCATGCCGAGGTATTGGATAAGCGCACATTTGGCACGGTCCACCAGCCGGATTTCTTCGATCTTTTCCTGCAAGCGGTTGTTTTCGGTGCGCAGTCCCAGCACGCGCTGCCGTACCGTGCAGGCCAATTTAAGCGCCTGATGAAACAGCGGGCGGGAGATCGGCTTGGACACCGTGAGAACACCATGCTCCTCGACACGTGCCGCCAGCTCGTCCGCCAGCTCGGCTTTGACGAGCAGCAGTACGCCCGCTGTACCGGTGTCGGCTGCCGTGGCCGCCAGCTCATGCCCGAATTCATCCGGCAGCGGCGTGTTGACCACCACCAGAGCATAATCCCGGTCGATCAGACTCCGCCGCGCTTCCGCGCCGCTGGAAGCGCAGACGAACTGCCAGCTGCCGCTGTTTTTGAGCAGCTCGGTAAGCTGCGCGCATCCCTGTGCCGTGCCGGATACCACCAGAACGCTGTCCACGCCTCCACCCCCTTGTGTATAACGTCGCTTCGGTCAGAACGCCTGAAAATAGCGTGTGTGTTCGTAGGCGGCGCGGTCAGACGCGGCTTCGTATCCCTGCCATTTTTCCTGCTTGTCCGCCAGATATTTTGCAACGGTCTCCGGCGGGAGCTGTCGGGCGATAAAGGCACTGTCCCGTGCCAGCCGGATAGCTTCGTCCAGCTGCTGCGGCAGCCGCTCGTACTGCTTGAGCATGTCCGCCTCGGCGGCATACAGGTTCACATCCGCCGGATCACACAACGTAAGTTGTTCGTCAACGCCCTCCATACCGGCGTTCAAAAGAAGCGTGAACGCCAGATAGGGGTTGCAAAGCGGATCGGGGGAGCGCAGCTCCAGCCGGCACATATCGCCGGTTGCGGCCGGAATGCGCACCAGCTGCGATCGGTTTTGTGCCGACCAGCTGATGTAGCCGGGCGCTTCCATGCAGCCGAGACGTGCATAGGAGTTGGTGGCGGGATTGAGGAAAACGGTCATTTCCCGCGCACGGCGCAGGATGCCGGCGATAAAGCTGTGAAATACCGCTGTGTTTGCGCCGCCGTCCGCCAGCAGGTTGCGCCCGCTGCGGTACAGCGACAGGTTGATGTGCAGTCCGCTGCCGCTTTTATCGGCGATCGGTTTGGGCATAAAAGAGGCAAACAGCCCGTTGCGCGCCGCAATCGTGCGCACGACCGTTTTGAAGGTGATCAGATTATCCGCACAGGACAGCGGATCGGAGCATTGAAAGTCAATCTCGTTTTGACCGGGGCCTTGCTCGTGATGGGAGCTTTCGGGGCGGATGCCCATTTCTTCCAGTGACAGGCAGATCTCGCGGCGGACGTTTTCACCCTTATCTATCGGTGCAAAGTCCAGATACCCCGCCTCGTCAAACGGTCGGTCGGTGGGTTTGCCGTTTTCATCCAGCTCAAACAAATAAAATTCGCATTCCGCGCCGAATCGGCAGGAAAAACCGCGTTGCGCCGCCTGCTCGATGGCGTTTTTCAGCAAGCGGCGACCGTCGCCTGCAAAAGGGGTGCCGTCCGGGTGGCGGATGTCGCAGTATAACCGTACCACCCGCCCGGTTGCCGGTCGCCACGGCAATACCGCCAGTGTGGACGGATCGGGGAACAACAGCAGGTCGCTTTCTTCCACGTTCATGAAACCGGCGACCGCGGAGGCGTCAAAGCCGATTCCTGACTCAAACGCGCGGGCGAGCTCACCGGCCATGATCGCGATATTTTTCGGCGTGCCGAAAATATCGCAAAATGCGAGACGCACAAATTTGACATCGTTTTCCGCCACGAACTGCAACACTTCACCGGCGGTATATTCCATAGCGCTCTCCTCTTCTCTGCAACAACATACGGTCAGTATAGCATATTTAAGCCCAATGTGCAATTCCCTTAGTTGTAGGTATACAGCTGCTTATAGGGATTTTTGCTGTTCGGGGTGAGGACAAAAAAGCGGCTGTGCAGCAGCTGTTCGCGGTCCTCTCCGAAATAGCCGCAGAACGCGTCGATGTAAGGGGCGATCTCCGCCAGCTCCGCGTCGGTTGCCTCCTGCACCGTGATTTGTGCGGGCAGGTTGGCTGGCGGCTCCTCACAGCGCAGGAACATCCGCCCGCCGTGCATACCGGTGCCGCAGAAATAGCCTGTCAGCGGGGTGTCGCCCCGGTGGAGCCCCAGCACGACGATCAGACCGCCCGCTTGGTATTCGCCCAAAAAGCTGCCGGTACAGCCACCGACGACCAGAACGGGCAGTTTTTCCTTATATGCTTTCATATGGATGCCCGCGCGGTAGCCGACATTGCCCTGAATATAGATCTGTCCGCCGCGCATGGCATAGCCGGCGCTGTCGCCGCAGTGGCCGTGTACCACGATGACGCCGTCGTTCATCGTATCGCCCACCGCATCCTGAACATTGCCGTCGGTCACGATAGAGCCGCCATCCATATAGGCGCCCAGCGCGTTGCCGGGTACGCCGTGGATGGTCAGCTGCTTGCCGGACAGCCCGGCGGCGATATACCGCTGGCCGCAGCAGTTTTCGATGGTGACCTCCGCTTCGGGAGCGGCCTGGATCGCCGCGTTCAGGTCACGAAAATGGCGGTTGCCCGCTGTGATCGTCATGTGTCCATTCCTCCTAACTGCCGCTGGCGTTCCGCATGGGAAAAGGCCAACAGCTGCGGTTTTTCCATAATGAGTTCAAAATCCAGCGTATCCAGCGGGGTACGGTTGCGGATGAGCGCTGTATAGATGCCGGCGCGTTCGATATCGCCGAGCAGAATATACCCCACCAACCGGTTATCCCGTGTGATCAGCCGTTTGTATACGCTGTTTTCCTTAGCCACGACATGGCTTTCGCCGTCATAGCTGCCGGCGGTCAGCAGATGCTTCCCGAAGAAGCCGATGGCATTCATCGGGATGGCGTTTTCATATCGCTTGTCGCCTCCCGCCATTTGGATGCCGGCACATTCGCCCTGCGCGTAAGCATTGGGCAGCAGCGCCAACACACGGTCGCTGTCGGTGGTGATATCGTGGCTTTCCGCGCAGTCGCCGGCGGCATATACATCCGGCAGCGTGGTGCGGCAGCAATCGTCGGTGACGATGCCGCGTTGTACCGCGCCGCCCGCCTTTTGCACCAATTCCGTGTTCGGCCGTACGCCGACTGCGATGACCAGAATATCGAATTCCAGCGTATTGCCGCTGCGCAGCACGGCGGTCTGCCCATTGAGCGAGGCGACCGAATTTTCCAGCCGGAAGCACAGCCCCTTTTGCTCCAGATACGCTTGCAGCAGCGCCGCGCCGTCTTCGTCCAGAATAGAGGGCAGGATACGCGGTGCCATATCCACGACCGTGAGGCTGCCGACGCGCTCCGCAATCCCCTCGGCGCATTTTAGCCCGATCAG
Organism: uncultured Oscillospiraceae bacterium; assembly: GCA_958354085.1. Taxonomy (GTDB): domain Bacteria; phylum Bacillota; class Clostridia; order Oscillospirales; family Acutalibacteraceae; genus CATWUX01. The sequence goes on along the minus strand of CATWUX010000013.1, from coordinate 10,918 downwards.
TCCCGCGCCGAGTATCAGCACTCGGGCGGTGGGAAACAGCGCGCTCTCCAGCGCGTGCGCGTCGTCCAGCGAGCCGAAGGTGAAAGCGTGCGGGACGGTGTCCAGACCGGCAAGCGGCGGGATGAACGGATGGGAGCCGGTCGCGACCAGCAGCCGGTCGTAGGGAACCGCTTCCTCACCGATCCGCACGACCTTGGCGGCAGCGTCGATCGTGGTTACGGTTTCGCCCAGACGCGTTTTCACCCGGTGGTGTTCATAAAAATCCGCAGGGCGGTAGCGCATCCGCTGTTCGTCGGTGCGGCCCGCCAACAGATAGGAAATCAGCGGACGGGAATAGGTGAAATGCGGCTCGGCCGCAATCAGAGTGATGTCGCCGGCCGTATCCACCGAGCGGATGCTTTCCACCGCGCCGACAGCGGCGGCGGAATTGCCGATGATCACATAGTTCATGCCGGATTCGCCTCCTTCTCCTCGAATACGATCGCGCGGTTCGGACAGCCGGCGACACAGGCGGGTTGTCCGGCGGCGTTTTTGGTACACAGCTCGCATTTTTGTACGGCGTGGCCGTCCGGCGAAGGCATGACGGCGCCGTAGGGGCAGGTGAGGATACAGGTATAGCAGCCGACGCATTTGTTTTGGTCAATGGTGATCACACCGTCCGTAATGGTCAACGCGCCGGTAATGCAGGACTTGACGCACAGCGGCTCTTCGCAGTGGCGGCAGGAAACGGCAAAGTGGATATCGTTGCGCTCCTCAATGCGGATGCGCGGAGCGATATGTTTGCCCTTGAGCGCTTTGATGATATCGGATTCACCCGAATTGGCGAAGGCACAGTTGTATTCGCACAGATGACAGCCCAAACACCACTGCTCCTTAACATAAATTCGCTTCATAATACGATTCCCTCCCTGTTATTCGCCTGCATGACGGATGCCGAGAATCTCCAGTTCTTTTTCGCTCAGGCCGATGCCGCGCAGCATCAGGCGGTTTCCGCGCAGCGCCTCAATAGAGTTGATGCCCATGCCGCCCATCATTTCCTTGATTTCGTGTTCCCACGCGGTCACAAGATTGATCAGCCGCTGAGAACCGACATCGGGATTGAGCCGCTTGACCAGTTCCGGACGCTGGGTGGCGATACCCCAGTTGCAGCGGCCCATCTGGCAGCTGCGGCACAGATGGCAGCCCAGCGCCAGCAGCGCGGCGGTCGCGATATACACCGCATCTGCGCCCAGCGCGATGGCCTTGACCACATCGGCGGAGGAGCGGATCGAACCGCCCACGACAATGGACACGTTGTCGCGTATCCCTTCTTCACGCAGGCGGGAGTCCACCGCCGCAAGCGCCAGTTCGATCGGGATTCCCACATTGTCGCGGATGCGGGTGGGGGCGGCGCCGGTGCCTCCGCGGAAACCGTCGATCGCCAGAATATCCGCGCCGGAGCGGGCGATACCGGAGGCGATGGCGGCCACGTTGTGTACTGCGGCAACCTTAACGATAACCGGTTTTTTGTAGCCGGTGGCTTCCTTGAGCGAATACACGAGCTGTCGCAGATCTTCAATGGAATAGATATCGTGATGGGGAGCGGGGGAGATCGCGTCCGCTCCCTCCGGGATCATGCGGGTGCGGGACACGTCCCCGACGATTTTGGCGCCGGGCAGATGGCCGCCGATACCCGGCTTGGCGCCCTGGCCCATTTTGATTTCGATGGCGGCGCCGGCCTCCAAATAGTCCTTGTGTACGCCGAAACGGCCGGACGCAACCTGTACGATGGTGTTTTTCCCGTACTGGTAAAAGTCCTCGTGAAGCCCGCCTTCACCGGTATTGTAGAAGGTGCCGAGCGCTTCGGCAGCGCGTGCCAGCGAGGCATGCGCGTTGTAGGAGATGGAGCCGTAGCTCATGGCGGAGAACAGAATCGGGACATTCAGCGCCAGCTGGGGCGGCAGATTGTTTTTCAGCGTGCCGTCGGCGTTGCGCTCGATCGCAGTGGGCTTGGCGCCGAGGAAGGTCTTGACCTCCATCGGCTCACGCAGCGGGTCAATGGAAGGGTTGGTGACCTGTGAGGCATTAATCAGGATCTTATCCCAGTACACGGGAAAGGGTTCCGGATTGCCCATCGAGGACAACAGCACGCCGCCGGTGCCCGCCTGCCGGTAAACCGCCGAAATGGTGCTGTTACTCCAGTTGGCGTTTTGTTTGTAGGTGTCATCGCTTTTGACGATTTTGATGGCGCGGGTGGGGCAAAGGGACACACAGCGGTGGCAATTGACGCATTTGCTGTCGTCGCTGACCATCACGCCGCGTTCCTCATCGTAATGCGTGACCTCATTGGCACATTGCCGTTCGCATACCCGACAGGTGATGCATTTCGCGTCGTTGCGGATAAGCTCATATTCCGGATAGATAAAGTCATTGGGGATCATCGTGTCTTTCCTCCCTCTAATGTCACGATTACCGGTTCACCGCCGCGCGGCGACCACAGACGGTCAAGCTCCGGTTCAATGATGCGGATGGCGCTTTCTTCGCTGGCGACGTAAACGGTGCTGCCTTTTTCGCCTACCACCATCGACCGCAGCTTGAGGCGGTCGTTGAGCGCCATCATGCCGCCGTCAAAGCCGAGCAGGATCGAAAACGGTCCGGTGATCAGCAGTGAGGCGAACGTGTTGCGCAGGTAGGTCAGCCGTTCACGCTGCTCAGGCGGGTATTGTTCGATGGTTGACCAGAACGGCGCGGCGATGACGTTGGCCAGCTCTTCCAGAGACAGCCCCTGCCGCCTGTGCAGAAAGTCCACGATATAGGTGATGACCTCGGTGTCGGTTTGCAGATTGCACTGATAGCCAAACATTTCAATGTAGCGGCGATTCGCGTCGTAGGAGCTGATTTCGCCGTTGTGTACAATGGAATAATCCAGCAGCGCGAACGGATGCGCACCGCCCCACCAGCCGGGGGTGTTGGTCGGATACCGTCCGTGCGCCGTCCAGCAATAACCCGCGTATTCGTCCAGCCGGTAATACTCGCCCACGTCCTCCGGAAAACCGACCGCTTTGAACACGCCCATGTTCTTGCCGGAGGAGAACACATACGCGCCGTCGATGTGGGTGTTGATGCGGATAACGCAGCGGTTCGTGTATTCGCGTTCATCCAGCTGGCTTTCCTCCAGGCGGGTATGATGCGGCTTAACGAAATAGCGCCAGATCAGCGGCTCATTTGTGATCTGCGGCATCCGCCGCACCGGAATTTTGGAAAGATTCACGATGTCGAAATGCCGGTCGAGAAAGCTTTCGCAGGCGGTTTTCGCCGCTGTGTCGTCATAAAAAACATGAAAAGCATATAAATCCTTATATTCTGGATAAATGCCGTAGCCGGCGAAGCCACCGCCGAGGCCGTTGGAACGGTCGTGCATGACCGAAATGGAATCTATGATCGACCGACCGGAAATGCGTTTGCCGTCCTTTTGAAAAATACCGGCGATGGCGCAGCCGGACGGGATGCGAACCTCACCCTCCCGCTGCAGCGGTTGTCTGTCCTGTACCATATGCCTACCTCCTTAAAGCTGAAAAGAAAAGGCGTTCATAAAAGGATACGGAGGCTCTTATCCGTATCCTTTTATGAACGCCTTTGTTCATGTCCTTTACTATACACCCGCTCCGGCGATTTGTCAATGGATTTGCACGAAGAAACAATGAAAAAATCGTAATATTGTAAAAATCAACCATATTTAAGGATCAATTCAAATATTTTGCAATTTAAAATGTAAAAACTTGCAAAATGGGGTTGACATTTTCCGACACAGGGCGTATACTGTGAACATGCAAAGCAAAGGCGCTTGCGGATGGGAAACCATCTGTGAGCGCTTTTCTTTTTTTAGACAAAAGGAGTTGTGTGTTATGAGCAGTGTACCCGAGACATTTGGCAGCATGGTATTCAACGACACGATCATGAAAGAGCGGCTTCCGAAGGAAACCTACAAGGCGCTCAAGAAAACGATTCAGGAGGGCAAGGCTCTCGACATCTCCGTTGCCAACGTGGTGGCGAACGCCATGAAGGACTGGGCTGTGGAAAAAGGTGCTACGCACTTTACGCACTGGTTCCAGCCGATGACCGGCATCACAGCGGAAAAGCACGACAGCTTCATCTCCCCGTCGGGCGACAGCGAAGTCATTATGGAATTTTCCGGCAAAGAGCTGATCAAGGGCGAACCGGATGCCTCCTCGTTCCCGTCCGGCGGCCTGCGTGCCACATTTGAGGCGCGCGGTTATACAGCATGGGATCCCACCTCTTATGCCTTTATAAAGGAAGGCGTTTTGTGCATCCCCACGGCTTTCTGCTCCTATACCGGCGAGGCGCTGGACAAAAAAACGCCGTTGCTGCGCTCGATGGAAACGATCAACCGCGCTGCACTGCGTATTCTGCGGCTGTTCGGCAATACCGACGTAACGCGCGTGACGACAACGGTCGGCCCGGAGCAGGAATATTTCCTGGTGGATAAGGCCTTGTGGGCACAGCGGAAGGATCTGGTTTACACCGGCCGGACGCTGTTCGGTGCAAAGCCGCCGAAAGGCCAGGAACTGGAGGATCACTATTTCGGTTCGATTAAGCCCCGCGTGGCGGCGTTTATGGCGGATCTGGATCAGGAGCTGTGGAAGCTGGGCATTCTTGCCAAGACCGAACATAATGAGGTCGCGCCCGCGCAGCATGAGCTGGCGCCGATTTTCAGCAACACCAATATCGCGACCGACCACAACCAGCTGACAATGGAGCTGATGAAAAAAGTCGCGGACCGTCACGGGCTGGCCTGCCTGCTGCATGAAAAGCCCTTTGCCGGCGTCAACGGCTCCGGTAAGCACAACAACTGGTCGATTTCCACCAACACCGGCGTCAATCTGCTGGATCCGGGCAAAACGCCGTCGGAGAACGCGCAGTTTTTGCTGTTCCTGACCGCGGTCATCAAGGCGGTGGATGAATACGCGGATCTGCTGCGTATTTCCGTAGCGACGGCGGGCAATGATCACCGTCTGGGCGCGAACGAAGCGCCGCCGGCGGTTGTGTCCATGTTCCTCGGCGATGAGCTGACCGGTATTCTGGAGGCCATTGAATCCGGTGTGCCGTATAACGGCCACGAAGCCGGCGAGATGCAGGTGGGCGTGGATGTGCTGCCGCATTTCCCCAAGGACACCACCGACCGCAACCGCACCTCGCCGTTCGCGTTCACGGGCAACAAATTCGAGTTCCGGATGCTCGGCTCGACGCTGTCCATCTCCGGCCCGAACATCGTGCTCAATACCATCGTTGCCGAAGAGCTGGATCAGTTTGCGGATGTTTTGGAGCAGGCGCCTGACTTCCAGAGTGCGCTGAATACGCTGATTAAAACCACCATCAAGGAGCATAAGCGCATCATCTTTAACGGCAACGGTTATGACGAGGCGTGGCTGGTCGAAGCGGAGAAACGCGGTTTGCCGAATCTGCATTCCACCGCGGAAGCACTTCCGCATTTCTGCGATCCGAAGAACATCAACCTGTTCGTCAAGCACCATATTTTCACCGAAACCGAGGTACGTTCCCGCTGCGAGATCTTGCTGGAGAATTACGGCAAGGTGCTGTCCATTGAGGCACTGACCATGGTGGACATGGTGAAGAAGGATATTTTGCCCGCCGCTTATACCTATATCAAACGGTTGAGTGAGACGGCGTTGGCGGCAAAATCCCTGTGTCCGCAGCTGACGTGTGAGAGCGAAACGGCGCTGGTATCGCGGCTGTCCGCGTTGTGCAATTGCCTGTACAAGAAAGCGGATGAGCTGGATAAGACGCTGCTGGAGGCTAAAAACAAGACGGACGCCGCCGAGGCCGCGATGTTCTACCGCGAAAGCGTGTTTACCGCCATGCAGGAGCTGCGGGCGGTCGCCGATGAGATGGAAAGCTTGGTCGGTGAGAAATACTGGCCGTATCCGACCTACGGCGCGCTGTTGTTCAGCGTCTGATTCGACCGGCACAGCTTATATAAACGTACACAATGGCGTGTACTCCGAAAATAAACGGAGTACACGCCGATTTTTTAGAGGAGGTTATCGTTATGTACAATTCTGCTGATGTATTGTGGACATTGGTGGGAGCAGCACTGGTCTTCTTTATGCAGGCTGGGTTTGCGCTGTGTGAAGCGGGACTGACCCGCGCCAAAAACACCGGCAATATCCTCATGAAAAATATGATGGATTTTTGTATCGGTACGCCTTGCTTCTGGTTGGTCGGGTTCGGCCTGATGTTTGCCGGAACAGGCCCGTTGATCGGCGGTTTTGATCCGCTGATTCTCGGTGATTATTCATTCCTTGGAAACGGGCTGCCCATCTGGGTGTTTGCAATTTTCCAAACTGTCTTTTGCGCGACCGCCGCGACGATCGTGTCCGGTGCAATGGCGGAACGTACGAATTTCAAAGCGTATTGTCTTTATTCCGCCGCTATCAGCTTGGTTGTGTATCCGATCAGCGGTCACTGGATCTGGGGCGGCGGCTGGCTGTCCAGTCTCGGATTCCATGATTTTGCCGGTTCCACGGCGGTGCACTTTGTCGGTGGCGTAATTGCGATGCTGGGCGCCGCGATGCTTGGCCCGCGTATCGGAAAATACGGCAAGGACGGAAAGCCGCGCGCTATTCCGGGCCACAACCTGACCGCGATGGCGTTGGGCGTCTTTATCCTCTGGTTCTGCTGGTTCGGCTTTAACGGCGGTTCCACCATTTCGATGACCGGCGACGACACAATGAACAGTGCCGGCTTGATCTTCTTTAACACGAATCTGGCTGCCGCGGTAGCAACCGTTGTGACCATGATCATCACGTGGATCCGTTATAAGAAACCTGATGTTTCGCTGACCTTTAACGCGGCTTTGGCCGGCCTTGTCGCCATCACTGCGGGTTGTGATACCGTTGAGCCGTGGGCAGCCGCGGTAATCGGTGTCGTGTCCGGCGTCCTGTGCGTATTCGGTGTGGAATTTTTCGATAAAGTGGCCAAGATCGACGACCCGGTCGGCGCGGTGACGGTCCACTGCTTAAACGGCGCGTGGGGAACATTGGCGGTTGGCTTGTTTGCCACGGATACCGGTTTGTTCTACGGCGGCGGTTTCAAGTTGCTCGGCGTTCAGGCGCTCGGCGTTGTCAGTGTGGCGGCTTATGTTTTGGTGGTCATGTTTATCGTCTTTAAAATCATCGATAAGACAATCGGCCTGCGCGTACCGCAAAATGTGGAGATCGAAGGCTTGGATTTGCACGAGCATGGTTTGGCCTCGGCCTATTCCGGCTTTGTCGTGCAGGATGCCACCTATGCGGAGCTGTCCGTGAACGAAAATACGGATTTGGGCGAGAGCGATATTGACAAGGCAACGCCGGCGCAGGTCGACGCGTCTGTACCGGTTGTGCGTGCCGCTGATTTGAATACCGGTATGCATAAGGTCGTTATGATCGTGAAGCTGGCGATGCTGGAGAGCCTGAAAAACGCGATGAATGCGATTGGCGTGACCGGCATGACCGTTACACAGGTCATGGGCATGGGCTTGCAGAAGGGCGCCGGAGAGAAATACCGCGGCGTGGAAATGGACGCGACGCTGTTGCCCAAGGTGCAGGTTGAGGTCGTTGTCAGCAAGATCCCGGTGCAGAAGGTGATCGACACCGCTAAGCAAACCCTTTATACCGGACATATAGGCGACGGCAAGATCTTTGTTTACGCCGTCGAGCGCGTCGTCAAGGTGCGCACCGGTGAGGAAGACTTTGCCGCTTTGCAGGATGTCGAATAACATCGGAAAATGTAAAAAGCGATCAATACACAAGTAAATGAACAATGGCCTCTCCCTTTTATAAGGGAGAGGCTATTGTTCATTTACGGCAGCGGATGCGTCTCCTTTCCCAGATCGAGCGGAACGATGCGCACCGGTTTTCCTTTTCGGATACATTGCGCGATGACGTGCTGTGTGCCGCGGGAGGAGCCGTCCCAGAACGCCAGCACCTCATCTGCATAATCGATGATTTCCAGATTGCGCATAAGCGGCGCCGCTTTGCCGTAGCGCGCATAATCCGGATAAAAAATTTTTATCGGCAAAGAAAGAATAAGGGCGACTTGTTCCGCAGCGGTATCCGTACCGGCGGCGCCGCCGCTGACGATTTCGGAGGTATAAGCGGGCAGCTCTTTGAGAATCTGTGCGGCTGTACGTCCGGAGGCGTGACGGCTGCCGATGACCGCAATTTTCATAAAGCCCCTCCTGTCCGATTTTTTGAATTTTTTCGCGGACAATACATACAATAAAGGAATCGTGCGTTTGCCCGCAGCTCCGAACATAGATTTTAAATTCAGTATAGCATATTTTTTTGAAAAACCACAAGAAATTCAAAAAAATTTCCATGGAAACGCATCCATAAACTATATTGTGAGAAAAAAAAGATGGGTAAATAGTTTTTTTAGCGAGTGGAAAAGTAATAACGGTTTCTTTTTAACCGCATAAAAATTTCAAAAAATCGGTTGGCCGCAGCAAACGGATTTTTTAAAACAAATAAAAGAGCTGCGGAGAAATGGGGCTTTATGAAAAGGGTGATTCAAAAAAGCTGTCTGGTTCTGACCGTGATGTGCGCGCTGGTGTTGACGGCGGTGGCGCGCTTATCCAGTACGATGCCGGAACAGTTCTGGGTGGCGGAGGGGTCCGCTTTGGCGCTCAACGGCGCTGTTTCCGTAACGGATCAAAAAACAGCCGAGGGTTCGTCGGTGCAGGTGTCCGCGCTGCAAGCCGGCAGCACGTATTCCGCCTCCCTGCGTCTGTTCGGCTTGTTCCCGGTCAAGAGCATCGCGGTCAAGGTGGTGGATACGCCGGTGGTGGTGCCCTGCGGCACACCATTCGGTATCAAGATGTTTACCGACGGTGTGCTGGTCGTGGGTATGTCGGATGTGGATACCGCAAACGGCCCTTACAATCCGGCGCGCAGCGCGGGAATTAAGGTGGGCGATGTGATCGAAAGCATAGACGGAGAAAAAGTCAATCGCACGGAGGAAGTGGCGTCGCATGTGGAAAAATCGGGCGGAAAAACCATGCACTTCGTTATCCGGCGGGATAATCTCTCTTTTACCGTATCCTTTGTGCCGGCAAAGTCGGTGAACGAAAGTCGGTATAAAGCGGGTTTATGGGTACGGGACAGCTCGGCCGGAATCGGGACGATGACCTTTTATGACGCGCAGGAGCAAGTATTCGGCGGCCTTGGGCATGCGGTCTGTGACGTGGATACCGGCGAAATTTTACCCATTGCTTCCGGCGAAATTGTGCCTGCGCGGATTTACAGCGTGGAACCCGGTATCAGCGGCGATCCGGGCGAATTGCGCGGCGGCTTTGAGGAAGGCTTGCTGGGAAATTTGCATATCAATTGCGAAACGGGCGTGTATGGCCGGCTTTCCCGTGTTCCGGTCAGCAATCCGGCGATTCCGGTGGCAATGAAACAGCAGGTGCATACCGGCGAGGCACAGATTATCACCACGATTGACGGTGTGACCCCGCAAACTTTTACGATTCGGATCGATCAGGTGCGCTATAACGATTCTTCACCGACGCGCAACATGGTCATTGTGATCACGGATAAAACTCTTCTGGAAAAAACCGGCGGCATTGTACAGGGGATGAGCGGTTCGCCGATCCTGCAGGATGGGCGGCTGGTCGGCGCTGTGACGCACGTTTTTGTCAATGATCCGACAAAAGGATTCGCCATTTTCGCGGAAAATATGCTGAAAACAGCGGATTCTTTAGCTGAACAGCTGGAAAAACCCGCGGCATAATCCCAAATTCGGCAGGTATCCAAACTTTTATCACGTTTTTTGGTAAAAGTGCAATCGAAAAAGTCTATTCTCTTGTCAAAATCCGGCTTTCCGTTCTTTTTCGACAGCTCGTATGTCGGAGTTTCTTACATTTTCTTAGCGAAACCCCGCTTTCATGACGGAAAAAGCAAAATAAATAATTTCCAGAGTATTGAAAAATTTTCCAATTTATGGTAATCTTATGGTGCCGGCAAAAAGTATTGGGGGTTCAACGATGGAAAAGAAGATTAAAGTCATTTTAGCCGATAACAGCGAGCATTTTGGAAAACCCTGTGCAGATGTCATGCGTGCGCATGGTATAGACGTAGAAAATGTGGAGAAAGACGGACGTCAATTAGTCGAAGTGATTACGAAGGTTCATCCGGATGTAGTTATTATGGATTTTTTCCTGCCTCGTTTGGATGCGATTGGTGTTATCAAGGGCGTAAAGGCTCAGAGGCTGGTACAAAATCCCCAATTTATGGTCATGTCCAGTTTTGACAATCCGACTTTAGAACGGGAAGCGTTATTGGCAGGGGCCGATTACTATTTTCTCAAGCCCTTTGATGCGGACGAGATGTCCGAGCGCATTTTGTCACTGTGCGGGAAAGCGAACATGGAACCGATTCGCCGCACGGCGGTAACGCCGCCGACCGTCAATAACGGAAACAGTTTGGAGATGCGAGTAACGGAAATCATTCACCAGATCGGTGTGCCGGCGCATATCAAGGGCTATCAATATCTGCGGGATGCCATCCTTATGGCGATCGAAGACGAAGAGATCATCAATGCCGTTACCAAGCGTTTATATCCGGCGGTGGCCAAAAAGCACGCGACCACCTCCTCGCGCGTGGAACGTGCGATTCGTCATGCCATCGAAGTTGCCTGGGACCGCGGCGATGTGGATGTGCTGAATTCGTATTTTGGTTATACGATCCATAACGGGCGCGGAAAACCGACAAACAGCGAATTCATTGCCATGATCTCGGATAAGTTCCGCTTACAATTGAAAATAGGCTGAACAGCCTTAAAAAATAACAGCGGGAGCTGCCGAAATGAACTGCACCCCATTTGTTAGACAGTATGATATACTATCTAATAAGTGGGG
>CATWUX010000012.1 GCA_958354085.1 uncultured Oscillospiraceae bacterium | reverse complement strand
CATCCGCGTGGTGCGCGACGGTATCGTGATCGCGGAGGACAAAGTTTCGTCCCTGAAGCGCTTCAAGGACGACGTGAAGGAAGTCGCGCAGGGCTATGAATGCGGTATCGGGCTGGAACGCTTCAACGATATCCGCGAAGGCGATATTTACGAAACCTACATTATCGAGGAATACCGCGACTAAGACGTTTTGCGCCTTAGCCGCATGAAGAATTCGCCCGGTCGGCCCGGCCGGGCGGAACAAGCAGGAGGGTTTGGTATGGCCAGCTATCGACTGGATCGCACCAATGAAGATATTTTGCGTGAACTGACAGCGATTCTGCGCACGGTGAAGGATCCGCGCGTGACCGGCTTGGTCAGTATCGTGCGGGTGGAGGTCACCAACGACCTGTCCTATGCCAAGGTCTATGTCAGCTCGATGGACGGCATGGAAGCCGCCAAGTCGGCGGTGAAGGGGCTGACGTCCGCCGCCGGCTATATGCGCCGCAGTCTGGGCAGTGCGCTGCATCTGCGCCACGTGCCGGAGCTGCGTTTCATTGCCGACGACTCCATCGAGTACAGCGCCAGCATTGCGAAAACACTGCTGGATTTGGAAAAAGAAAAGGAACGTTCCTGAGGGAAGCCTTGTGAGCCGGCCGCGTTTTCGCCGGCGTTCCGGATTTTCCCAGACACAGAAAGGCAAGGTATCGGCGATGACAACTCTGATTTCGGTGGAGGAGGCCGCCGCCCGTTTGCGGCAGGCGGAGCGTATCCTCATTTTGACGCATCAATACCCTGACGGCGATACGCTCGGCTCCGGCTTCGGCCTGTGCCGGGCTTTGCGCTGCCTCGGAAAAGCCGCACAGGTCGTATGCAGCGACGCCATCCCGGAAAAATACGCGTACATGACCGAACGGCTGGCCGATCAGGCGTTTGAGCCGGCGTTCATCTGCGCGGTGGATGTGGCGGACACGCGTTTGCTGGGAGCCAAGCTGAGTGTGTACAAGGATGCGGTGAATCTGTGCATCGACCATCACGGCTCGAATACGCATTATGCGCGCGAGCTGCTGCTGGACGCGGAATGCGCCGCCACCGCCATGGTCGTTTATGAGGTGATCCGCGCGCTGGGCGTGCCGCTGGATGCGCCGATGGCGGAGTGCCTGTATACCGGTATCGCTACCGATACCGGCTGCTTCAAATATTCCAATACCACCGCCGCGACACACCGGGCGGCGGCGGATATGATGGATCTGGACATCCGTACGGAACAGATCAACCGTGCCATGTTCGATATCAAATCCCGCGCACGCGTGGAGCTGGAACGGCTGGCGCTGGATAAAATGACGTTTTATTTTGACGGCCGCTGCGCCGTGATGGGCATCACCAACGACATGGTGCGCGAAAGCGGCGCGGGCGAAAACGACATGGAGGGCCTGGCGCCCATCCCGCGTCAGATCGAAGGCGTCTGGGTTGGCGTCACGATGCGGGAAAAGGCGGACGGCACATTTAAAGTCAGCGTGCGCACCGGCAACCATGCCGACGCATCGGCGATCTGTGCCGTACTGGGCGGCGGCGGGCATATGCGTGCCGCCGGCTGCACGGTCAAGGGGCCGATGGACGCGGCGGTGAAAACGGTGCTTGCCGCGATCGCGGAGGTCGTGCCGGCTATCGTTTGATTGTAGGAAGTTCCCCCCCTGCGAAAGGAGCCGCGATGAACGGGATACTTTGTTTGGATAAGCCGCAGGAAATGACGTCGTTTTTGTGCTGCGCCGTGGCGCGCCGCCTGCTGGGCGTGAAAAAAATCGGACACGCGGGGACGCTCGATCCCATGGCGACCGGCGTGCTGCCGCTGCTCGTCGGCAACGCCACGCGGGCGTTGGAATGGCTGCCCGTACACGACAAGCGCTACGTCGCGACGCTGCGCTTCGGCTGTACCAGCGACACGCAAGATGTGTGGGGAACGCTGACGCCGACCGGCAAGCCGCTGCCCTCGCTGGCGGACATTGAGCGGGCACTGCCGGCTTTTCGCGGCGCGATTTCACAGGTACCGCCCATGATGTCCGCGCTCAAAAAGGACGGCGTACGGCTGTATGAGCTGGCGCGGCAGGGCGTGGAGATTGAGCGGGAGGCGCGTCCTGTCACCATTTATTCGCTGGATATTGTAGACTGGGATCCGGCGGCCGGCGAGCTGACGCTGGATTGCGCCTGCTCGAAAGGCACCTACATCCGCAGCCTGTGCCACGATCTTGGGCAGGCGTTGGGTGGCGTGGGCGCAGTGATGACCGCGCTGCGGCGCACGATGGCGGCGGGCTACGGGCTGGACAGCTGTGTAACGCTGGAACAGGCGCGGGAGCTGGCGGCGGACGGAACGCTGCCGCAGCGGCTGCTGCCCGTGGACAGCGCGTTCGCGGTTTATCCGGCGATCACGGTCACGCCCGCGCAAAGCGTGCGTTTCGGCAACGGCGGCGCGCTTGCGCTGGATCGGCTCAAGGAGCCGGTCTGCGGCCTGACGCGGGTATACGGCGCGGACGGCGCGTTTTTGGGGCTGGGCAGCCCGCAGGACGAGGAACTGCGCGTCGCCCGCCTGTTTTTGTAGTATTAGGAGGAACACGTGTTGACTACCTATACCATCCCCGGGAAAATCGCGCCGCCGGCTGTGCCGCGGGCGGTGGCGCTGGGGCAATTTGACGGCGTGCATATCGGGCACCGCGCGGTGATCTCCCGTGCGGTGGGCATGGAAGGGACGACCTCCGCGCTGTTCACCTTCGCCGAGCCGGCAAACCTGCCCAAAAAGAATGCGTGGGATCTGCTGTCGGCGGCGGGAAAGGAACGGCTGTTGGAATCGATCGGCGTAGAGGAGCTGTTTGAGGCGGATTTCGCCTCGCTGCGCGACCTGTCGCCGGCGGATTTCGTGCGCGTGATCCTGCACGAAACGCTGCACGCCGTACGCGTCTGCTGCGGCTTCAATTATCACTTCGGCAAAGGCGGAACGGGCGATGCGGCGCAGCTGCAGGAGCTGTGCGCGCCCTACGGCATTGAGGTAATCGCCGTGGACGCGGTGCAGATAGACGGCGCGCCGGTCAGCGCCAGCCGTATCCGCCGCCTGATCGAAAACGGACAGGTACAGGAGGCGTCCCGCCTGCTGGGGCATCCGTTCACGATTGATTTCACGGTCGTCGGGGGGCAGCATGTCGGCAGACTGCTCGGCACGCCGACCATCAACCAGCCGTTGCCCGCGCACTTTGTGCGCCCGCGCTTCGGCGTGTATGCCTCCAGCGTGGAGGTGAACGGCAAGGTGACGCACGGCGTGACCAATATCGGGCTGCGTCCGACGGTGGGCGCGGATGCACCGCTTGCGGAAACGTGGATTCCGCAGTTCAGCGGCGATCTCTACGGACAGAACGTGCCGGTATCGCTGGTTCGTTTTTTGCGGGACGAAATGCAGTTCCCCTCGCTGGAGGAACTGCAAAAGCAGATCATCCGCGACGAAAAGGTTGCCCGCCGCGCGGTTTGCGGCGATGCGGACGAGGGCGTGCGCGCGATCCTGTTTGATTTTGACGACACGCTGCAAAACCGTGCGGTCGCCTTCCGGAAATATGAGGACTTTTTCTTTCAAAAATATTTTCCTCAGCTGTCGCTGCAGGAAAAGGAGGCGCGCGCGGATTTCATGCTGCGTGCCAATAACGGCGGCTATGTGGTGTATCTCGACTATTTCGCCCTGCTGCGCGAAACGTGGGGATGGACGGACGGCCCGTCCGCCGAGGAGCTGTATCGGGAATTCCAGTTTCGCTTCCCGGAATATTCCACGCTGTTTCCGGACACGGTGGAGGTGCTGACCGCGCTACGGCAGCGGGGCTATCTGCTCGGCATCCTGACCAACGGGCCGCGGGTACAGCAAAACCGCAAGCTAGACGTCAGCGGTCTGCGCCCGCTGGTGGATATTGCGGTCGTGTCCGGCGACGAGGGCGTGCACAAGCCGAATCCGGAGATCTTCCGCCGCGTCGCCGCCCGCTTGGGCGTGGCGTGCGAAAGCTGTGTGTATGTGGGCGACCACCCGGTCAACGATATTCAGGGTGCGGCGGCCGCACATATGCGCCCGATCTATATGGACGCGTTCGGCAAGGGCGCGTCTCCGGAAAATGTGACGGAGATCCGCAGCCTGAGCGAATTGCTGGATATCTTTTAAAAAAGACGCGGCAGCGGCGGGATAGTCACTGTAAACGCCTTTTCGGCATCCGTATGAGCTTCTCGTACGGGTGCTTTTAATTTGGAGCAGGTCGTTACCATTCCGGAATATTGCCGAAACGGAAAATCCATCTAGGGGCTTCCGTTCGCCTGCCGCCGTACCCGCGCCGCACGTTCATCCCGTATGATGGCGGCAGGCAAGGGGCGTCTGCCCGTATATCTTCTGAAAATGACGGTGGAAGGAGCTGAGACTGTTATACCCCACCTCTTCGGATATGGCGGTGACCGGCCGGTCGGTTTCCAGCAGCAGCGCCCGCGCCATGCGCATACGCACCTCGGTGAGGTATTCCCAGGGGGACGTGCCGGTCGCCAGCTTGAAGCTGCGCCGGAAATGCGGCACGCTGAAATGGCATACCTGCGCCAGCTCCGCTACGCTCAGCGGTTGTGCATAGCCGGTCGTCATGCGCTCCAGCGCCGGCAGCACGGCGGTCAGCAGCGGATTGGCGGCTTGTGCGTCCGGCTTATACGCCGTCGGACGGCGCTCCCGCTCCCAGGCGGTATACAGCGCCGCCAACAGATGCCGTACCATCACGGTATATTCCGTTTTCTTCTCCCGCAGCTCCTCAAACACCATCTGTGTAAGCGCCGCAATGGCGGGATGCGCGCAGCCCGAAAACACACCCGGCAGGCCGGCGCTATTGTCGTTGTCGCCGATCCCCATCGCCTCCAAATCCGCCGTCAGGAACAGCCAACGGCTGGGCGAACCGTCCGGGCTGTGAGCAATATGCGGCTGCCGTGCAAAAGCAACGGATACGTCGCCCCGCGTGAACGGATACAGCCGGCTGCCGACGGCAAAAATACCGCTTCCGCTGATACATAGCCCGATCTCTACCCCGTTGTGGATATGCAAACGGTTCAGATCGTTGCCGCCCTGCTGATGCGAAAACCAAATCAAAGGAAATTCCGACGGGAAATCCACAAGGCTTTCCAAAAAAGCGTGCGGCAAAGACGATTGTTTTTGCACAATAACTGCTCCTTTCTGCGCAGAAAAGCGCAAATATGTGTTATATACTGGTTATACACCTTATTTTTGTATTTGTAAAGGACGGGATGAAACGATGTTGGAGTATCAGGCTTGGATGCGCTTATCACAAGACATGGAGGTAGAATGGCAGCAAGCCATGGATGAAGGCCGCGCGGTTGAGGATTTCCGCACGATCTGTGAAACGATCCAAAAAAATCAGGCGAGCTTGCAATACGAGGAATTGGCATCGGCGGTGCGCCGCCAGATGGATGCCGCCCCGCAGCGGGAGGATTTTCCGTTTGACGAGCCGTCCGCACTGGAGGAGATCCGCGCCGCCCGTCCGGCTGCGCGGCATACGGTTTCGGGAACGCTGCCGAAAGAAACGCTGCGCAACGCCGTACGCGGCGCGTGGCTGGGACGCATCGCCGGCTGCCTGCTCGGCAAGCCGGTCGAAGGCTGGCGCACGCCGGAACTGCACGCGCTGCTGAAAAAGACCGGCAACTATCCGCTGCACCGTTACATCGAGAGCAAGGATTTCACGCCGGAACTGATCGAAGAATTCAAGCTGAATGTGGACAACTGCTGGGCTGACCGCGTACACGGCCGCGCGCCCATCGACGATGACACCAATTATACCGTGCTCGGACTGAAGCTGGTGGAAACCTATGGCGTGAATTTCCGCCCGAACGATGTACTGGAGGCGTGGCTTTTCTGGCTGCCGTATTTCGCCGTGTGTACAGCGGAACGCGTCGCGTACCGCAACGCGACGATGGGGCTGCGCGCGCCGCAGACCGCGACTGAGAACAACCCTTACCGGGAATGGATCGGCGCGCAGATCCGCGCTGACTTTTTCGGCTATCTTAACGTGGGCAACCCGCGTGCAGCCGCGGAGATGGCGTGGCGGGACGCCTCCATTTCCCATGTCAAAAACGGCATCTACGGTGAAATGTGGGTAGCGGCTATGCTCGCTGCCGCGCCGTATTGCAGCGACCCGGCGCAGCTGATCGAAATCGGTCTGGATGAGCTGCCGCAGAAGTGCCGGATGCGGGAAAAAGTGGAGCAGGTGCTGGCGTGGTATCGTGCCGGACAGGACGCGGACGCGATCATGGCGGGCATCCACGCCGCTTTCAACGAGTTTACCGGTCACGGTTGGTGCCACACAATCTCCAATGCGATGATCGTTGCGATGGGGCTGCTCTGCGGAGCGGGCGATTTCGGCAAGGCAATCTGTCTTGTCGTGCAGTGCGGGTTTGACACGGACTGCAACGGCGCGACGGTCGGTTCGATCATGGGCATGATGCATGGCGCGCAGGCGATCCCGGCGGTTTGGACGGCGCCGTTCTCGGAAGGACTTTCCACCTCGATTCCCGGCAACGACTGCGTTGATATCGACGAGCTGGTAGAACGCACACTGGCGGCAATTGCCAAGTTGTCCGAATAAAACCAGATACTCGACCACGGGCTGCATCCGATACATCGGATGCAGCCCGTCTTGATTTTTCCGCAGCAAAAAATTTCTCTCGGTAAGAACAAATGTTTGACATTGTGTGCAAAGCGGTGTATACTACAAACATAAGTTCGATTTTTGGAGGCGTTTGTGGGTGGAGCTGCTGGAAAAGCTGGAAATTCTGACCGATTCTGCGAAGTATGATGCGGCGTGTACCTCGAGCGGCGTTAATCGTTCCGCCTCGACCGGGATGCTGGGCAACACCTGCGCCCCCGGCATCTGCCACAGCTTTGCGGCCGACGGGCGGTGCATTTCGCTGCTGAAGGTACTGATGACCAACGTCTGCATTTATGACTGCCAATATTGCGTCAATCGCTGTTCCAACGACGTTCCGCGCGCGACCTTCACGCCGGAGGAGCTGGCGAACCTGACCATGGAATTTTACCGCCGCAATTATATCGAGGGGCTGTTTCTCAGCTCCGGCGTGATCCACAGCCCGGATACGGCCATGGAGCGGATGTGCCGCACGCTTGAGCTGCTGCGCGGTGAGCATCATTTCAACGGCTACATCCACGCCAAGGCGATTCCCGGCTGTTCGCAGGAGCTGGTGGATAAGCTGGGGCATCTGTGCGACCGCATGAGCGTCAACATCGAGCTGCCCAGCGAGCGGAGCTTGCAGGTACTCGCGCCGAACAAGAAAAAAGACGCGATCCTGCGCCCGATGTCCGCCATTCGCGACGGCATTGCGCAAAACAAGCAGGAGCTGGCGGTATACCGCCACACGCCCACCTTTGTGCCGGCGGGGCAGAGCACGCAGATGATCATCGGCGCAACACCGGACAGCGATTGGCAGATCATGCGGCTGGCAGCCGGGCTGTATAAAAAGTATAATATGAAGCGCGTTTTCTACTCCGCGTATATTCCGGTCGGTACCAGCGCCCTGCTGCCCCAAAACCAGCCGCCGCCCCTGCTGCGGGAACACCGGCTGTACCAAACCGATTGGCTGCTGCGGTATTACGGATTTCAGGTGGAGGAGCTGCTGGACGAGCAGCATCCGTCGCTCGATCCGCTGCTCGACCCGAAATGCAACTGGGCGTTGCACCATCTGGAACAGTTCCCGGTGGAGATCAACCGTGCGGATAAAGAGCTGCTGCTGCGCGTGCCGGGTATCGGCGTGAAATCGGCGCTGCGCATCCTGACCGCGCGGCGTGCCGGCACGCTGGATTTCCCCGATCTGAAAAAAATCGGCGTCGTGCTCAAGCGCGCGATGTACTTTATCACCTGCAAAGGGCAGATGCTGCCCGGCGTGCGGTTGAAAGAGAGCTTTATCTATCAGAATCTGACGGCGGATGTGCGCATGCGCCCCGGCTCGCTGCCAATGGGCGAAGTCCCGCAGCAGCTGACGTGGCTGGACATGCCGCATTTGCTGCCGGGACGGGAGGATATGGTCAAATGTCTGAGCGGACAGATATAGCGTATATTTACGACGAAACCTTCGACGGGCTGCTGACGGCGGTGTTTGAGGCGTATGCCCGCCGTCCCGCGCCGGTGTCGATCGTCGGCTGCGACAGCTGCCAGCAGCAGCTGAACGTGTCCTATACCGAGATCGCGACCGACGAGGCGAAGGCGCAGCGGGTAATCGCCGGCGTGCAGCGGCGGTTAGGTGAGACCGGCTATGAAAAAATCTGGACAGCGTTTTTGTCCGAAAGCGTAAACCGAGGGGATATTATCTACCAATATATACGATTCGGAATAGAAATCGGCACGCTCATTCACCGGAAAATCACCGATGAGCGGGTAATCGCCATCGACAAGCTGTGCGCGCTTGTAACACGACAAGCGGGACTGCTCATCGAATTTGTGCGCTTTTCACGTCTGGAGGGCGGGATCTACTATGGGGAAATCTCGCCCGATTACGCGATTCTGCCGCTGATCATGCCGCATTTTGCGGCGCGTTTTCACGTGCAGCCCTTTCTCATCCATGACAAAACGCACAGGCAAACCGGCGTATACGACCGGCGCGATTGGTACATTACCGACGAGTCGCCGGAAAACCTGCCCGCCTATGCGGCGGACGAAGTGCAGTGGCGGCGGCTGTGGAAAACCTTTTACGATACGGTCGCCATCAAGGAGCGCATCAATCCCGCCCTGCGCCGGCAGCATATGCCGAAAAAATACTGGAAGCATCTTGTCGAGCTGCAGCCGGAGCTGCCACTGCCCGACGCCCCGCTGCCGGGCAGAGAGCCCTTCGTGCTTTTGCCGTAGAAGCAGCGACGACGTCAAAAATGCCCGCACCGTCCTCCGACGGAGCGGGCATTGCTGTATCTTTATTCATGCCGGCTCTTCCGGCGTATTGTCCACCAGAATCGCGCAGTCCAGCGGCGGCAGGATCAGCGTATCCGCCTCCACGCGGCCGCCGCCCAGATTGACCGTCCGGTTTTGCCAGACGGCGGGCAGCACGGCGGCCTGTTCCTGCTCACTCCGGTTGACGGCGCACAGCAACGCCGCGCTGCCGTCCCGCCGCTCGAAACAGACGACGCTTTCCGGTGCGTTCAGCGGCGTAAACCGCCCCTCGAGCAGCGCGGGCGCGATGCGGCGCAGCTGCCCCAGCTTGCGGTACCACAGCAGCAGCTCGCGTTCCTCTCTCCCCCACGGGTAGCAGCCGCGGTTGAACGGATCGCCATAGCCCTCCATCCCGGCTTCGTCGCCGTAATAGATGCACGGCACGCCGGGCAGGCAGTATTGCAGCGCCGCCGCCAGCCGCACCAAGCGGAGACCGCGCTCCCGCTGCTCCGCGGTCAAATGGGTGGCCGCCTGCCAGTCGCGTCCGCGCCCGGCACACGGTTCGCCCGCCAGCGCGGTGAGCAGCCGTTCGGTATCGTGCGTGCCGAGATGGTTCATCAGGAGCCGCACGACCTGCGGCGGATAATTTTCTACAATGTCCCCGACAATATTGAAAAAATCCTGCGCCGCGCCGCCGCGCAAAAACGCCAGCACGGCGTTGCGGAACGGGTAGTTCATCACGCTGTCCAGCTGATCGCCCAGCAGATACCGCCGCCGCCGGCCGTAGCTTTCCTTGTTGCTCGCGTCCTCCCAGACCTCGCCGAGCAGCAGCGCGTCCGGCTTCTGCGCCTTGACGCCTGTGCGCAGCGCGTCCAGAAACGCGTCGGTCAGCTCGTCCGCCACGTCCAGCCGCCAGCCGGCCGCTCCCGCCGCCAGCCAGCGGCGCGCCACGCCGTCCTCACCCGTGATATACCGCAAAAAATCCGGATTGTTTTTGTCCACGGTCGGCAGCGTCAGAATATCCCACCAGCACACAAAATCGTCCGGCCAGCGGCGGAACTGATACCATGGCGCATACGGCGATTCCTGAGACTGATACGCGCCGACATCCGGATAGCGCCCCTGCTGATTGAAATAGCGGCTGTCCGCGCCGGTATGGCTGAACACGCCGTCCAGCAACACGCGGATCCCCAACTGCGCCGCCGTACGCACCAACGAGGCAAAATCCGCCTCGCTGCCCAGCAGCGGATCAATGCGGGTGTAATCGGCGGTGTCATAGCGGTGATTGGAATGCGCCTCAAACACGGGGTTAAGGTACAGGCAGGTCACGCCCAGCATCGCCAGCCGGTCCAGCGCCTGCTCGATACCGCGCAAATCACCGCCGAAATAGTCGTTGTTGCGGATTTTTCCGTCCGCGTCCGGCTGCCAGACCGGCTGTCCGCCCCAGTCCGCGCGAAGAATCCGATCCTCCGGCACGCCCTCTTTCGGCGCGCCCGACCGGGCAAAGCGGTCGGGAAAGATCTGGTACATCACCCCGCCGGCCAGCCAGTCCGGCGTAGTGAAATCCGCGGCGTAGGCCGTCAGCTGCCACGGGCATCCGCCGGCTGCGGCGGACAGCGACGCCTTGCCGTCCGGCTGCCGTTCCAGCCAACGCTCGCCGTGCGCCGTAGTCAGTGCAAAACGGTACCAATACAGCCCGCGCTCCGGCGGCGCGAAATGGCATTCCCACCATTCCGCCGCGTCGCCGTCCATACCCGCCCAAAACAGGCCGTGTGCGGTCTCGGCTGCGCCGTCCGGCGCGGTGAGCAGCCGCACGGCGGAACAGCCCAGCGAGCGGGGCAGCCGCACGCGGAAAAGCACCGCCGTCCCTTCGGCAACGGCGCCGAACGGACAACGGTAGCGGTCATTTCGTGAATCAAACAATGGTTGCATGATGCTTCTGTCCTTTTTCAACAGTCTTTTCTCTCCTATAATATTAAACCACGTTTTGGCGCGGCGGGCAAGTAAAAGACGGCGGAAAAACAAACCAAATTCCAAAAGCACACGCACCGCCGGTTGACTTCCGAAAATTTTGTTGCTACAATGAGGCGAAGGAGCGCCGAAAAGCGCTGACCGGAAAAGGAGAGACAGCTTATGCGCCTATTGCTGATTCGACATGCCGACCCGGATTATGAGCGGGATTCCATCACCGAAAAGGGGAACCGGGAAACCGCCCTGCTGACCGAGCGGCTCGCCAAGGAGCGGATCGACCGCGTTTATTGTTCCCCTCTGGGACGGGCGCAAGCCACCGCGCGCCCCTATCTGGAGCGCAGCGGCCTTGCCGCGCAGACCTGCGAATGGCTGCGCGAATTCCAAGGCGCCATTGCGGATCCGGTGACCGGCGAGCAGCGGATTTGCTGGGATCTCCTGCCGCGCCATTTTACCGCGCTGGACGGCCTGTATCAGCCGGACAACAAGTGGCTGGACACGCCGCCGTTGAATACCGCGTCGGTACGGGAGAATACCGGGATGGTGTATGACGGCGTGGACGCGCTGCTGGCCCGGCACGGCTACGTGCGGGACGGGCGGCTGTATCGGGCGGAGCACGCCAACGAGGATACGCTGGCGCTTTTTTGCCACTTCGGCGTGATCTGCGTCATTCTCTCCCGCCTTTTCAGCACCACGCCGGTACTGTACTGGCAGCATTTTGCGGCGCCGCCCTCCTCCGTCACCGTTTTGCACACGGAGGAACGCGAGCAGGGCAAGGCGATTTTCCGCTGCAGCGCGTTCGGGGATACCTCGCACCTGTACGCCGGCGGCGAGCCGCTGTCGTTTTCCGCGCGCTTTTGCGAAACCTATACGCGCTTCGACCAAAGACATTGAACAAGGGCGGAAATCTCCGCATACCCATTGCGTTTTCGGCGCCGGACGGGTATACTGATATGGGGAATTTCAAATAATAGGATGTGTTTTGTTTGAAGATTTCAACCAAAGGGCGATACGGCTTGCGTCTGATGGTGGATCTGGCCGTACACGACGGACAAGGGCTGATCCCGCTCAAGGAGATCGCCGTCCGGCAGGAAATTTCGGAAAAATATCTCGAGCAGATCATGATGCATCTCAACCGTTCCGGGCTCGTGCGCAGCGTGCGCGGCGCACAGGGCGGCTACACGCTGGCGCAGCCGCCGGCGGCGATCACGGTAGGGGATGTTCTGCGCGCCATGGAAGGCTCGCTGGCGCCGGTGGAATGTGTGGCGGGCGACGGGCCGGGCTGCGAACGCAGCGAGCGCTGCGTGACCTTGGTGGTCTGGCAAAAGCTGAAAGAGGCGATCGACAACGTGGTAGACAATATCACGCTGGCCGACCTCAGCGAGGCATATTTCCGGAAAAACCCGCCGGATTACTGCATATAAATGGGGTGAACCAATGACAATCTTATGTGTATGCACCGGCAACACCTGCCGCAGCCCCATGGCGGAGGCGCTGCTGCGCCGCGCGCTGGATCGGCAGGGAATCGCGGAGGTGACCGTGAGCAGTGCGGGCTTAGCCGCCGGTGATGAACCCGCGTCCGCGCACGCCGTCGAGGCCATGGCCGAGCTGGGCGAGGATATCTCCGCTCATCGTTCCCGCCCGGTAACGCCGGCGCTGTGCGCGCAGACCGATGTTTTTGCGGTCATGACGCCGGCGCACGCGGCTGCCTTGATGACGCGTTTCGGCGTGCCGCCGGAGAAGATCGCCGTTTTGGGAAGCGGCATCCCCGATCCTTACGGCGGAACGCTGGACGATTACCGCCGCACGCGGGATGCGCTCGCGCAGGCGGCAGACGAACTGACAACTATTATTGCCGCGGAAAAATCCGCAGCGATCAAAAAGGAGGAACCCTCTGTATGACAAAAGTAAAAATCGATCCGGGCGTATGCAACCTGATCACGACGGTGGAAGCCGTGTCGGAGGATCAAATGGAGGTCAAGGTGACGGTGAAATCCGGCTGCCCGAGCATTAACAAGATGTTCGCAGAGCTGGGCGACACCTTCGATGCCTATGACATCTGCCTGACCAAGCCGGGCGACAATGCGTTTTATGCCTATGCCGCCAAAAATCTGCCGGGGCACGCGGGCTGCCCTGCGATCGCGGGAATTATCAAATGTATGGAAGCGGAATGCCGGCTGGCGCTGCCCAAGGATGCGGTCATCACCTTTGTAGAGTAACGAAAGGAAGGTACTTTTCCCGCTATGGACGAACACAGTAGAAAGCCCCCTGCGGGCATTCGAATCACCCCGATGGAGGCAGGGCATCTGGACAACCTTGCCGATTTGGAGACGCTGGCGTTTTCCACGCCTTGGTCCTATGACGCGCTGGCGGAAGAATTGCAAAATCCTCTGGCCGTCTTTTTGACCGCCGAGGATGTGCGCACAGAAAGCGCGGTCGGCTACGTGGGGATGCACCATATTCTGGATGAGGGCTACATAACCAACATCGTGATCCATCCCGCCTTCCGGCGGCAGGGCATTGCCGCCGCGCTGCTGCGGGAGCTGATGGCCTATGCCAAAGCGCACGACCTGACGCGGATCACGCTGGAGGTGCGGGAGTCCAACGCCGCGGCGATCGCGCTGTATGAGGCGCTGGATTTTGAGCTGGACGGTACCCGTCCCGGCTTTTACGATTCCCCCAAGGAGGACGCACGCATCTATTCGTGGTATGCGTGAAAAAGGAATATAGGGATATTGTAGGCTGATGCGCTTGCCATAAGCTGCAGCAGCATTAAAGGAGCGTTTCCCTTATGAATATACTCGCAATCGAATCTTCGTGTGACGAAACGGCGGCGGCGGTGGTCGCGGACGGGCGGCGGGTGCTGTCCAGCATCATCGCGTCGCAGGTCGAGGAACACAAGCTGTACGGCGGCGTAGTGCCGGAGATCGCCAGCCGCCGCCATGCGGAGGCGATTTCCGGCGTGACGGCGCAGGCACTCGAGCAGGCGGGCATGACGCTGGCCGACATCGACGCGATCGGCGTCACGCACGCGCCCGGCCTGATCGGCGCACTGCTGGTGGGCGTGAATTTTGCCAAGGGGCTGGCGATGTCCGCCGGCAAGCCGCTGATCCCCACACATCATCTGCGTTCGCATATCGCCGCCAACTATCTGGCGCATCCGGAGCTGAAGCCGCCGTTTTTGTGCCTGATCGTATCCGGCGGACACAGCCATATCGTACAGGTGGAGGATTACACCCGGTTCCGTGTGCTGGGGCGCACACGGGACGACGCGGCGGGAGAATGCTTTGACAAAGCGGCGCGCGCGATGGGAATGCCCTATCCGGGCGGCATCCATCTGGACAAGCTCGCCCGCACCGGCGACCCGCACGCATATACGCTGCCGCATCCGCACGTGGACGGCAGCCCCTATGATTTCAGCTTTTCGGGGCTGAAAACCGCCGTGCTGAATCTGCTGCATAATGCGGCGCAAAAAGGGGAAACCATAGATACAGCGTATTTGTCCGCGTCGTTCCAGTACACGGTCGTGGACATTTTGTGCGGCAATCTGCTGCGCGCCGCCGCCGATACCGGTGCGACGACGCTCGTGCTTGCCGGCGGCGTGTCCGCCAATTCCGGCCTGCGTGAGCGCATGGAACGCGAGTGTAAAGCGCGCGGCTATTCGCTCTATGTGCCGCCGCTTTCCCTGTGCGGCGACAACGCCGCGATGGTCGGTTCCCAGGCGTTCTATGAGTACGCCGCCGCTTGCGGACAGACGGCGGACAAGCCTGTGCGTTTGGCAGGACTGGAGCTGAACGCTTGCGCGACAATGCCGATCGAGGGTTGATTTTTCTGTATATTCCGGCTTTTTTGCAGGATGAATTGACCGAATATGCAAACTTACTGACAAAATGTTAAAATATTATCAAAATATTCACATTTTAGATATTGCAAACTCACGGCCGGTTATACTATAATGGTATTTGTCAGAAATTCGCATCATTGGTCAACCGAGGTAAAACGAAAGGGGATTTTCCTATGACTACCAACAAGTCGGTTCTCGCTTGGATCGAGGACAAAATTGCGCTGGTCAAGCCTGAAAAGGTCGTCTGGATCGACGGCTCCGAGGAGCAGCTGGAAGCGCTGCGCGCCGAGGCTTGCTCCACCGGCGAAATGATTAAGCTCAATCAAGAAAAGCTGCCCGGCTGCTATCTGCACCGCACCGCCGTCAACGACGTTGCCCGCGTAGAGCACCGTACCTTTATTTGCTCCAACACCAAGGAAGAAGCCGGCCCCACCAACAACTGGATGGCTCCCGCCGAAGCGTATGAGATGCTGTACGACATCGCGCGCGACAGCTACAAGGGCCGCACCATGTACGTAATTCCGTACTCCATGGGCCCGGTCGGTTCTCCGTTTGCCAAATACGGCATCGAGCTGACCGACTCCATCTATGTCGTGCTGAACATGGTGATCATGACCCGCGTGGGCCAGAACGTACTGGACGCGCTGGGCGACAGCGAGGACTGGATCCGCGGTCTGCACTGCCGCTGCGACATCGATGAGGAAAAGCGCTATATCTGCCACTTCCCGCAGGACAATACCATCATCTCGGTCAACTCCGGCTACGGCGGAAACGTACTGCTGGGCAAAAAATGCTTCGCGCTGCGTATCGCCTCCAATCTGGGCCGTGAGGAAGGCTGGATGGCGGAGCATATGCTCATCCTCGGTCTGGAAAACCCGCAGGGCGAAGTAAAATACATCGCGGCAGCATTCCCCTCCGCGTGCGGCAAGACCAACCTCGCGATGCTGATCCCGCCGGAGTATTATGCAAAACAGGGCTACAAAGTCTGGTGCGTCGGCGACGATATCGCTTGGATGCGCATCGGTCCGGACGGCCGTCTGTGGGCGGTCAACCCGGAAAACGGCTTCTTCGGCGTGGCGCCCGGCACCAATGCCAAGTCCAATCCCAACGCGCTGGCTTCCACGAGAAAGGGCACCATCTTCACCAACGTGGCGCATAATCTGGACGACAACACCGTGTGGTGGGAGGGTCTGGACAAGAACCCACCGAAGAACGCGCTCAACTGGAAGGGCGAAAAGTGGGATTGCACCGATGGCTCCAAGGGCGCGCATCCCAACTCCCGTTTCACCGCACCCGCCAAGAACTGCCCCTGCGTATCGCCCGAGTTTGACTCTATGACCGGTGTGCCGATTTCCGCGATCGTGTTCGGCGGCCGCCGTGCCAAGACCGCTCCGCTGGTCTATCAATCTCGCGATTGGGAGAACGGCGTGTTCGTCGGCTCCATCATGGCCTCCGAGACAACGGCGGCGGCGACCGGCGCTGTCGGCGTTGTGCGCCGTGACCCGATGGCGATGCTGCCGTTCTGCGGCTATCACATGGCCGATTACTGGGCGCACTGGCTCGAAATGGGCAAGAAGCTCGGTGACAAGGCGCCGAAGATCTTCAACACCAACTGGTTCCGCACCGATGACGAAGGTCACTTTGTATGGCCGGGCTTCGGCGACAATATGCGCGTGCTGGAGTGGATCCTGAAGCGCTGCGAAGGCAAAGCGGACGCGGTGGAAACCCCGATCGGCTTTGTTCCGAAGGCAGAGGATATCAATCTCGAAGGTTTGGATCTTGATATCGAAACACTCAAATCCATCCTCGAAGTGGATAAAGACCTGTGGAAGGACGAGGTCGAGGGTATTGCCGAGTTCTATAAGAAATTCGGCGATAAGCTGCCCGCCGAACTGACCAAACAGCTGGAAACGCTGAAAAACAACCTGAAATAAGCGCTGCAAAATGTTGAACGCCCCGCGAATCCCAAAAGGAATCGCGGGGCGTTTTTTGCCATTGGGTAAAAAGCCGGAAAATTATTGTAAAAACTTCATTATTGTACAAGAAAAGCGCTGGGCTACTTCGGTATAATCAAAGCAACACATCCAATAGAAATGAGGGTTTTCAGATGAACATGAAACAATGGCTGGAAGATTTAAAAGCAGCACCAGTTAAGAAAGCCATGCCGGTTCTCTCTTTTCCGTCCATCCAGTTACTCAATATCGGTGTAAAAGAATTGATTTCCAGCAGCGAGCTGCAAGCACAGGGTATGAAATTGATTGCAGACCGCACGGACGCCGCTGCATCGGTCAGCATGATGGATCTTTCCATAGAAGCGGAAGCTTTCGGCGCAACTATCCGTATTGCCGATGATGAGGTGCCGGCCGTAATCGGCCATATCGTCGAAAATCAAGCACAGGCAGATGCGCTCGTTGTGCCCAAAGTGGGGGCCGGCCGTACCAGCACCTATATTGAAGCGATTGGAAAAGCCTGTATGCGGATTACCGACCGCCCGGTGTTCGCCGGTGTAATCGGCCCGTTCTCTCTGGCCGGCCGCTTACTGGACGTCTCCGAAGCGATGATATACTGCTATGACGATCCGGATATGGTGCATACCGTTTTGAAAAAGGTCACCGACTTTTTAGTGGATTACGTCCGTGCGTATAAAGAGATCGGCGCCCACGGCGTTATGATCGCCGAACCGCTGGCCGGGCTTCTCACGCCGGCTTTGAACGCCGAATTTTCCGTTCCGTATGTCAAGCGCATCGTAGATGAGCTGCAAGACGAGAGCTTTATCATCCTTTACCACAACTGCGGCGGCGGAACCATTCAGATGATTGATGGAATTTTAAGTATTGGCGCTGGCGCCTACCATTTTGGCAACGCTATTGATATGACCGAAATGGTGAAGCATATCCCGGCAGACACCGTCGTAATGGGAAATATCGATCCTGCTTCCCAGTTCCGCAACGGTACGCCTGCTTCTATACGCGAAGCCACGCTTTCACTTCTGGAAGCTTGTCATATTTACCCCAACTTCGTGATTTCTTCCGGCTGTGACATTCCACCGCTTTCCCGTTGGGAAAATATTGATGCTTTCTTTGCCGCCGTGGCAGAATTTTACAGTAAATAAGTTTTTCCCGTCACCCCCATAGAAAAAGCGTCCCCTGTGTCCGAACATCGGACACAGGGGACGCCGCTGTTTTTGGATAGGCCGGAATACCGGCGTGCTTTTTAGCCGACGAACTTTTTGGGATCGCATTTGCGAATGGTCGTTTTGTTGACTTCCACGCTCAAGTCTTTAATGATCGCGTCCACTTCGGCATTAAACTCTTCGCTTTTCAGCTTGTACAGAATTTCATCGTGCTTGTCTTCAAAAACTTCCTCCGGCGTTTTGCCTTTTACCTCTTTCGGATCCAGACGCAGCACCAGCGCGGCGGTATTTTTGGAACCGCCCTTTTTGTATTCAATAACCTTGGCAGTGTTAATCTCCACTTTTTTCAGCGCGTTGGTGAAATCCTCGTCGCCGTACTCCTTGGCGTCGATATCCCGCCGGTTGGGATCGGTTTCTTCTTCCTCTTCTTCCTCCTCCGCAGCGGCAGTGGTGGAAGTGGTCGAGCTGTCAGTGGTTGCGGCGTCGGTCGTCGTGGAGCCGGCATCCGTTGTAGCAGCCGTGGTGGTGTCGGTCGCGGCGGTGGTGGAGTCGGTACCGGAGGTTGCAGAGGTCGTGGAGGAAGTTTCCTCTTCTTCCTCCTCATCCTTTTCGTACTGCTCGATCACCTTGTCGAAATCCTTGGAGGATTCATACATATCAAGATATTTCGCGAGACGGTCTTTGATCTCTTTCTGCTCGTCTTCGCTAAGATCTTTTCCGTCGCTGTCCACCAGGCTGATTTCGATAATCTTATAGCTCAAATAGTTGTCATTAAAATACGTTTCGATATCCGTCGTCGGCACTTCGCGTTTGCCGCCTGCATCATAAAGGCCAAAAAACGCACCGCGTTCCATGGTGGCGACCGCTTTATACATCTTGGCATAGTTTTCCTTGGAAAAGCCCAACGCCAGCGTGTTGGACTCCTTCACGGTTGCCAAATACTCATCCGCCGACTTTACATCGTCCGGCAAAGCGGAAAGGCCGTGCTGTGCCATCAGCTTTTCCAACGCCTTCTGACGGATAATCATGTCCTGCGCCAAGCGCTTGATATATTCGTCCAGCTTCAGCTGTTCGGCATCGTCATCCTCACCGTAGGGATAGGTCTGTCCCCAGACATCCATACCCTGCTGCTCATAGTAGCTTAGGTAGGAATTGAGGTAGGTTTGCGAAAAAGCCTGATACAAATAAGCCAGATATTCACCGGTGGAATAGGTCTGTCCGTCCACCGTCATCGCATCCTTCGGAGTCGAACAGCCGGCAAACGCCAGCGTTGTTGTCAGCAGAGCGGCGCAAAGTACGGCACAAACTGCCTTTTTAAACTTCATCATCGTCTAATATCCTCCTTATACAATGGCGACATGCCATGTGTGGGCAAATGATTCTTCTATTATACAGGAATTTTTTCGGTTTGTCCACTGTCAAATACAATTGAAAATGCCGTGCAATTTTGTGGATAAAAAAAGAGGCTGCGCGATGCGGAATAAAGGAAAAAGACTCTGCCGATACGACACAGCACCAAACCGGTTTTGCGTGAAAAAT
This sequence comes from uncultured Oscillospiraceae bacterium, assembly GCA_958354085.1. Lineage (GTDB taxonomy): Bacteria > Bacillota > Clostridia > Oscillospirales > Acutalibacteraceae > CATWUX01. The sequence continues at coordinate 8,643 of CATWUX010000012.1, read as the reverse complement.
CTTCTCCACGCGGAAAAATACAACCGAGTGTTGAAAACTTCGTGGAAACTGTGGATTTGCATAGGATTTTTCCCATGCAAAACCGGTTTTTCGACAAGGAATTTTCTCTTTCGACAGTCGCATAAAATGCAAAAAAACGGCGGAAACAGGGAGATTTTTCCTGCCGGTTTTCCAAGAGAGCGGCGAAACACCGACCGTCTTGATTTTATACGGATTGTATTGATCGGTACGGTTCTTATTCAATTTCACCGATTTCTGCCGTCGGCCGGCTGGGAAGAATTTGCATTTGGGCACTGTTCTTTTTTGGGGGTATGTGTTATAATGAAACGGTATTGCAACTGAGCGCCGATTGTGGCGGCGCTGTGAAAGGAAGGATAGCTGATGGAGACTTCATTGAAAAAGCAGCTGATGGCGGCGGCAACGCGCATCCGTATGGCGGCCATTGAGGGCACGTTCAACGCCAAAAGCGGCCATCCGGGCGGCTCCTTGTCCGTATCGGATACACTGGCCTATCTGTATTTTGCGGAGATGAACGTAGATCCCGCGAATCCGAAATGGGAGAAACGCGATCGTCTGGTTCTGTCCAAGGGCCATACGGCGCCGGCACTGTACGGCGCGCTGGCACTCAAGGGCTTTTTCCCTGAGGAAGAGATCAAATCGCTGCGCCACACCGGCGCGATGCTGCAGGGGCATCCCGACATGAAGGGGACTCCCGGCGTGGATATGTCCTCCGGCTCGCTCGGTCAGGGCATTTCGGCGGCCGTCGGCATGGCGCTTGCCGCCAAGCTGGATAAGGCCGACTGGCGCACCTATGCGATTCTGGGCGACGGCGAGATTCAGGAGGGACAGGTTTGGGAAGCTGCGATGTTTGCGGCGGCCAAAAAGCTGGACAACCTGTGTGTCATCGTGGACAACAACAACCTGCAGATTGACGGCACGATCGAAGAAGTCAACTCCCCCTATCCGATCCCCGAAAAATTTGAAGCCTTTGGCTTCAACGTGATCACCATCGACGGCCATGATTTTGACCAGATCGACGCGGCGTTTCGTGCGGCCAAGGCCTGCAAAGGCAAGCCCACCGCCATCATCCAAAAGACGATCAAGGGCAAAGGCGTGTCGTTCATGGAAAATCAGGTTTCCTGGCACGGCTCTGCGCCGAACAAAGAACAATACGACATCGCCATGGGCGAGCTGAAGGCTGCGCTGGCAGCGATCGAGGAGGGTTAATCATGGCGGATATCATCAAAAGAGCTACCCGTGATTCCTATGGTGAGGCGCTGGTGCAGCTGGCGGACGAATTCCCGCAGCTGGTTGTGCTGGACGCCGATCTGGCAGCCGCGACCAAAACCGGCGGCTTTAAAAAAGCGTATCCCGACCGTTTCTTTGACTGCGGCATTGCCGAAGGCAACATGATGAGCATCGCGGCCGGTCTGGCAGCGGCGGGCAAAATCGTGTTCGCCTCCAGCTTTGCGATGTTCGCGGCCGGCCGCGCGTTCGAGCAGGTGCGTAACTCCATCGGTTACACGCACCTGAACGTGAAGATCGGCGCGACGCACGCCGGCATTTCGGTCGGTGAGGACGGCGCAACGCACCAGTGCTGCGAGGATATCGGCCTGATGCGCACGATCCCCGGCATGACCATTCTCAACCCCGCCGACGACACCGAAGCGAAGCAGGCGGTGCGCGCGGCGCTGGAAGTAAACGGTCCGATGTACCTGCGGTTCGGCCGTTTGGCGGTGCCGACTATTTTCGGCGCGGATTACCGCTTTGAGATCGGCAAGGGCGTGCAGCTCACCGAGGGCCGCGACGTGACCATTATCGCGACCGGCCTGATGGTCAGCGAAGCGCTGGCGGCGGCAGAGCAGCTGAAAAACGAGGGCGTTTCCGCCCGCGTGATCAACATGGCCACGATCAAGCCGATCGACCGCGACATCATCGTGCGCGCGGCGTCGGAAACCGGCGTGATCGTGACGGCGGAAGAGCACAATATCATCGGCGGTCTGGGCAGCGCGGTTGCCGAGGTCGTTTGCGAAACCGTGCCGGTTCCGGTGGTGCGCGTCGGCGTGAACGACACGTTCGGCAAATCCGGCCCGGCGCTGGAACTGCTGAAGGTATTCGGTCTGTGCGCGGAGAACATCGTCGCCAAGACCAAAGAAGCTTTGAAATTAAAGAAATAACGTCCGGCACTTCACAGGCTGACACAAACGTGTCAGCCTGTTCGGCTTATGCCTTTCTTCGGTTTTCGTAACAGGAAGGATGAACATTTTGGTAGAAAAGGGAACCGATCTGCGCCACGACAGCGTGGGAAAACTGCTGTTCAAGCTGGCTGTGCCCGCAATTCTGGCGCAGGTCATCAACGCCCTGTACAACATCGTCGACCGGATTTACATCGGGAACCTGCCCGGCGAGGTGGGAACACAGTCGATCGCGGCGCTGGGCGTGTGCCTGCCGCTGATCATGATTGTGTCCGCGCTCGGCGCGATGATCGGTGTTGGCGGTTCGGCGCTCGCGGCAATCCGCATGGGCGAGGAGCAGCAGGAAAAAGCCGAAACCATCCTCGGAAACTGCCTGCCGCTGCTGGTCGGCATCAGCGCCGTGGTGACGCTCGTCTGCCGGCTGTTCCTGAAAGACCTTCTTCTGCTCGTCGGGGCGACGGAAAATACGCTGGACTATGCGGCGCAGTATTTCGGCCTTTATGTCTGGGGCACGCTGCCGGTGCTGCTGGTGTTGGGACTGAATATGTTCATCAACACGCAGGGCTTTGCCACCACCAGTATGCTGACCGTGCTGTTGGGCGCGGTTTGCAACATCGTGCTGGATCCGATCCTGATTTACGGGTGCAACATGGGCGTGCGCGGTGCGGCGATCGCGACCGTACTGTCCCAAACCGTATCGGCCGTGTGGGTGCTGTGCTTTCTGTGCGGGAAGAAAACGCGGCTGCGGCTGCGCGTTTCGCGTATGCGCCCGCAATGGGGGCTGATCGGTTCGGTGCTGGCGCTGGGACTGTCCCCCTTCATCATGCAGTCCACGGAAAGTCTGGTCGTGATTGTGATCAACACGACGCTCAAGGCGGTCAGTCCCGATCTGGCAACTGCCGATCTCTATATCAGCGCCTATTCGATCATCGCCAGCGTTATGCAGCTGGTGCTGCTGCCGGTGCAAGGGCTGGGACAGGGGCTGCACCCGATCATAAGCTACAACTACGGCGCGAAACAGTTCGACCGGGTAAAGCGCACCTTCTGTCTCTGTCTGCGCAGCTGTCTGGCGTTTGTACTGCTGGTATGGGCGGCGGTCATGGCGGTGCCCGGCGTTTTCGTCCGGCTGTTCAACAGCGATCCCACGCTGCTGGCGCTCACGGTACCGGCAATGCGCATTTATATGTGTATGCTGATGACGATCAGCGTACAATTTACCTGTCAGCAAACGTTTGTGGCGACCGGGCAGGCGAAGGCCTCTCTGCTGCTGGCACTGCTGCGGAAAATTTTGCTGCTGATCCCGCTGATTCTGATTTTTTCCCGCATCTGGGGAACGCTCGGCGTGTTTATTGCCGAGCCGGTGGCCGATACGTTGGCAGCAACGATTACCGGCTGGATGTTTTTCCGTTACCGCCGCACCATTTTTGAGGGCTTGCCGCACAGGCAGCCGAAACATAAGGAGGAAAACGCCCTATGACGTACAAATCGGATATTGAAATCGCGCAGGAAACCACACTGCTGCCGATCGAGGAGATTGCCGCGGGCTTGGAGCTAACACCGGAACAGCTGGAGCTGTACGGCCGCTACAAGGCGAAGGTGCATCTGGATGTGCTGCAGCAGCGCCGCGACCGTCCGGACGGCAAGCTGATTCTGGTCACGGCGATCACTCCCACGCCCGCAGGCGAGGGCAAAACCACGACAACGGTAGGATTGGGCGACGCGCTGCACAAGCTGGGCAAGAACACCGTGCTGGCATTGCGCGAACCGTCGCTCGGCCCGGTGTTCGGCATCAAGGGCGGTGCCGCCGGCGGCGGCTATGCGCAGGTTGTGCCGATGGAGGATATCAACCTGCACTTCACCGGCGACATGCACGCCATCGGCGCGGCGAACAATCTGCTCGCGGCGATGCTGGACAACCACATTCATCAGGGCAATGCGCTGGGCATCGACACCCGCCGCATTACATGGAAGCGCTGCGTGGACATGAACGACCGCCAGCTGCGGCAGGTCACCGACGGCCTCGGCGGACGGCTGAACGGCGTGCCGCGCGAGGACGGGTTTGACATCACCGTCGCCTCCGAGATCATGGCGATTCTGTGCCTGTCCACCGATCTGATGGATCTCAAGGATAAGCTGTCCCGCATCGTGGTGGGCTACACCCGCGATGACCAACCGGTCACCGCCGGACAGCTCAAGGCGCAGGGCGCGATGACGGCGCTGCTGCGCGACGCGCTGATGCCCAATCTGGTACAAACGCTGGAGCATACGCCCGCGCTGGTGCACGGCGGCCCGTTTGCCAATATCGCGCACGGCTGCAACAGCATCATGGCCACGCGTATGGCGCTGAAATTGGGCGATTATGTCATCACGGAGGCAGGCTTCGGCGCTGATCTGGGCGCGGAGAAATTTTTGGACATTAAGTGCCGCAAAGCGGGACTGCGCCCGGACGCAGTGGTTATCGTGGCGACCGTGCGGGCGCTCAAGCATCACGGCGGCGCGCCGAAATCCGAGCTGTCCGCCGAAAATCTTGCGGCGCTCGAAAAAGGCTTGCCCAATCTGCTGGGACATATTGAAAATATCACGAAGGTATACGGTCTGCCCGCCGTCGTGGCGATCAACCGTTTTCCCACCGACACCGAAGCGGAGCTGGCGCTGGTTCGTGAAAAGTGCCGGCAGGCCGGAGCCAACGTGGCGCTGTCCGAGGTCTGGGGCAAAGGCGGCGAGGGCGGCATTGAGCTGGCACAGGAGGTGCTGCGCCTGACCGAGCAGCCGAACGATTTCCGGATGCTGTACGACGATGCGCTGCCGCTGCGCGAGAAGGTGCGCGCGGTCGTGCAGAAAGTGTACGGCGGCGAGGACGTCGATTTCCTGCCCGCCGCCGCCAAGGAGCTGGATAAGCTGGAAGCGCTCGGCTTCGGCGGCTTGCCGGTCTGCATGGCGAAAACCCAGTATTCGTTCTCCGACAATCCGGCGCTGCTCGGCCGTCCGTCCGGCTTCCGTGTGACGGTGAAAAACGTGCGTCTGGCGGCGGGCGCCGGCTTTGTCGTGGTGCTCACCGGCGACATCATGACGATGCCCGGCTTGCCCAAAGTGCCGGCCGCGGAGAATATCGACGTGGACGAAACCGGTCGGATTCTGGGGCTATTTTGATTTTTCGCCTGTCTGTTTAAAAATATTCTCAAAAATTTACGCGGATAATCCTCGAAAACCCGCACATTTTAAAAGAAACGGCTATGCTTGCAAAAGAAATGGTTTCGTGCTATACTGTGCGTGTTATGCTTCCGCGAAACAGACGGCGTATCCTGCCGGAAAGGTTTGGCATTGCCATGAATAAAAACACCAATACCCATGCAAAAAAGAAAAAAACCGCCGCCCATTCGACGGCTGCACAGCGGTCGTCGAAAAAAGGCCGCAAACCAGCCCCCGCCAAAAAAATGAAGGGGCTGATGATTGCGCTGTCCTCCGTGATGGGCGTGTTTGCCCTGCTGGTGCTGACGGCGGCGGTATATCTGTATATCATGTTTGACCGCGTGCAGTTTGAAGGGGAGACCTCCGAACCGTTTGTCAGCTATGTGGACGATAACCCGGCGGGCAGCGATTTCAGCGGCGATGTTCTGGACGATCCGTATGAGCACGCACAAAGCGTAGCGGATATTCCGGTGCGGGGCAACGAACAGTATATCACCAATATTCTGCTGATGGGCATTGATAACGACGGCAACGGCGGGTATGCCGGCCGCTCGGATACCAACATCATCCTCTCCATCGACAAGCGCAACAAGACCATTAAAATGGTCTCCATCCTGCGCGATACATGGGTGACCATTCCGGGGCGCGACTACGACCATGACGGCAAGGACGACTATCAGAAGTTCAACGCCGCGCATTCGGGCGGCGGCGGATTCGAGCTGGTAGCCAAAACGATCCAGCAAAATTTCCGGCTGAAGATCGATCAATACATCAAAGTGAATTTCGACTCGTTTGAGTATGCGGTCGATGCCATCGGCGGCATTGATATCGAGCTGACCAAGGCGGAAACCACGCAGATCTGCACGGCCGACCAGCGCAAGGAAAGCCATTTTTCCGGCTTTAAACGGATCGGCACAGAGGCGGGCGTCTATCACCTCAACGGCTATCAGGCGCTGCAATATTCCCGCATCCGGAAGCTCGACAGCGACTTCGGACGCACTGAGCGGCAGCGCAAAATGGTGTCCGCGCTGATCGGCAAAGCCAAAACGATGGGCATTTGGGAGCTGAATTCCCTGTTGTACAACGTGCTGCCCCATGTGAGCACCAATATGAGCGCCAACGAGCTGGCGGGTTATGTGATGAACATGCTGGAATATGTGAAATACGATATCGAGGCGGATTATCACGTCCCCATGAGCGGCGAATACCGCGACGTATCCATTCGGGGCGGGGCCGGGCTGTGGCTGGAAAATCCCAAGCAAGTCGTTTCAAACCTGCACCAGTATTTGTACGGCTGATGCCGTTTAGTCGGCTTTGATACGGCATTTGAACTGAGGGAAGCAACGCTTTCCTCAGTTTTTTTCGGATAATACTAAAATCGGATTGAGAACTTTCATCCGATTTTAGTATAAGCGCGCCAAGCGGCGCAGAAAGGTATGGGTTTGTCGTGGAACAACAAAAGCGGGAGCGACGCTCCTTTTACAAGCTGGTCGGTGCTTTGGTGCTGCCGATGGCGCTGCAAAACCTGATCAACGTCGGCGTGACCTCCGCGGACGTGGTCATGCTGGGCATCGTGGGTGACGATGTGCTGGCGGCCGCCTCGCTTGCCGGGCAGGTGCAGTTTATCCTGACGCTGATTTTTTTCGGTCTGACCTCCGGCGCGGCCGTGCTGACGGCGCAGTACTGGGGAAAAGGCGATACGCGCACGATCGAAAAGGTGCTGGGCATCACGCTGCGGTTTGCGATTCTGATCGCGGTGCTGTTCATGGCGGTCGTTTGGATCATCCCCGCGCCGGTTATGCGCATTTTCACGCCGGAGCAAGCGCTTATCGATCTGGGCGTACCCTATTTGCGTATTATTGCCGTTTCCTATCTGTTTACGGCCGTCACGACCGTCTATCTCAACCTGATGCGCAGCGTCGAACGCGTGGTGGTCTCAACCGTGATCTATCTGATCTCACTGCTGGCCAATATAGCGCTCAACGCCGTCTTTATTTTCGGTTTGCTGGGCGTGCCGGCCATGGGTATCCGCGGTGCAGCGGTCGCGAGCGTGATCGCCCGTGCGTTGGAGCTGGTGCTCACGTTGGTGTATGCGTTCGCGGTCAATAAGACGATCCGGCTGCGCTGGCAGGATGTGTTCGTGCGGGATAAACCGCTTTTCCGGGATTTTCTCACCTATTCGATACCGGTCGTGGCCAACGAACTGCTGTGGGGAGCCGCGCTTGCCACCAACGCCGTGATTATCGGGCATCTTGGCGTGGCGGCGGTCGCCGCCAACGCCGCGGCACAGGTCGTGCGGCAGCTGGCAACCGTGGTGGCATTCGGCATCGCCAACGCGACGGCCATTTTGGTCGGCAAGGCGATTGGTGAAAACAACGAAGCAAAAGCACAGCTTTATGCCGGGCGGCTGATCAAGCTGAGCGTGGCGTCCGGGATCGGCGGCGCAGCGCTGATCCTGCTGATTCGGCCGTTCGTGCTGAAGATGCTGTCGCTGACGCCGGAAGCCGCCGGGTACTTGTCCGTGATGCTGCTGGTGATCTGTTACTACGTGATTTGCCAGTCGTTTAATACGACACTGATCGTCGGTGTGTTCCGCGGCGGCGGGGATACCCGGTACGGACTGTTTGTGGACGTCACAACCATGTGGTGCTTTTCCATCCTGCTCGGCGCGCTGGGCGCATTCGTTTTCGAGTGGAGCGTGCCGGTCGTGTATGTCTTGCTGCTCAGCGACGAAATCGCCAAAATCGGGCTGAGCGCCTGGCGCTACAAAAGCAAAAAGTGGCTGCGCAACGTGACACGGGAACGCCAAGAGGCTTTATAAAAAATATTTGCAGGAAAATTGAAAAAAGCTCTTGCTTTTTTTGAAACACTGTGCTATACTCTTATGCGTTGGTTCTGATGGCGGTGAGGGTACACCCGTTCCCATCCCGAACACGGAAGTTAAGCTCACTTGCGCTGAAGATACTCGGCTGGAAGCGGCCCGGGAAAATAAGTAAGGGCCAACATTTCAAACAGACTGCACAATCGTGCGGTCTGTTTTTTTGTCTGCAAAATTTTCACGCAAAAGCGGGCGTTCCGGATGGAATCCGAAACGCCCGCTTTTTCCGTACACTATTCTCCTGTTAAAATCTGCGCGGCAAAGCCGGGATAGTTCACGGTCATTCCGAACGCAGCGCTTCAACCGCATCCTTTTTCGAGGCCATACGCGCCGGAATATGTCCGCCGAGCATCGTCAGCACCGTACTGATAAACACCAGCA
>CATWUX010000011.1 GCA_958354085.1 uncultured Oscillospiraceae bacterium | reverse complement strand
CACCCATGCCAATATAAGCCCTCCCCTCTCCAGCAGTTCCATTTCATCCTTTCCAAACTATATTTTGGAAATTTCTTCTTTTAGTATATCGCCATCCGCGCAAATTGTCAATATATATTTATTGAATATCAATAAATATATATTGCGTATATCCTGTCCGCGCGATTCCCATACTATTCCTTGTGCATGGTTTTTCCAAATACCGGTGAACCGGCGCGCATAGCCGCGCACGATTCGGCGTATGTATAGTTTGGGAACAAACGGCATTCTCGCTTTATTCGGTGCGTATTCTATCAAGGGAGCGTTTGCTTTTCACGGGAAAGTGTGTTATACTGTTCCTGCTAAATTTTGGGGAAGGGGAGGTCTGCGCATGGATATCCGCATCGGCGGGCGCAACGTCCGCTATATCGATCAGGGCGACGGGCCGGTGGTGGTGCTGCTGCACGGCTGGGGCGCGCCGGCGGAAACCTACCGCCTCCTTATCGACCATCTGTCCGCGTATTGCCGCGTGATTGCGCCGGATCTTCCCGGTTTCGGCGGCAGCGACGAGCCGCCCGTACCGTGGAGTGTGGACGACTATGCCGATTTCACACTGGAATTCGCCGCCGCGCTCGCGCTGCACGAGGTCACGCCGATCGGGCATTCCTTCGGCGGCCGCATCCTGATCAAGCTGCTCTCCCGCGCGGATTGCCCGTTGACGGTGAAAAAACTGATCCTCATGGATGCGGCGGGCATCAAGCCGCGCCGCCCGCTGTCCTATTATATCAAGGTGTATTCCTATAAGGCCGGCAAGCGCTTTTTTGCGCTGCCCGGCGTGCGGACGCTGTTCCCCAATGCGACGGAAAAAGCCCGCGCGCGCCGCGGCTCGGCGGATTACAACGCCGCCAGCCCGCTGATGCGGCAAACCATGGTCAAAGCGGTCAACGAGGATCTGACCGCGCTGCTGCCGCGCATTTCCGCGTCCACTCTGCTCATTTGGGGCGAAAACGACACCGCCACGCCGCTTTCGGACGGGCAAAAGATGGAACGGCTGATCCCCGATGCGGGATTGGTCACGCTCACAGGCTGCGGGCATTTTGCGTTTGCCGAGCGCTGGGGGCAGTGCAGCCGCGTGCTGGACGCGTTTCTCAAAACGACATAAAGGGGTGCCTTATGCAACCGATCGTTTCTATTGCCATGCTCTGCGCCTGTGCCGCCGCAGTGGCGGTGCAGTCGCTGTTTTTTGTGCATATGCTGCAGCTCAATTCCTATCGCAACGAGCGATACGGCAAATGGTGCCGCGAAAACGTCCGCCGGCTGGTTTCGCCGGCGCGGCTGCTGCCGCTTCTCGCCGTGTTCACCCCGCTGCTGCCCTCTGCGGTCGCCGCAGACGGCGTCGCGCTGGCGCTGTTTGCGCTGTCCGCGGTGCTGTGTATCCCGAAAAAAGCCAAAAAGCCACTGGTGTTCACTCCGCGGGTGCGCCGGCTGCTCGCAACGCAGGCGGTGCTGACCGTCGGGCTGCTGGTGCTGGCGGCGCTGCTGCACGGCACGGTGGGCCGCGTTGTGATTCCCGCCGTTCTCGCGCCGCTGACGTGGGCGCTGACGTGGCTGTCCAACACGCTGAACCTGCCGATGGAAAACGCGATCTCGCGCGGCTATATCCGCGACGCGCGCCGGCGGCTGGCGGAGATGCCGCAGCTGACCGTGATCGGCATTACCGGCAGCTACGGCAAAACCAGCACGAAAAATTTCCTGCATGCACTGCTGTCCGCCAAATATAACGTGCTTATGACGCCGGAAAGCTACAACACCACGATGGGCGTGGTGCGCACCATCCGCGAACGCCTGCGGCCGTCACACCAAATTTTCATCGCGGAAATGGGCGCGAAAAATCCCGGCGACATCGCGGAGATCTGCGAGCTGGTGCATCCGCGCTACGGGGTGCTGACCTCCATCGGGGAGCAGCATCTGGAAACCTTCCGGACGCTGGACAACATCATCCGGACAAAATTTGAGCTGGTGGACGCGCTGCCGCCGGACGGCATGGCGTTTCTGAACACCGACAACCCCTACATCCGCGCCCGCGCGGTGACGAACGTGCCGGTGTGCACTTACGGCGTGGACGGCGGCGACTACACGGCCGCCGACATCGCGGTGGATAACACCGGATGCAGCTTCACCGTGACCGCGCCGGACGGCGAAAGCCGCCGTTTCACGACCAAGCTGCTGGGCGCGCACAATATCCAGAACCTCGTCGGTTGCATCGCGGTGGCGCATAAGCTGGGCATCCCGCTTGCGGAGCTGGTATACCCGGTGCGGATGCTCAAGCCGGTCGCGCACCGCCTGCAGCTGCTGCCCAACGGGTTTATCGACGATGCGTACAACTCCAATCCCGCCGGCTTCCGCGGTGCGCTGGACGTGCTGCGCAGTTTTGACGCCCAGCGCGTGCTGGTCACGCCGGGCATGGTCGAGCTGGGCGAACGGCAGGACGCACTCAACCGCGAGCTGGGCGCCTACGCGGCGGACTGCTGCGATTACGCGGTGCTCGTCGGCGAAAAGCAGGCGCCGCCGCTCGCACAGGGGCTGGCGGACGCGGGCTTCCCCGCGGAGCGCGTGTTTGTCGCCGCGACGCTGCAGGAGGGGCTGGCGTATCTGAACACGCTGCCCACCGGCAAGCGGATCGTCCTGCTGGAAAATGATTTACCGGATAATTTTTGATTTTGGGAGGAAACGGTTATGAAAACAAAGGTTGCCGTTCTGTTCGGCGGACGCAGCGTAGAGCATGAGGTGTCGGTGATTTCCGGCTTGCAGGCGTTTGCCGCGCTCAACCGCGAAAAATACGATGCGATCCCGGTATACATCACGAAGAACAACGAATTCTACACAGGCGAGGGGATCGGCGAGATCGCCTCGTATGAAAACATAGACGCGTGCCTGCGGGCGGCCACAAGAGTGCTGCCCGTCCCGGCGAACGGCTGCGTGGAGCTGCTGCGCTATCCGCTGAAAAAATTCGGTAACAACGTGGTCGCCTCGTTTGACGTGGCGCTGCCCGTGGTGCACGGCACCAACGTGGAAGACGGCACGCTGATGGGGATGCTGGAAATGCTGGGCGTGCCCTATGCCGCGTGCGACGTGACCTCGTCGGCGGTGGGCATGGACAAATACCTGATGAAAGCGGCGCTGCGGCAGGCGGGCGTGCCGGTGCTGGACGCGGTGACGTATACCGGCAAGCAATACGCGCTGGACAGCGCGGCGGTCGCGGCGGATGTGGAGTCCAAGCTGGCCTACCCCGTCATTGTCAAGCCGGTCAACCTCGGTTCATCGGTCGGCATTTCCAAAGCGAAAAATCACGACGAGCTGCTCGCCGCGCTGGATACGGCGTTCGGCTTTGCGCCGCGGGTGCTGGTGGAGCACGCCGTGCCGCATCTGCGGGAGATCAACTGCGCGGTGCTGGGCGACGCGGACGAAGCGATTGCGTCGGTGTGCGAGGAGCCGGTTTCCTCCGGCGATATTCTGGATTTCAGCGAAAAATACCTCAGTGACGGCACCAAATCCAGCGGCATGACCAGCCTCAAGCGCCGCTGCCCGGCGGAGCTGCCGGACGGCATGACCGAAGAGGTGCAGCGGCTGGCGGTCAAAACGTTTCAGGCGCTCGGCTGTTCCGGCGTTTCCCGCATCGATTTCCTCAACGACGCCGAGAGCGGCGAGCTGTGGGTCAACGAGATCAACACCATCCCCGGTTCGCTGGCGTTTTATCTGTGGGAGGCGGCGGGCATCCCGTTCGACCAACTGCTGGACCGCATGATCGAACTGGCGTTCAAGCGCCAGCGGGAACGCAGCGCGCTGACCTTTTCCTATGACACCAATCTGCTGTCCCTGCGCTGCGCCAAAGGCGCAAAGGGTGCGAAAAGCGGCGGGAAATTATAAGCCTATCTGCAAAAGAGCGCCGGAACCCAAAGGTTCCGGCGCTCTTTTATTGTAGATTCACGAGGTCAGCTTTCGCCCCGCACCTGCGCGCGCAGCGCGGGCGGATAGGACGGAACGGCTCCCAGCTGCGTGACGACGTAATCGCTCAGGATGGTCGCGCGGTTCAGACAATCCGCCGGCGACGCCCCGCGCAGCCGGTTATACACAAACGCGGCAGAGAAACTGTCGCCCGCGCCCACGGCGGACACCAGCTTGCTGCGCGGCCGTTCGGAATACAGCACCGTATCGGCCGCCTTATCGTACAATAGCGCGCCGTCCTTGTCCAGCGTCACCAAAATCTGCCGCAGCCGCGGATACTGCTCCGCCAGCGCGCGGCACAGACGGTGCGCGTACGGTTCCTCGCCGCCGGCAACCGCAACCAGCCCCAGCTGCTCGAGCACGGCGTATTCCTCCCGGCTGATCTTCAGAATCGTGGACAGCCGCAGACTGTCGCGCAGCACCTCCGCGCTGAAAAACGGCGGACGGATGTTGATGTCGCAGAACACCTCCGCAAACGAGCCGGTTTCCGCCAGCTGACGCAGCGTTTTCCGCGATTCCCCGCCGCGCTGGGCAAGCGTGCCGAAATACAGCAGCGGCAGCGGACGCTCCTGCAGCGCCGCGGTCTGTGCGGCGGTCAGCGCGATATGATCATAGGCCACATCCTCCGCCAACGCATACTGCGGTGTGCCGTCCGGCCGCAGCGTGACCTGACAGACACCGGTCGGCTGCGCCGCCGTGTTCAGATAGGTTGTCTGCATCCCGTACGCCGCGGCGGCCTGCCGTGCCGCCTGCCCCAGCTCATCGTCACCGACCGCGGAAACGAACGCGGTCTCCTGTCCGAGCTGCGCCAAATGCGCGGCAAAATTGAACGGTGCACCGCCTATTTTGCGTTCGTCACCGAACACATCCCATAAAACCTCACCAAATACAACGACCATGGCTGGCTTCCTTTCTGCTGTGAATTGTGTGTTATCGCATGACCAGCTCGCCGTCGTCCGGCAGCGGACGCAGCGGCGCGAAGGGCAAGGACTGATACCAGTAGGCTACGGAGGCGTAATCGTCATAGCGCGGCCCTGTCCAACCCAGATTGTCCAGCGTCATGCGGAAATCGCTTTCAAAATGGATCGGATCCGGCACATGCCAGCGATACAGCAAAAACCGCTGCTGCGGGTTGTACTGCTGCTGCGTATTCCCCAAAATAGCGTACATCCCGCAATACAGCCCGCTGTATGTTTGATACCGCTTTAAGAAGATATCGTTTCCGAAAGCATAGGAACCGCCGAAATAATCCTCCGTTCCCGTGTAATGCACGGAAGGATAGGCGTCACCGTCCAGATACATGCGGGCTTCGCCCTCCACCCAGCAGGTGTTGTGCCCGTTCAGGCCGGTTGCCAAGCTGATCCCCACGAATTGTCCTTTCCCGCGGATCCCGTCGATCACCGTGTAGGAGCTGCCTTTGGTCACCGGATGCTCCTGCCGGTAGGAAGCATGAAAATAGGCGATGTTCTCCGGCTGCTCGCCATAGCAGCCGGTGATAATATAATACAGATCCTTACCTTCGCCGCTGCGGTTTTCCATCGTGATCCGGCAATGCCGGCGAAACGGCATCTGCCAATAGCTGTTGTACCCGCGGCCGGGCGCGACTAACATCATAGCCGAATTCAGGCAGGGATACCGGCCGTCAATATCTTCAAAATTTTCGTCGTAAGCACAGCCGAAGAAAGCGGATAACGGCGCTTCAACAGACGGCTCTTCGTTTCCCTCCCAATAGATGCGCAGGATAAAGCTATGCCCGATGTAACCGGTAAACCACATTTGCTGAATAACGCCCGGCCCATCCGCATCTACCAAAACGACGGTCTCCTTGGCGCCGATATGCACCGTGGGGCGCAGCTTGGTGCAAGCGCCGCCGCGGGAACCGCCGGCGCGTTCGCCGGTGGGGTTTTCGGCGGAAAATGCAAAGGTTCGTGACTCCGAAAGCAAATGGATATCATGCAGCATATAAAATCTCCTTTTCTATTTTATTGCTCTTTGTTCCATATCGTCTCCAGTCCGCTGACACGGGCGGTCAGCCGGACGGCGGCGTTTTCCGCGCGCAGTTCCAGCCGCGGCAGCGAAAAGTCCGCGATGTGCGCGATGCACGCGTGCGCCTCGCCCTCGTCCGCGAAAATTTCCACCGCGTTTGTGTCGGTCAGAAGCCGCAGCCGCAGCGTCCCCTGACGCACATACAACGGCATCGTGCAATCCTTGCAAAGCAGGCGGTTTTCCGCCGGCAGCACCCAGATTTCCAGCCCGAACAGCGACAGCCTGAACGGCGTATCCTGCTCGGCGCACAGAGTCAGCTGCACATCCTGCGCCACGCCGTGCAGCGGCTGCGTCCAAACATCTCCCGCCTCCACGCGCGCGTCCGCCGTCCGGGTATCGCGTTCCAGCTGTTCCAGCTCCCGTATCGGCCAGGTACACAGATGCACCTCGCCGTCGATACGCTTGAGCATCATGTCGGTCGGGATGCACATCGCGCTTTGAAACGGCATCTGCGGCAGCGGGGAAGTGTTCCATGCCACGCGTATCATGCGGCCAGACTCCGGAAGATTTGAAAACGTTTGCGCCGCGTAGCTGTT
Organism: uncultured Oscillospiraceae bacterium; assembly: GCA_958354085.1. Taxonomy (GTDB): domain Bacteria; phylum Bacillota; class Clostridia; order Oscillospirales; family Acutalibacteraceae; genus CATWUX01. The sequence continues at coordinate 21,894 of CATWUX010000011.1, read as the reverse complement.
CGTGCCGTAATGCAGCCGACGGGCAGGCTGCTCCGGCACAAAAACGCCGTTTTTCAGCGTGCCGACCAGATATCGGTCAGCGGCGCCGGAAAACACCCACTTTTCCTCTCCGTCCAGCAAAAGCGGATAAAAATCGGGACATTCCGCATCCTCGGGCAGCCGGATTTCCTGCGTCAGCTGCCAATCCAGCAAATTTTCGGACCGGAACAGAGCAAAGCGCTGCTCCGTCAGATACAAGGCCAGAAAGTAGGCGTCACTGGCGGCATGATAAACGACCTTGGGGTCACGGTTGTTGTCCGCCTGCCACGGGACCAGCGGATTGTGTGCATACTTGCGGAAGGTTTGCCCGCCGTCGGTGCTGTACGCCAGGCACTGGGTAAACGACTGTCCCTCCGACAGCCTTGACGTGCCGCCTGCCGCCGTATAAAACAACAGGATCGCCGGGTCGTCTCCCTCCTGCAGCCCGCTGCGGTTATCAAAGTCCACCACGGCCGAGCCGGAAAACATGGTGCCGCGTTCATCCGGGAACAGAGCGATTTCCCGCTCCTGCCAGTGCAGCAGATCGGAACTCACCGCGTGGCCCCAGTGCATATTGCCCCATACACTGCCGACCGGATTGTGCTGGAAGAAAAGGTGGTACATCCCCGCATACCAGAACAGCCCGTTGGGATCATTGATCCAGCCGCGCGCCGCAGAAAAATGTGCCTGCGGGCGCAGACGCTCGCCGTATACCCCCTCTGCGGGCAGCGTATCCCGCAGCGTCGGCGTCCAATCCACCGCCGGCTCACACCGGATATCCAGCGTAGCCCCAAGGAAGGGCGCCATATCCGCGTATTGTTCCAGCTCCGGCCGCACGGGATCAAGCTGTACCGCCAGATCCAGCACAAGCTGCCCGTCCTGATAAAACAGAACCGTTTTGTTCTGCGCGGTATAGCTGACCGGAAATGCCAGATAGCGTGAAGAAATCACGATTTTCATAACATTGCTCCTTTCACGATCGGACGATCCTTGACAAGAAAAATAATTTGCCGTATAGTGCTATTGTAGCTTTCCAACCTCCGGTACACAAGGAAAATCCATCCAAAAAAAGTGAGAATATACGACATGACACAATTTCCTGTTTCCTCGACTGCCGCCTATACCAAACAACAGCCGTACTGGCCGCTGCATCTGTTGGAGGCCGGGTATATCCGTGCGCCCCGTCCATGGCGGCATAAACGCCGCTTTCTGGAGGCGTATGAGCTGCTGTATGTCACAACGGGATGTCTGCATCTGCGGGCCAATGGACGGGAATGGACGCTGGAAGCCGGGCAGGCGCTCCTGCTCCCGCCCTATCAGCGGCTGGACGGCAGCCGCGAGAGCGAATCCGACGTTGCCTTTTACTGGGCCGATTTTCAGAGCGGTGAAAACGAACGGCTGCCCCCGGCCGGACAGCCGTTCGTACCTGCGCCGGAGCGGCTGTCCCGCCTTCTGGAGGAGCTGTGTGCCGCAAAGCGGCAGATCCCCGCGCAAAATGCCGTACAGGACGCGCTGCTGTTGCTGGCGCTGCGCGAGGTCACGGCCGGCGTGACGGCCGGCAGCCGCACGGTGCTCGAGCGCGTGACGGCGTATGTGGAAGCGCATTTGTCCGAGCCGCTGACGGCAGACGACGTGGCGGCGGCGCTGCACTATCACAAGGATTATCTCACCCGCGTGATGCGCGAGCATACCGGCCTGCCGCTCAAGGAATATATCAACCGCCGCAAACTGGAAACCGCCTGCGTCCTGCTGCGCACGTCGGCGTATCCGGTCAGCGTCATTGCCGGTATGCTGGGCTATGATGACGCGAACCTGTTCACCAAGTTTTTCCGCTATCACCGGCAGCTCACCCCCACCCAATACCGCGCCAGCGTAGGATAAACGGCAAGCGGTGCACAGACACTGCCCTTATACATCCGGCAAACGCCTGCACGCCACGCGATCGCGCGGTTTGCGGGTGCTTGCCGCGATTCTTAAAAAAATCCTGCAAAAGTCTATGAAAAAGCAGCCGGTTTGTGCTATAATCATACGGAACAGACAATACCTTTTATGGGAAAAGATATGTATTGTTCAGCCAAGGATAAATCGAATCAAAGGCGCGGCAAAACCGGCTGGCTTCCGCCATCTGCCATTGCCGCTGTGGGGAGGACAAGCAGTATGGCGATGAAAATAAACAAGGCGCTGCCTTTGCCGGCAGACCTCAAACGAGAATACCCGCTGGCGAAAGAGCTGGCGGCGGTCAAAGAAAAACGGGACCGTGAAATCCGCGCCGTTTTTACCGGGCAGTCCGACAAATTTATTGTGTTGGTCGGGCCCTGCTCCGCCGACAATGAAACCGCGGTCTGTGAATATGTGAGCAAACTGGCGGCCGTGAATGAAAAAGTGGCGGACAGGCTGGTGCTGATTCCGCGAATCTATACCAATAAGCCGCGCACGACCGGAGCAGGCTATAAAGGCATGCTGCACCAGCCGGAACCGGATAAAGCGCCGGATCTTTTGGGCGGTATTATCGCTATCCGCAAAATGCATATCCGCGCGATCGCCGAAAGCGGCCTGACGGCAGCGGATGAAATGCTCTATCCGGAAAACCGCAGTTATCTGGATGATCTGCTGTCCTATGAAGCCGTTGGGGCGCGTTCCGTGGAAAATCAGCAGCATCGGCTGACGGCCAGCGGAATGGATATCCCGGTGGGCATGAAAAACCCGACCAGCGGCGATCTGTCGGTCATGCTGAACTCGATCATCGCTGCGCAGCATTCTCATACGTTTATTTATCGCGGCTGCGATGTGACCACCGACGGAAACGACCTTGCCCATGCCATTCTGCGGGGCGGCGTGGACAAATACGGGACCTGTATTCCGAACTACCATTACGAGGATATGGCCAGACTGCTGGAAATGTATCAGAAGCTGGATCTGAAAAATCCGGCAGCCATCATCGACGCCAATCATTCCAACTCCAACAAACAGTTTAAAGAGCAGATCCGGATCGTCAGCGAGGTGCTGCACAGCCGCCGGCATAACGAGGGGCTGAAAACGCTGGTGAAAGGCGTTATGATCGAAAGCTATCTCGAAGAAGGCTGCCAGAAGATCGGGACGGAACGGGTTTACGGCAAGTCGATCACCGACCCCTGCCTTGGCTGGAAGGATACCGAAGAGCTGATTTATCGGATCGCGGAAAGCTGCTGAACAAAGCACCCGCAAACCGTGCAACTGCATGGTTTGCGGGTGCTTTGTTGCTCAGAGGATTACCTTTCAATGATTCTTTTGCAATCAGCCGTTCACAGCCTTTGCCCGCTGCCGATGCCGGAACCAGAAAAGGGAAGCGATTCCGGACAGAACGATCCACAGCGCGGTAACCAGAAGGTAAATCCAATCGGTAGAGAAAATCATGTACAACAGAATGGCAATGGCCGCCAGCGGAATGATCTTGTTCAGCAGGATGGCTTTTACGCCTTTTTCCTGCCATCTGTCCTTGATGTTGGCCGCACAAATTAAGATATACGACACGCTGGCAAACAACGCCATCATGGTGAACAGGATATCCGTATTGCCGTATGCGCCGAACAGGGCTACGGCCGCCCAAACAACGCAGTAAACGATCAGAGAAATATGCGGTGTCTGGTGTTTGTTGACTTTGGACAGCGCCGACGGAAGATAACCGGTACGGCCCATGTCATACAAGCAGCGCGGCGTGGATGTGGAAAACGCGAAAAAGCAGCCGATGCAGGATACGATTGTCGCAATAGAGATCAACTTGCCGCCCATGGTATAGCCAACCAAAAGTGCATAATCGGTCAGGGTGGTAGGAGAATTTTTGACCGCCTCCACATCCGCCATGCTCATGCCGGCCGTCCAGAGCCAGCAGGCAATCACATAAACCAGCCCAATGGCGATGGCGCTGACCGTCATGGCGATTTTCACCGATCGGCTGCCGCCTTTGAGCTCCTCGCCCATATACGCGGGACATTCAAATCCCACAAAGGCCCAAACACAAACCAGCACGCCGAGCATAAGTCCCGAAATGCCATAGCTGGGAAGAAAAGCCTGTGCCGAATTTACCAGGATGTTGTCCACCGCTTCGGTGCGCATCGTCATGATCTTGATTGCCGGATAAATCAGTAAGAGCATCTGCACCCCCCAAACAACAATCAGCGCTTTTGTGGTCATTTCCACGCCGTTCCAGCCCACAAAGAAAATCGGGATCAGGAGAATCAGCACGCCGGCCCAAAGGGGAATGGCCGGAAACAGCTCATGAAGATAGGTCGCAAAAATCGCGCCGATAACGCCGGTACAAATGTTTACGCCCATGTAGATCCAGCCGGAAGCAAAACCGACCTTTTCTCCAAAAACGCTGCGAACATAAGAATAGGTACCGCCTGCACTGTTATAGCGGCTGCTTAACTGGCCGTAATTGAGACCGATCATGACAATGACGACAGTCGCCAGCAGAAACGCCAGGGAAACCGCTGTTCCGGCACCCTGCATAATGGTACCAAAGGAACCGCCCAGACACATGGCCGGTGCCGCTGCCGAAACCGACATGATAATAACGTCCAGCTTGTTAATGCTGTCCTTTTTCAGATTCTGCTCCTGTACATTGGGGTTTTCCGCCATTTTTACTGCCTCCTTTTATTTCGCCAGATCCGCGCACGCCTGATAAAAGGCACGGATATTTTCTTCCGAGGTAGCGGGAGGAACGTCGCAGCCGGCCGCCAAAATGGTACGGTTGCCCGTCTGCTCGTAAATCCGTCGCACCTTTGGCCCGAAGCCTTCCGGTTTACCGCCCAGTACGTCTGCCGAAGGATCCAGATTTCCGCAGAGAACCTGTTGCGGCCCGAGCTGCGCCGCCGCTTTCTGCATATCTACGGCGCTGTCCACATCCAAAATGCGAGTCCCGGTGCTGAGAGTATAGGGGATCAGCAAATTGGTATCGCCGCAAATGTGCAGCCGGGCAAAACCGCCGTTACGCTGAATTCTTTCTACCATTTGCTTGTGATAGGGCAATATCCGCTTAGCATACAGCTCCGGTGCGATCAGAGAGCAGCAAGGCTCGACAATTTGTATGCCGTCTGCCCCTGCCGCAAGCTGTGCATCAATAAAGCGCATACCGTTTTGGAAGAAAATATCGATCGCTTTACATGCCGCATCTTCATCGGAAAGCAAATCGCACAGAGCCTCTTCTACGCCGCGTGCATTACAAAACTCTGTCAGCGGGCCTATACAGATGCCAAAGATATACCGGTTTCCTTTTTCTTTTGCCGCAATGTGCCGGAGAGTCGCCAATCGGTTTCCCATACGGGTGCCCGGCTCAAAGCCCGGCGTTTTCAGGCCGCTGAAATCTTCCAGATCTTCCATAATCGGCGCTGCGGAATAGCCTTTTCCATCATAGACCGGCTTCGCCCCAAAATCTTCCAGCTGTTCATAAAAATCCGCATCCGGAAGAATACAGTCCAGATGGTATTCTTCCGCGCACCGGAGATAAGCATCCGCCCGAATCGCCGGATTGTACACGAAATCCGGGTAGGGGATACCCTGCGTCCGGGCGACCCATTCAATGACCAGCGGCATGAATGGCGGACGATCAACCGGCTCACCATTCACAAATCGTATCGTGCGCTCATACCCATTCATTTACTTCACGCTTTCTGTTGGGGCAGCATGCACACCGAAACGGGCGGTGCTGCCTTGGATTCTCAGGGATAACCCTTTATTTATAGTATATCTACATGTCCCATAGGTTTTATATGATATTATTTTTGTTTATTGCAATATTTTCCTGTTTTGTTCATAAATGCCCTGCTTTTTATGAAAGGACAGAATCGTAGAAATGAATGTATTTGTCATTTATCCCGTTAGCTTCTGCGCTTATTTTGGCTTTATACCCGTAGATGCACTCTGCTTTAAGGATGGAAACAAAATTTTCCGCCATTGCGTTGCCATATGGGTTTCCCCGTCTTGACATGGATGGTGTAATGCCGTAAGATTGACTTAGCTTAAAGTACGCCTGTGAAAGATACTGCAATGTAAAATACGATGAAAGACGATACAGAGGAAACGGCTGTATTGCTTCCGGATTTACAATTTCAAAAAAGAAAGTGTTGAAAAATCATGACCGAAGTAGTGGCTGCTCTGATATGGGATGGGAATCAATTTATGATCTGCCAACGTCCTGCTCATAAGGCACGCGGACTTTTATGGGAGTTTGTCGGCGGCAAAGTTGAGCCGGGAGAAACAAAAAAGCAGGCGCTGATCCGCGAATGCCGGGAGGAGCTTTCTATAACCTTGTCGGTTGGTGAACCGTTTATGGATGTTGTACATGAATACCCCGACCTTACGGTACACCTGACGCTGTTCAATGCTGCGATCGCCTGGGGTGTGCCGCAGAAACTGGAGCATACCGATGTCCGATGGATCACTCCACAGGAGATACCGAATTATGACTTCTGCCCGGCGGATGAAACGATCCTACGGAAAATTACCGAGACCTATGGGGAAAAGGCCCAGCCTTGACAACCATTCCAACCCCTGTTTCCGCTGTGTTTTGGGCTATTACCTCTGAAAGCGTAAAAGAACCTCTCTTGTCTGTGTAGACAAGAGAGGTTCCTTTCGTGTCAAAAAGCAACGAAAAAGATGTCGTTTGGTCGCGGGCATTCTATTGTAAAAAAGAAAAACCTGCGGTGCGCGACATGCTCACCGCAGGTGTGGTGCGGGCGAGGAGACTTGAACTCCTACACCAAAGGTACTGGCTCCTAAGACCAGCGCGTCTGCCATTCCGCCACGCCCGCCTATATACACTGTTGCTGTTTCCGTTATGAAACAGCAACAGTGTACCATATTTTCTTGAAAAACGCAACTTAATTTTCCGGATTTTCCGCCGGCACATGGCCGAAAACCTCAATACAGCTTACCGGGCAGGCTTCGGCGCACGCACCGCAGCCGACGCACTTTTCATCGTCGATCGACGCGAGAAAATTCTCGACGTGAATCGCGTCATACTCACACACTTTGGTGCATTTCATACAGCCGATGCAGCCGGCTGTACAGGCTTTACGCACGGCTGCGCCCTTGTCGTGGCTCGAACAGCGCACAATGCCGCGGGTTGCCGCCGGCATGAGCGTGATCAGCGCTTTCGGGCAGGTCTTGACGCACAGCCCGCAGGCCCGGCACAGCTCCGGCTGGATATGTGCCAAGCCGTTTTCCACGGTGATCGCTCCGTATTCGCACGCCGCGGCGCAGTCTCCGTAGCCAAGGCAGCCGTAGCTGCACTGGCGGTCGCCGCCGTAAAACTGTGCTGCCGCCGCGCAGGATGGCACACCGCGATACACCAGCTTGCGCGCCGCGGCCTCTTCGCAGCCGCCGCAATGCACCATCGCCACCTTGGCTTCCAACGTGCCTTCGACGCCCAGAATCGCCGAGGTCGCCTCGACGGTCGCCGCACCGCCCGGTGCGCACAGACCGACGCGCGCACCCTCGTGCGCCATCGCTTTCGCGTAGCCGTCGCATCCGGAATATCCGCAGGCGCCGCAGTTCGCGCCCGGCAGCGCCTCGCGCAGCTGCTCCACTTTTTCATCCCGCGGCACCGCCATCACGATGGAGGCGACCGCCAAAATCAGTCCCGCCGCCAGTGCCAGACCGGCGACGATCCCGACCGCTATCAAAATCGTCATCTTTCCATCCCTTCCTTTCTTACGCCTGTCGGCTCGCCGTCCTTACAGTCCGAACAGTCCTTGGAACCCAAGGAAAGACACGGACACCAGCGAAGCGGACACCAACGTAATGGGGAGTCCTTTCAAGCCTTCCGGAATCGATGCGGTTTCTAACCGTTCCCGCACGCCCGCAAACATCACCATTGCCAGCAAAAAGCCCAGTCCAGCGCCCAGCGCATTTACCAGCGATTGACCGAAGCCGAAGCCGTTGTCAATGTTCATGATGGTCACGCCCAATACGGCGCAGTTTGTGGTAATCAGCGGCAGATAAATGCCCAGCGAATTGTACAGCGGCGGCACGAAGCGCTTGAGCGCGATCTCCACCAGCTGCACCAGCGCAGCGATAATCAGAATAAACACAATGGTTTGCAGATAGCCCAGTCCATTCGGCTCCAGCAGATACGTATACACCGGCCAGGTAGCGGCGGTCGCCATGAGCATAACAAAAATGACGGCGGCCGACATTCCTGCCGCGGAGCTGATCTTTTTGGACACGCCCAGGAACGGGCAGATGCCGAGGAACTGCGACAGCACAAAGTTATTGACCAGCAGTCCGCCGATCAAGATCGCGAAAAAGCCGGTATTATTCATGGTCGTCGCCTCCCTTCAGCCGGGCACAGGCCGTCGCGTTGGGGCAGCCGGCGCAGCCGAGCGCGGCGGTTTTTGCCTGATCGCCTTCAAACTTTTTGGACAGCGTATTGGTCAGCCAAATGAGCATACCGAACACGAAGAAACCGCCGGCCGGCAGCACAAAGATCGTGATCGGCGGCAGCAGACCGCCCTCCGGCCAGCCGAACAGCGTGCCGTTGCCGAGCAGCTCACGGATGCCGCCCATGATGATGAGCGCCGCGGTAAAGCCCGCGCCCATGCCCAGACCGTCCAGCGCGGACAGACCGACGCTGTTTTTGCTGGCGAACGCCTCCGCACGGCCGAGAATGATGCAGTTGACCACGATCAGCGGCAGATAGATGCCGAGCGCTTTGTTGACGTCGGGCAAATACGCCTGCACCAGCATCTGCACGATGGTGGTAAAGCTGGCGATGATGACGATATAGGCGGGCAGGCGCACCTTACCGGGGATCAGCTTGCGCAGCAGCGAGATCGCCACGTTGGAGCATACCAGCACAAAGGTGGCGGCAAGCCCCATGCCCAAGCCGTTGAACGCCGCGGTGGTGACAGCCAGTGTCGGGCAGGTGCCCAGCACCAGCCGCAAGACCGGATTTTCCTTTAAAAGCCCTTTTGTAAAGGTCTGCATATATTTGTTCATTGCGCTGTCCCTCCCCGGATGCTCTGGTAATACGCGACGGCTTTGTTCACGCCGTCCGTCACGCCCTTCGAGGTTTTGGTTGCCTGCGATACGCCGTCAATGTTGCTGCCGAGCTGGAATTTTTCGGCGGCTTTTCCGGCGAAACGATCCAGCAGGCCGTCTTTGGTGACCTTATCCACATAACCGGCGGTTTCGTTGTCCGCCGTCACTTTCACGCCCGTGATTGTACCGTCCGTGCCGATGCCGGTCATAATGACCAGCCCGGAGCTTTTACCGGACGCCGTTGCCGTGAACACATAGCCGACTGCCGTGCCGCCTTTCAGGGCTTCGTAATACACGACCTCTTTGCCGTCGGCGGTGAGCGTCTTTTCTTCAAAGGTGTCCGCGTCGATGACCTGTTTGCGTGCGGCGTTTTCGATGGCCGCGTTCTGCTCGGCGATCGTATTCGCGGTGAGCGCGTTTGTTCCTGCGAGAGCGGCGGTCGCCACGCCCGCGATCACGCACAGAGCCAGCGCGGAGACGGCGATCTCTTTCCACTTATTTTGCATGACGCCACCTCCTTTTCGTACCGAACGGGAGCGGGCGGGTGACGCGCTCAATCAGCGGCGTGAGAATATTCATAATGACGATGGCGAAGGACACGCCTTCCGGCAGCGAACCGTATACCCGGATAAGAACCGTCAGCGCGCCACAGCCGAGCGCGAACACCACTTTGCCCGCCTTGTTGATCGGCGAGGTGGTATAGTCGGTCGCCATAAAAATCGCGCCGAGCATCAGACCGCCGGACAGCAGATGATGCACCGGATCCTGCCCCAGTATCCATGTCAGCACAAACACCGTGCCGAGATAGGTCAGCGGAATGATCGGCGAGATCACACGGCGCACGACCAGATAAATTCCGCCCAGCACCAACGCAATTACACAGGTCTCGCCCAATGAGCCGGGGCGGATGCCGAACAGCAGCTGCATGGTCGTGTATGTATCCGACACTTTCTCGCCCGCGGACATCAGCGCCATGGGCGTCGCGGAGGAAACCGCGTCCACGCTTGCCCATTGGAGCGGCGCAACCCAGTTGTTCATCGTCGCGGGGAAGCTGCCCATGAGCACGATACGCCCTACCAGAGCGGGGTTGACGAAATTCTGGCCGAGGCCGCCGAACATCTGCTTGACCACCACGATGGCGACCACGCTGCCCAGCGCCGCCTGCCAGAGCGGGAGGTTTGCCGGCAGATTGAACGCCAGCAGCAGGCCGGTCACGACACAGGAAAGATCGCCGACGCTTTGCGGGCGTTTCATCACGATCCGGCTGAGGTATTCCGCCGCGATACACGAGGCGATACAAACGATTTCCACCATCAGCGCCCGTACGCCGAACAGCCAGACCGACGCGACAGCCGCGGGCAGCAGCGCCACCAGCACGTCCAGCATAATGTTGCGCGTGGTCGCGCCGCTGTGCAGGTGCGGCGAGGGAGTTATGAGCAAGGATTTTTCCATACGAATATCCATGTCCTTTCTGCGTTTTTTATCTTAGGAAAGCGGATATACAGCGGGTATCAGGAATTGGCGCGGCGCACGGCGTCCTTGGCCAGCCGCATGGTCTGCACGATCGGCCGGTGCGCCGGGCAGGAGAAGGAGCAGCAGCCGCATTCCATGCAGGTGGCGACGCCCAGCTTTTGTAGCGCATCGGTGTCCTTTTGCGCATACGCCGCCGCGAGCGCAGGCGGAATCAGATGCATCGGGCACGCCTGTACGCAGCGGCCGCAGCGGATGCACACGGAAGAGGGAATCGTGTCCACATCCTCTTCGGACAGCGCGAGGATCGCGTTGTTCTGCTTGAGCACGGGCACGGTATCGTCCATGAGCGCCAGCCCCATCATCGGGCCGCCCATGAGCAGCTTATCCACCCGCCGCTTAACGCCGCCGGTGAAGGCGATAACCTCGCAGACCGGCGTGCCGATCAATACGCGTACATTTTTCGGGTGGGCGATAGCGGAACCGTCCACGGTCAGCCGCTTGTCGATGAGCGGCAAACCGGTTTTGAAATACCTTGACAAAAACGCGACCGAGGTGACGTTCATCACCACGCAACCTACATCGGCGGGCAGCTTGCCGGGCGGCACCTGCCGGCCGGTCGTCGCGGCGATGAGCACTTTTTCCGCGCCCTGCGGATAGCGGGCGGGCAGCGCCTTGACCAGCACCTCGCGTCCCGGCGTGGTGACGTTGGCGGCGATCTTGCCCAGCTCGGCGATCGCCTGCGGCTTGTTGCTTTCGATCGCGATGATCACGCGGCGGGCATCCAGAAATTCCATGACCGTTTGCACACCGGACACGATATCCCACGAATTTTCGATACATTCGCGGTAGTCGGCGGTTATGTACGGTTCACATTCGGCAGCGTTGATAATAATGGTGTCAATCGCGTCCAGATTGCGCGGGCTGAGCTTGATATGCGTGGGAAAGCCCGCGCCGCCGAGCCCTACCAGACCGGACGCGCGCACCGCCTGTACAAAATCGGTGTAGTTGTGGATGACAGGCGGCTTTACGCTTTCATGGACGCGCTGCTCGCCGTCGGAATCGATCACCACCGCTTGGGTAGTCCGTCCGCCGGGCAGCTGGATCTCGGTGATCGCGCGCACGGTGCCGGATACGCTGGAATGCACCGGCGCGGAAACCGGTTTGTCGCTGTCGCCGATGATCTGACCGACCGCAACGGTGTCGCCGACGGCGACGGTCGGTATGCACGGCGCGCCCAGATGCTGCGACATGGCGATCGTGACCTGCGCCGGAACCGGCATATCCACCGTTTCACAGCCCGAGGTGTATTTGCGGTGCGGCGCGTGTACGCCCCCGCGGGTACGGTGAAGCCAATCGCTGAGCTTTTCTTTCAAGGACATCTTGGTTTTACCTCCATTCATCGGGTCAATCCCGTGAAACCCGTGCAAGCGCGGGCATAACAACATTGAGAACACAGCCGGTCAGCGTGCCGGCGAGCAGCGCCATCAGCAGCAGCCACGGCGCATATGCGAGCAGCGCCGTATCCAGCAGCAGCATCGCCACGCCCAGCTGCGCGGCGTTGTGGGCGATCGCGCCGAGGATGCCGATGCCGACAAAGCTGACGTGCCGGCGCAGCAGCCGCAGCGCCAGCGCCATGAGCAGGGTGCTGAGCAGGCCGCCCGCCAGACTCATCGCAAAGGCGAAACCGCCGCGCAGCAGCGCAAAGCCTGCCTTGACCACGGCGACCGCCAGCGCGGCGGGCAATCCGAGCGCGGACAGGGCGTACATCGTGACAATATTGGACAAGCCGAGCTTGGCGCCGGGAATCGGCAGCGCCGGCAGCAGCCCCTCCAGAAACGACAAGGCGACCGCGACGGCACACAAAATGCCCAGCAGCGCCGCCTTGGATGCGGGCGAGGATTGTTTCATGCTTATGGCCATTTCCTTTCCTTCGGCGTGATAGGCAGCTTTGACAGCGCCCAATCGAAAAACGGCTTTGGGGGAATTACCCGGTGACCGCATCCACGCCGCTGTCACCGGTGATGCGCAGCACCACGCCGGCCGGCAGGCACGCCGCCGATTGGCCGGCCTGCGACAGCCAGCCGCTGTTGACGCATACATGGTCGGGGCAATCGCTGGAAACAAAGCGTGCCCGGCCGTTTTCCACGGCGATAACCACGAGACGGTCATCCCGTCCGCGCAGCGTACAGGTCGCATCCACGTTCAGCGGCAGCGTGCGCGTTTCGGTGGGCGTGGTGATCACGGCGTTGGCGCCCGGTTTGGCAAGCAGCCGTCTTCCCAGCAGCAGACCGCCGGCGAGCACCAGCACGGCAGCCGCCAACAGTACATCACCGCGCCGAAAAAAGCGCACCCGTGTTTTGCTGTCCGGCTGCATCGCGTTCCGCCCCTTCGTAAAGTTTTGATTATAGTATCGGCAAAGGGTAGCCAAGCATACATCCTTTATGATATAATAGGAATAAAAAAAATACAAGTTTTTCTGCACGGAAATTCTGGTTTTCCAATATTTTTTTGCGGTTTACGGCTTTTTCTTCCGGATTTTCCGGAATTCGCCGGGCTATCAGAAAGGAATGGGTTTGATGGATTTTCACTTTTTCATGCCGGTACAGGTTTTCGGCGGCGAGGGCTGCGTGCGCCGACAGGGGGCGCGCCTGCGCGAACTGGGCAAACGCTGTTTGATTATAACCGGCGGAACCTCCGCACAGGCCAGCGGCGCGCTGACGGATATGCTGGAGGTTTTGCAGCAAAACGGGGTGGATGCGACGGTGTTCCCCGCCATCACGGCGAATCCGACGGTCAGCCAGTGTCAGGCCGCCGCTGCCGCCGCCGAGAGCTGGCGCGCCGATTTCCTCGTGGGGATCGGCGGCGGATCGGTCATGGACGCGACCAAAGCCGCGGCATGGCTGCTGGCGAACAGCATCGGTGACAGCCGCGGGCTGCTGACCGCTTCGCTGCGGCGGCCGCCCGTCCCGTTTGCACTGGTCGGCACGACGGCGGGCACCGGCAGCGAGGTGACCGCCACCGCCGTCGTCACGGATGACGCGACCGGACAAAAGCACAGCGTCAAGCATCCGTCCTGCTATGCGCGCTACGCCTTCGCGGACGCACGGTATACCGCATCGCTGCCGCGCGCCGCGACGGTTTCCACCGCGTTGGACGCGTTTTCTCACACGGTGGAGGGGTTCCTGAATCCGCACTGCGACGATACCACGACGGCGCTGGCTATGCAGGCGCTGCCTCTGCTCCGGGAGGGCTTGCAATGGCTTGCGGAAAACGACGGGCTGCCCGATGCCGCGCTGCGGGAGAAGCTGCTGACCGGTTCGCTGTGGGCGGGGCTGGTTCTCAACGCGGTCGGGACGGCTTTCCCGCACCCGCTCGGGTATGTGCTGACCGAGGATTTCGGCGTGCCGCACGGGATGGCGTGCGCCGTGCTGCTGCCTGCGCTCATCCGGCGCGGAGAGCGGTTTGCGCCCGAGCGGACGGCTGTACTTCTGGAGTTGTTCGGCGGGGAGGAACGGTGCTGTGCGCTGCTCGATTCGCTCGTCCGTGTAAACGTTTCCCTGTCTCCGGAGCAGATCGCGGCATATGCCGCCCGCTGGAACGGCTTAAAGAATTTTGAGCGCACCCCCGGCGGTTTTTCCGCCGCCGAAGCCGTTGCACTGTTCACGGAACGCTTCGGTGAAAAAGCGGTGTAATACTGTTTTAAGGGCAAAATCGTACGGATTTCCGGGGGCATCCTCGGTTTCGCCTATGGATGGCATTCGGTCAAGACAACCGAGATCCCTTCCGGCAAAAGCGGGGCCTGCGCAATTGCGCAGGCCCCGTTGGCGTTTTCTTATACGGTTTTGCGGAGGATGTGAAACCTTTCCGTCTTTTTAGCAACAGGGGTTACCCCTGCATTTTTGAACCGCATTTCGTGCAAAAATTGATCGCAGAGCTGTAAAGAGCGCCGCAGGCGGGACATTGAAACGAAACGGGCGCGGGAGCCGCCGGAGGTACAGGAGGTACGGGAGGCATCGTGGATACCGGAGGTACCGGGGGCACCGGAGGCGGGAGAACCGACGGCGCTGCCGGGTTTTTCGCCTCTTTCGCCCCTAAAATCCGCTTTCCTTCCTGCTCAATTTCTTTCATTTTTTGCTGCAATTCTTCAATTTCCAGCTGTTTTTCCCGAATGCTTTCGCAAAGCGATTCCGTTTCCGCCGGCGTGCCGGCCAGCCATGCCTGATAAACAGCCCGGCCGAGATCGACCGTCAGCCGGTCGATCTCGCTGTTCAGCGTACCGATGTGGGTTTTCAGCTTGGCGGTTTCCAGCAACGCAGTGGTTTTGACATTCAGTGCCGTAACCCCTTTATTGAACGTCGATTTTATTCCATCCGCCATGATCGTCCCCTCGTTTCATCCGTTATTATAAACTGTTTTGCCAATTGCGAAGATTTTGCAGCTGACGCAGACCGATCATCGCCGTCACATCCGTATCGATCTTCACAGCCTTGGAGGAGCCGTTGTACAGATACGCGTCGCCGCGGTTTTTGTCTTTGCTCCAATCGGTCAGGTAAGCGATGGATTTCTCGCTTTCGACCACAAAATTTCTGGCCACGTCATCCGCGATCTTTTTGGCTTTGCCGGTATGGATGGTCAGCGTGCCGGTTCTGCTGGAATCGCTGTAATCGACCAGATACACCAGCGCTTTGGAATCCTTCAGGGAGGTCAGGCTGGACACATATACATCGGTCGCAAGGGATTTACCGTTTTCATACAAATCGCCGCTGCCGTTTTTGACATCCTTGAAATAGAGCAGGCTATCGCTGCTGGAACGGAAACGGATGCTCGAAACGTCGTCGTCCACTTTGTTGGGGCTGCCCAGCTTGCTGCCGCTGACGTCTACCTCCATAAGCGTTCCGCAGTCGTCCTCGGACGAATAATCATCCAGGAAATACAGCTTTTTGCCGGACGGGCTCAGACGGAAGCTGGACGGCGAGGAGGTATCCAGCAGCTCTTCTTTTTCCTTCAGCGCCACATACAGATCGGAGGACGAGGAAGTGGCGGCATTCACCCTGTTGCGGATCTCCGAAAGGGAGCTCAGCTCGGACAGATTCACTTTCTCCACGCTGCTCTGGCTGAATTTTGTATACGCCACGACCGCGTTTTTCGAGCTGGAAAGCTCTATGTCGTTAATGTCCGCGGAAATGACAGTCGTTTTCGATCCGTCAAAGAAATACAGGCTCTGGTTTTCCTTGGTTATTTTTTCCTCGGCAAGCTGCGTGCGCAGGCGATCGCGCGCCTCTTTTTTGTTGTAAGCCGTGCGGGCTTCGTTGTAAGCCGTTCTGGCCGCGTTGTACGCATCCCAGTCGGTTTCTGTCGTAGTACCCCACCACTCATTTTCAACCTGCGTCTGATAATCGGCGATATCCGGAGCAATCGGCTCAACCATCGCCTCGTCGCTGTCTTTCATATCGTCCGTGACATAATCGGACAGAGCGACCTCGTCGCTGGTCTCTTTCAGATAATAGCCGGTACCTTTTTCGGTATAGGACACCAAACGGGACACATCGCCGTCGATCTTTTCCTTTTCTTTGTTCCCGTTTTTATAATACAGCGAGCCTTCTTTGATATAGTAGATCCGGCTGAGATCCTCGGAAACCCACAGCCGGGAGGAAATGCCGCTGTCGATCTTGGTCGCTTCTTTTTTGGAGCCGATCTCCTGACGATAGAGGCTGCCGCTTTCCTCCTCATCATCGTTCGAGACATACAGCAGTACCTTACCGGTGTCATTGATGTAGAACGACGTTACACCCGAAGCGATCTTTTCGCTGTCCTTCAGGTTGTGACAATACAGGTTGCGTTCCGAGCCTTTCATGTAAAAAACGCGTTTGCCGTCCTTGGAAATGGAATAGGAATTGACATTGGAAGCCAGCTTGACCGCCGCATCCGCTTTGGTGTTGTCCTTGTTCAGATCGCGGTAGTACAGAGAGAAGCCGTCATCAATTTTGTCCGGATAGAACATCCGCTTGCCGTCCTCACTGAACTGGACATAATACAGCAAATCGTCGTCGGAATCATCCAGATTGCTGGTCGCCTCAAACGGCTTGACCTTGTTCAGGTAAGTAAAACTGATTTCCTTGTCCTTCATATAGACAAGACCGGGTTTGTTTTTGGAACCGCCGGGAACCAGTATGCAAATCAAAATCAGCACGAGAGCCATAACGCCGGCGACAATCGCGACCAGCTTCTTGGGCAGCTTCGCCCAAACGGCTTTCAGCTGTGCGACGATATCCCCAGAGGCTTTCGGTGCAGCGGCCGCAGGCGCAACCGGAGGAGCGACAGGGGGCGGAACAGGGGCGGCAGCCGCAGGTGCAACCGGCGGCGCAACGGGCGGCGCAACCGGGGGCACAACCGCAGGTGCAGCCGGGGTTTCGACCGGCGCCGGTGCGGCTGCGTTCAGAGCGCTGCCGCATTTCTGGCAAAAAGCGAATTGCGGATCGTTTTTCTCCCCGCAGTTAGGGCAGAACACCGGCGCGGCAGCCGGCGCTTCGACCGGGGTTTCGACCGGCGTCGGGATGGGCGTCCCGCAGGACGGACAAAATTTCATGTCGTCCGCTACGGATGCGTTACATTTTGGGCATACAGACATAAGAAATACCTCCTATAATGAATTCGTATTGAGTAATACAGCAAACTGCTGGGCTTCCGTCAACGTCATGTCCACCGGCGCATAGACACTGGTGGAAGTGAATTTTTCATAGACCGTTACAGTGAATAACCGTTCGCTGCCCTTCCAAGCCGACACACTGCCGTGAACCGGCGCCAGACGGCCGGTGAATTCCTCCAGCTTGGCTTGCGCAGTGGGCTTAACCTCGATGCGCAGCATGACCTGCTCGTTCTGTACGTACGCCTCGGCCGAAGCGATATCCTGCACCGTCAGCAAAATCGTGCCGTCCGCTGTCTCGCCCTCGCGCAGTACCAGCGACGCAGCCGAAGGATTCTGCACGGCATTTGCCCGGGTGAACGTCAGCGTATCCTCGGACGAACCGTCAGGCAGTGAAAGCGTCAGCTGACCGTCTGTCAGATGGACGAGCACTTCCAGGGATTCGCCGCTTTCCGGATTGGACAGCGTGATCCGTGTCAAATCTGGGCTCAGACTTCCGGTGACCGATTGCAGCGCTTTTTCCGCCGTCAATTGTACCGTGCGATCCGCATTGATAAACAGCACATAAATCTCATCGTCTATTTGCGGCGAATTCCACTGGCCGCACAGCGTTTGCAAGGTCAGTTCCTCCGCCGGCACTGTGGGCACGGTGGGGGATTCGGGCGAAGCTGTCGTCGGTTCGGAAGAGGATGTGTCTTTGTCCTCGTCTTCTTCCTCGGAAACAGCCGATTCCATGCTGTATGAATCCTTTTCTTTTCCCCATTCACGGAAATCCCAGCCGTTTTGGCCGATAAACCAGCCGCAGAAGCCGCCGCCGACCAACAGCAACAGCGCGACAATGACCATCAAGATCCGTTTGACCGTCCCTTTTTTCTTAGCCGGTACCGGCGCGGGGGTTGGTGCTGCCGGTGCGGGAGTTGGTGCGACCGGTGCGGGAGTTGGTGCGACCGGTGCGGGGGTTGGTGCCACCGGCGCGGGTGTAGGTGCTACCGGTGCAGGGGTAGGTGCGACAGGCGCGGGTGTGGGTGCGACCGGTGCAGGTATAGGCGCGACCGGGGCAGGTGTGGGTGCCACCGGCGCGGGTGTAGGTGCTGCCGGCGCAGGTGTAGGCGCGACCGGTGCGGGAGTAGGTGCCACCGGCGCAGGTGTAGGTGCCACCGGCGCAGGTGTAGGTGCTACTGGTGCAGGGGTGGGTGCGACTGGTGCAGGTGTGGGCGCTACCGGCTCAGGTGTAGGCGCCACCGGCGCAGGTGTGGGTGCCACCGGCGCAGGGGTAGGCGCGACCGGTGCGGGAGTTGGTGCGACCGGTGCGGGAGTTGGTGCCACCGGCGCGGGGGTTGGTGCTGCCGGCGCAGGGGTGGGCGCTGCCGGCGCGGGTGTAGGCGCGACCGGTGCGGGTGTGGGTGCGACCGGTGCGGGAGTAGGTGCTACTGGTGCAGGTGTGGGTGCCGCCGGCGCGGGCGTAGGCGCTACCGGCGCGGGTGTGGGTGCTACCGGCTCAGGTGTGGGTGCGACCGGTGCGGGTGTGGGTGCCACCGGCGCGGGTGTAGGTGCAGCCTGCTGTGTAACGGTGTACGCGGTATCGGCGCCACAGTAGCCACAAAACGCGGCGGAATCCGCCAACTGCTTTCCACAATGCGGACAAAACATACGAAACACTCCTTTACGCTTGCGGTTTGGTATTGGTCACGGTATTGATCGGATTGATCGTGCCGTCCTCTTCCAGTTCAAACACTACCCAATAGGTGCCGACTGCGCCGGCCGGGACGTTGTAGGTCGCGTATTCCTGCCCGCCTTTATAAACGGTCACGAACGCTTCGGAATAGCCCAGCTTGTCAGAGGAGGTGCTGCTCCGGTTGGTGTAATCGTGTACGGCATACACACAGGGGCCGTTGATTTTCTCTTTAATGGTGATGGTTTCCGGGCCGTAGCTGGTGGTGTCGTCCACGTCCAGATCGGCGTACTGCACCCCGTTCTCCGAATAGGTTTTCTTGGCGTAGTGCACGTCAAATTCGCCGCCGGTCGAGGTTTTGCCGATCAGATGGGAATCCAGATCCCGCGGCGTGGAGCCCCATCGCAGCACGATTTGAATGTAATCGTCCGGTAAAATGGGGGAGAGCGTGAAATTGTGATCGGTTTTGGGATTGCTGGACTGCACCAAAATGTTGGCATAGTTCGGCATAAAGCCGTCCTTCGTCGCCTCAACGGTATAATAGCCGACCGGCAGTCCGGAAAGCGTATATTCCCCGCGGGAATTGGTCGTTACGACCACGCCGCTCACATAAGCGCCGGATTTGTTGTTCCAGTTTTCACGCACATAAACCGTCGCGCCCTCCAACACTTCGCCGGTAACCGCGTTTTTAATCACGCCGCCGGCCGTACCTTCGCCGCTCTGTGTATCATCCATCAGCAGGATATGCTCGGTGTATTTGACCGCGTCGTTTTCCACTTTTTGTATGGAGGTCAGCGGCCGATACCCCTGCGCGCTGATGACCAGCGTATATTCGCCGGGATCGACGATGAAGGTGAATTTTCCCTGGGCATCTGTCTTTTGCGTGCTGACAGACTGCTTGCCCGCCGTGCCCTGATAGATTTTGACCTCGGCGTCCGCCAGCGCTTTCACGGTGCCGTCGGTCGTGTATGCCGAGACCTTGCCCTCCAGCATACCGCCGCCGAGCAGCACCTGTACCGGCGTGCTGTACACGGTACCGTCCGTATGGGCATAGGATACGGTGACATACGCGCTCGTATTGCTGCCGGCGCCGGTCACTTCGATCGTTTTGTTCTTGTTCACGCGCAGTCCGCTCGCATCGTCCACCGTGTATTTCAGATCTTTGACGTCGATCGCCTTTGTCTTATAGCGTGCCGCCTTCACATCGTAATAGCTCATCTGGATTTCGGGCATAACGACCTTGCCGTCCACCACTTTGGCGATCGGTTTTTTCGGCGCCAGTCCGCTCATGATCTCGGTATTGCCCAGCTTGATGATCGGCAGCTTCTTTTCCGTCAGTTCCTTTTCAAAGGAAACATTACCGACGAAGCCCGCCGTCAGCTTTTTAAAATTGATATACGCTTCGGCGTTGACTGCTATGTATACGCCCGCCTCAAATGAGGAATACAGCAGATGCGCGTCCACCAAATCCTCCGGCTTAATGATCGGGAAGGTAAAAAACACATCCAGATACAGGCCGCTTTCCGGTGTGATGTTGACCTGTGCGATCTTTTCGTTGATGATATCCGCTTTCAGCTTCAGCTTCAGCCCCGCCTTGGCGGACAGCTTGCCGGTCAGCGACAGTGTCCAGTCTTTTTCCTGTTTGGGGCTTTTGACGCTCGAGTACGTATGAAAGCGGCCGTTTTCATACGTAATGCCGGCAATGGACGTGTATTTAAAATCCTTGCCGACCGTGAATTCGCCTGCCGCGCCGAAGGAAACAAAGAAGTTCATCTGTACGCCGAACTTCACGCCGGGGATTTTGATCGGGATCGGCCAGTCGAACAGCTTGATATCGCCCTGGCATTTGTCCTTGGCGATTTCGGCGACGGCTTTGGTAATGGATTTGGCGTACTTTTTATAGGTCGCCAGATCGGTGAAATTTTTCTTTTTAAAGGCGTCGAGAAAATTTTTGTCGTATGTATCGCCGTCGTTGGAGATGTTTTTCTGACGCGAAATGTTGACCTCAAAGGAAAAGGTGCAGGAGGTTTTCTGCGCGATATCAATGCTGCGCACGCCATCGATGTTGGGCGTGATTTTCGTGGAAATCAGGAATTTCAGCGTGATTTGCACCTGATGGTTTTTCAGCGCCTTGATCCCGAACAATCCCTTTTTCCCGGCCTCCAGCGTGAAGATGATCGAGATCTCCACGCCGTCGTCGCCTTTAAAGGAAAATTTGACGTCGATCGGCTGAAGCCCGTCCTTTTTATCGTCATCGTCGTCGGCATAGGCGGTCATCATCAGCTTATCGAAGAAGCTGCTGGCGCGGATATTGTTCTCGACCTCGGCTTTCAGCTCCTCGTTGACCACAAGGGTTTCCGGCGTCAACGTAAACTCGTCGTACAGCTCCAGCTCGTCAAAGATCTCGTCCACGCCGGGCGTTTCCACACGGGCACTGCCGTTTCCGAGCAGCTCGGTGATTTTATACGCCACATCGTTGCCGTCCGCGTCCTTGCCCAACAGGATGTCGCCGATCGCGGCGCCGGTCACGCCGGACAACACGTCGTTCACCGGCGCGGCCAGAATACCGTCGATTTTTTCCTTCACCTGGCCGCTGTATTGATAACGGGCGACCGCGTCCTTTTCAATGGAGAAAACCACTTCCGAGGCGGTAGCCAACTCCTTGTTGCTGAAAACAGCGCCGCCTTTTACACAGACGGTGTACCGCTTGCCGGGCTGATAGCCCTCTGCGGGCGGGAGCATTTTGAATTGGCTGGAGGATACCCGGCGAAAGACCGGCTCCATCACCTCGTCATTGAAATCGCGCAGTTCAACCAGCGCGGCATAATCAGCCGTTTTTTCGGCGGCGGTAAAGAAAAAGGTGATGTCGGGCGCCGCTTTCTGGATGTAATAACGTCCGTCCTCATCGTCGACCTTGGCCAGACACGTTTCATCGTATTCCGCCGCTTTGGCTCCAAAAAAGAAATAGCTTCCCGCAAACGAACCGCAAAAGATTGCGATCGCTACGCAGAAAGACACCAAAGATTTCCAAAACCGCTTGGTCTTTTCCTTCATGCCCTTTTCCCTCGCC
>CATWUX010000010.1 GCA_958354085.1 uncultured Oscillospiraceae bacterium | reverse complement strand
AGGAGGACGCAACCATGCTGCAAATATCTGAAATCGTAAGAAAAACCGAGGAAATGTTCGACCTGTTCAACGAGCATTTTTACGAGGGCGAGTTGAGCCGCCCGGCCATCACTGTATCGCCAGATGGAGGGCGCGGCGCGTATGGCTGGTGCAGTATCAATGAGATATGGAATGCCAGCGGCGAGAAGTATCGGGAAATCAATCTCTGCGCCGAGTACCTTGACCGGCCCATCTTCGAGCTGGCAGCCACGCTTCTGCATGAGATGGCGCATCTCTACAATCTGGTTCATGGCATCCAAGACGTAAGCAACAACGGCTACTACCACAACCAGAAATTTAGGGCCACTGCCGAGGCCCACGGCCTGCATATTGAGAAGCACTCCAAGTATGGCTGGACGGTAACAACGCTGGCCCCGGAGGCAGAGGCGTGGATCAGAGAAACCTTGGGCGAGGATAAAATAAACGCCAGCCGCTTGCCGGTGGAAGGCACCACCAAGGGCGGGAGTAAGAAATCCATTAACCGCAGTATCAAATATGTCTGCCCCTGCTGCGGCACCATTATCCGGGCAACGCGGGAGGTCAATGTAATCTGCGGAGATTGCGGAGAGGCTTTCGAGCGGGAATAAGAAAAAGCGGGAGCCGTAAGGTTCCCGCTAAATTGTTCTCATTGAAAGAGGTGGTGCTGTCCGGGAGCGGATACTTTTTAGCGTTTCCTCGGTTCTGGTACAAGAGAGGCAGACAAGGGTGTGCAAAAATGAGACGCTATGGGACTAAATGCTCGCCGCAATGGGAAACATGCTGATGGCAGCCTAATCCGCCAAGTTCCCGGAAAACAGAAAAAGCCCGGAAAGCCCATAATATCAGGCTTTCCGGGCATAGATACAAAAACAGCCCTCCAATTTGGAAGGCTGTTTTTGTATGAAAGATTGTTCCTTAATATGGTGCGAGAAACGGGACTTGAACCCGTACGTCGTAGACACACGCACCTCAAACGTGCCTGTCTGCCAGTTCCAGCATTCTCGCATATATCGCCGACCTATCCTCAGCGCGTTACATATTATAGCATCTCGGAATATGTCTGTCAACTATTATTTACACAATCATGGCGGTTTTTTACGCTGTTGCTTTTCTGATGAGCAGGGCATATCCGCTGTATGTAATCCCATATAATGAAACAGAATTCTTTACTATCGCCATCGGAAAGAGGCAGCTTATGAAACGAATCGCCCTTCTTCTCTGTCTCGCTCTGCCTATTTTGTGCAGTTGCCGCGATCTTTCTTTATATGCGCCGGAGGCCAGTCTCCCACCTTCTTCGGGGAAAAGCTCTTCTTATTTTTCAACGAGTACCGCCAGCACAGGAAGCACTGCCGGTGAACTTCCGGTATCGTCCACAACTGTTTGCACAACTTCGCCCTCCGGTTCACCATCGGCACCGGAAATTTTGGCACCGTCGGCCGTCTTGTATGACGCTACCCACGATCGGATGCTGTTTGCTAAAGACGAAACCACGCGCCGTTATCCGGCGAGTATGACAAAATTGCTAACCGCTGCCGTCGCACTTTCCTATTGTGAACTGGACGAGGTGATGACGGTCGGTTCCGAAATCTATCTGATTCAACCGGATTCCAGCGTTGCCTATCTGCGCCGCGGGCAGCAGCTGAGCTTATCCATGCTGTTGGATGCGCTGCTGCTCCCGTCCGGAAACGATGCGGCATATGTGATTGCCGTCAATGTTGGGCGGATGCTGGCACAGGATGAAACGCTGAGCGATAAAAAGGCGGTTTCCGTTTTTTGCCGCCGTATGACGGCGATGGCGCATGAAATCGGCGCGGAAAACAGTCAGTTTGTCAATCCGGATGGTTACCACGATCCGGAGCACTATACGACTGCGGCCGATATGCTGAAAATTGCGCAGTTTTCGATGACTTTTCCTGCCATCTGTGAGATCAGCGCCCGCCCTGCCATGACAGTTTCGCTGGTATCCGGCGAAGAACGCGAATGGAAAAATTCGAATGTCCTGCTCAACAAGGATTCTCCCTATTATTACCCCGGAGCAATCGGCCTGAAAACCGGTTATACCGATGAAGCCGGCAGCTGCGTAGCAGCGGTGGCGCAGCGGGAAGAGAATACCCTGATCGCCATTGTGATGGGCAGCGCCAGCTCAGGACAGCGCTGGCGGGATACGATCCGGTTATTCAATTACGGATTTGGGGAATAGCCTTTCAGCAACGCCGGTTGACCAACCGGCGTTATTTTTATCCGTAAAGACTTTTTTCCGCGCGGAGAATATGGTATACTAAAATTCACAATTCGCAGGAAGAGACGGAGGAACCAACCATGACATTTTGGGAAGCCGCACACAATCGACAAAGCTGCCGCTGTTTCAGTGAGCGGCGGCCGGACAAGGAGGCGCTGATCCGCTGTATCGAAACCGCTCGTCTGGCGCCGTCCGCCTGTAATTCGCAGCCATGGAGTTTCGCAGTCGTGAACAGCGAAACGCTGTCGCCGACTGTGGCAAAATGCACCCAGAGCATGGGCATGAACGCCTTCACAAGCGGCTGTCCGTCCTTTATTGTCGTGTGTGAGGAACCGGCGAATCTGTCCGCAAAACTGGGCGGTATGGTGAAAAAGCAGACCTATGCCCCCATGGATATCGGTCTGGCGACGGCACATATTTGCTTCGCCGCGCAGGAACAGGGATTGTCCACCTGCATTCTCGGATGGTTTAACGAAAAGGTACTGAAAAAAGTGCTGGAGCTGCCGCACGGTACACGGATACGGCTGGTGATTGCCGTCGGTTATGCGGCTGACGACCGACGCCGCCTGAAAAAGCGGAAACCGCTGGAGGAAATCCTGCGGTATTATGATTAACGCGCTATCGTGCTGGAGGAATCCTATGCAGATTTGGATTGATGCGGACGGCTGCCCTGTTGTGAATATCACCGTGCAGCTGGCCAAGCAGGCCGGCATACGTTGCACCATTCTGTGCGACACCTCGCATGTGTTTGAAAAAGACGGCGCGCAGACGCTGACCGTCTCCAAGGGCGCGGACAGCGTGGATTTTGCGCTGGTGAATCGGGTGCGGCCGGGCGACCTCGTGGTCACGCAGGATTATGGACTGGCCGCGATGTGCCTTGCCCGCCGTGCACGGCCGATGCACCCGAACGGTTGGATGTACGACAGCAGCAACATGGAGGCGCTGCTGCTGCAGCGCCACACCGCAAAAAAGATTCGGATGGCCGGCGGCCGGCTGAAGGGAAATGCCAAACGCACGCCGGAACAGAATGCTGCCTTTTCCGCTTCGCTGCAAGCATGGCTGCGGGAAAACGCCGCATGGAATGGGGAGAGTGAACAAGAACCATGATACAGACTGAGAAAAAGGTTGCCGTGGTCACCGGCGGTGCACGCGGCATCGGACGAGAAATTTGTGAAAGCTTTGCCCGAACAGGAGCCGCCGTTTGTATGATTGACGTCCTGCCCAATCCTTATTTCACAGGCGATATCGCCGACGACGCCGTTTTGCAGGCGTTTGTTCATAAAGTATTGGACGAGTACGGGTCAATCGATTATCTGATCAATAACGCCTGCCTGTCCAAGGGTGGGCTGGCGGACTGTTCTTATGACGACTTCAATTACGTATTGCGTGTCGGCGTTGCGGCGCCGTTTCGGCTGTCCCAACTGTTTGCGCCGCATTTTCGTCCGGGAGGATGTATTGTCAATATCTCCTCTACCCGTTACCAAATGAGTCAGCCCAACACAGAAAGCTATACCGCCGCCAAAGGCGGGATCACTTCTCTGACGCACGCTCTGGCGGTTAGTCTGGCCGGTAAAGTGCGCGTCAATGCCATCTCACCGGGATGGATCGATACAACAGGCGGCACGTTTTCGCCGACGGATCATGCCCAGCATCCGGCCGGGCGGATAGGAACCCCGGCCGATATCGCGTCCATGGTACTGTTTTTGTGCAGTGAGCAAACCGGATTTATCACAGGGGAAAACATTCATATTGATGGTGGAATGACCAAGCAGATGATCTATCACGACGATCATGGCTGGACATACGGCGGCTGAGAATAAAACAAGTGGAAAGGATGGCGTCGATGGATGGAACCGAAAGATTACCTTGTTGCCCGCATTGAAGGTGAATACGCTATTTTGTCCGACCTGCATACCGGCGATGAACTGTTTATCGCCATGGCGCTGCTGCCGCCCGATATAGACATAGGGACAACGCTGCATTATGAGAATTTGATTTATGAAATTGTGTAAAGGAGCCCCATGCCATGCCTTTTATGACCGCAGCGAGTGCAGTGCAAAAAATCAAATCTATCCTCTGCTGGGTGAGAAGGCGGTGGGGAATATTACGGCGGCGGATATTAAAAACCAGCTGAACTACTGGATGAACAAGGGGTATGCCTATACCACCATCAAAAAGCCTATGTGGTGCTGAACGAATATTTCCGATACCTTTACCGCGAGGAATTGATTCCGAAAAATCCTATGGCGAATGTGGAGATGATCAAGAAAAGCAATTTTCTATCGGCACAGAACAAAAAGAACCGGCCGGAGTATGAAACGGTAACTGTCTTTACAGCAGTGACATTGATCTCGGCAGAAAAGTTCTTCATGTACAACGGGGCATGAAAGAGGTATCACGCAGGGAAGCGCATTTCGGGGAAAATACGCCCCTTGTGTGCGACGAAAACGGAGGTTACGCCAAACCGGTCGATTGGACAGAAGCAGCCCGACGAAACTTGTTGCCACGGCAGGTAGCCGACCTGCTGGGACATAGCACCTCACAGATCAACGAGCTATACTATGTGAAAAAGGACACCGCAAGGCTCAGCGGCATCACCGAAGGCTTTGAGATGTAACGAAAACGACCGCCCAGACAAAAATCTGGGCGGTCAAAATTTATGTTGCAGAAAATAAAGAGGCGGAGATGCTATTTTGATGCTATGAAATTTTTGGTTGTATCTGTTTTTCTGAATTACGGGCAATAGATCAAGCAAATAGCCATTGCTCATGCACCGCTAACTGACGCAGGCCGCGTTTTTAAGCAAATTTATCTGTGGTAATAGAGTGCAATTCTTTTGGAAATGCCTAACCTAATACCACTATTGTGAGGTCGCAATGCTGCGTTTGAATTAGTCCGCCATGACTACTTCCGTCCCGGCACGAACCGGAGAGCCGAACACCGGCATGGTATCGTTCCAGGTGAATTTCTGTGCCCGGACGCTCCGTCCGCGCCAGCCGCTGCCCGAAATTTCGTTCGCATGGTAAACGATCCAGTCCTCCGATCCATCGGGTGAGGTGGTGAAAGAGCAATGCCCCGGACCGTAGGCGGTTTCCGCTTTCGTGAAAAGGGGGTGGTCAGTTTTCGCCCAGGAAGAGGCATCCAACGGATTTTCCCCTGTCAAAGTGAGCAGACCAAGGCAATAATCGTCTGTCCAGCTTCCGCTGGCAGAATACACGATGTGTACCGTGCCATCCTTTTTGAGTACCTCCGGGCCTTCGTTCACCGTCGGTCGGCCATGGCATTCCCATTCATACTCCGGCCGGGAAATACAGACGCGTTCGCCGCTGATTGTGAAAGGATCAGACATGGGCGCTATGTAGAGCTGTTGGGAAACATCCACGTCTCCGTCCCAGCCGGACCAGATAAAGTAGAGTTGCCCCTGATGCGAGAGAACCGTACCGTCGATTGCCCAGCGATCATCCGGCGAGGTTACTTTTCCGACCATGCGGAAGGGCTCCTGCGGGCCGTTTGCCGCGAGGGCATACATGCGATGATGCGCATTCTGTCCGTCATCCGCTGCGACGTAGATAACCCAAGTACCATCCATATAATGGAGTTCGGGAGCCCAGTAGCTTTTGGAGTACAAGGTACCCTCCGGGGCAGTGTAGACGCAGACCGGTGTTGCACGACCGATATCGCCTAAGCGATCAGCTTTTGCAACACAAAGTTCGTTACCCTTTCGAGAGAAGCAATAATAGTATGCGCCTTCGTGATAGAGAATCCATGGATCGGCGTGCGGGGCGGGAGCGATCGGATTGACAAAACTTGACATAAAATTCATCCTTTCTATTATGTTGGCGCGCTCCAGACGAAAGTCTGTCTCGGCCCAATCGGTTGCTTTGGCAGCAGAAAAACGTTGAAATCATGGCTTTGAACAGCAGCCGGTTACTGTACTTTTCCGCCTAAACATAGAAGAAAACGTGAAAAATAAAAAAGCATAAAAAAATAGAATGACCCTTGACATTTTTTAAATGATCGTATATACTCAAAGTTAGATTAACGATAACGTGATCGTTAATTATTTGAAAAGTTTGTGCATATTATTGTATCGAACGGGAGCGATCTTGTCAATATAGATTTTGACAAATCGGCTGTATTTGGCCAAACCGGTTAACATTTCCTGCCGGTTCGGTCTTGGGAGGAAAGCAGTATGGAAACGGAACAAAAGTTGGCAAGATTGAGACAGTATATGACGGATAACGACATTCCGGGTGTGGTTATTCGCAAGCAGCCGAACTTCTCCTGGCTCACGGGAGGCGGACGGGGATTTATCGGGCTCGCTTCGGAGATGGCCTGCGGCAGTCTGGTGGTAACGCAAAACAAGGCTGTTCTGGTAGCAAACAACATCGAATGCGGACGTTTGGCAGCCGAAGAACTGCCGGAACAGATATTGACATATGAAGCAGTTCCGTGGACGGAGGACGGGACGATCCCGGCGGTGTATAGCCGCCTTTGCCCGGACGGATATCAAGAGGACGGCCAGCTGGGTGCCTTTTTCACGCAGGAGCGCACCTGCCTGTGCGAAGAAGAAAAGGAGCGTTTTCGTGCATTAGGCCGCGACGTGGACGAATGCATGATGGAAGCGGCTCGGGGAGTGGCCCCCGGGATTTCGGAATTTGAAATGGCCGGGCGTCTTTCGGCGGCCATGTGGGCCAAAGGCATGGAGCCGATTACGATGTTGATCGCGGCAGATGACCGGAGTAAACGCGTGCGGCATTACGTCCCTACCGATGCCCGCGCACAGAACGGTCTGATCTGTTCGATATGCGCCCGTCGGGGTGGCTTGGTTGCTTCTGCCACCCGTACAATTGCTTTTAACAGCGAGTTCGCCAAAGATTACAGCCGGTTGCTGGAGGTTGAAGCGACAGCGTTGAATGAGACGGTTCCCGGGAAAACAATGGGCGAGGTGTTCCGGAAGATTTGCGCAGCCTATGAGAAAATCGGCATGCCGGACGAATGGCGTCGCCATCATCAGGGCGGTCTGACCGGGTATCTGCCCAGAGAAATCCGCGCCGATGAAAACACCGCACACGTTGTGCGGGTGGGAGAAGCGTACGCGTGGAACCCTTCCTGTGAAGGCGCAAAATGTGAAGATACAGTCCTTGTGACGGCGGACGACATAGAAGTTCTGACGACCGGCGGGGGCTGGCCGATGATCAGCGCACATGGCTATCAGCGTCCGGCGATTCTGAAACTCTATAAAGCGTGAAGATGGAGTGGCCGGATAAATGTTGGACAAAAAATCTTCGGGGCTGCTGTTGACCTTGTCGTTGATATGGTCTCTTTATTACATATTTAGCCAGAAATTGGTGGCGGCGGTCACCTCGTTTCCTTCCGGGTTCGTGATCCGGGTTCTTACGTTTTTTATTCTGATTGTTATCAGCTTAGCCAGCGGGCAGATAAAAGATCTGAAACCGCCTCCTGCCAAAATGATGCTGGTTATGGTGCTGATCGGCTTGCTGGGTTTTTTGCTGGATTTTACCGCTTTTCTTGGATTGCGGTATTCGAGCGCCGGCGGCGGAACGGTCTTGCTGAAAACCGATGTTTTGATGGCGGCGCTGATCAGCGCCGTTGTGTTCAAAGAAAAATTTCGGCTTTGGGATATCGGCGCGATTGTGATGATGTTCTGCGGCGTGCTTCTGACGATGAATGTATTTCAGCTGCAGCTCTCCGGCGTTAACGACTTGTTTTTCATTCTCAGCGCTTTCTTTGTCACGCTGAATGCGTTTGTGATCCGGTGGGCAATGCACCATCCCAAAACGCCTGTTAAGGGAATAACCATTGGGTTTTATAACAACTTTTACGCCATGCTTCTGTTCGGCCTTGCCGTTTTGATCAGCGGCACGGGCGGCGATCTGGCGACGGGAATCGTGCAGCCCGGTGTTTGGGCGATTGCTTTGATGGCCGGACTCGGACAGAGTCTGATATATGTGTTTTATTATGCATCGCTTGACCGTCAGCCGGTTTGGCTGGTCAAAGTTTTCTTGCTGCTGATCCCGGTTTTCACCACGGTGATCGAGACGGTAACCGAGTTGATTACCACCGGAACGACCAGCATGACCTGGTTGCGATTTGGCGGGATGGTGCTGGTTCTTGCGGGGGCCGCAATTTTGCTGTTGAAAAAGAAGGCGTCCAATCCGACGCCACAAAAGGAGTAAACAATTGATGGATTTTCAGTTTTTTATGCCGGTCAAAGTGATCTTTGGTCAGAATGCAATGGAGCAGTTTGCCCAGCTCGCGAAAGAGCCGACTCTGATTGTAAGTACGGAGATTCTGACCGATCTTGGCGTCACGGGCAAAGTTGCCTCCGCCTGCGCCGGCAATCCGGTTATTTACGATAAAGTGGAGGCGAATCCGACGCTCGCAACCGTAGAAGCGATTGCGGCGGTAATTCGCCGCGAAAATATCGCCACCGTGGTGGCGGTTGGCGGCGGCAGCAGCATGGATGCAGCCAAAGCGGCTTCGTCTCTTGCGGCCGGGGATGTTCCGCTGCGTGACTGCCTGTACCGCGGAGCCCCGGTGCCCAAGCGAAAGGTTACCCTGTTGGTGGTTCCCACCACGGCCGGTACAGGCAGCGAGGTTACCAATGTGGCCGTGCTGTCCGATCCGGAAGAAGATAAAAAAACACCGCTCGTTTCGCACAGCCTGTGGGCCGATGCCGCGATGGTGATCCCGGAAATGACGGTGACCGCTCCGAAGGGCGTAACGGCGTCGACCGGTTTTGACGCATTGATTCATGCGATCGAGGCCTATTGGGCAACCTCGACTCAGCCCGCCAGCGAGGCGCTGGGTATGCAGGCGGCGAGGCTGGTGTGCCGGAATCTCCGCCGTGCGTATGATAACGGAGAGGACAGGGAAGCACGGGAAGGCATGATGCTTGGCAGCTTGCTCGCCGGTATGGCCTTTTCTCAAACCCGCACCACCATTCTGCACGCCGCCAGCTTCCCGCTGACGAGTGACTTCCATGTGGATCACGGCCGGGCCTGCGCCGTCAATATGATTCCGGTCTTACGCTATGTCAACCGCTATATTCCCGAAAAGATGGCGGCGCTCGCAGCATTTTGCGGCTATGCGGAAACAACGGAATGGATTGATGCGTTGGAAGAGCTGATGGCACACTGCAAAATGCCGCTTTCTCTGAGCGACGTCGGGGTTAAAGAAGCTGATATTCCGCATTTGGCTTCCGTTACGATGAACGCCCCCATAGCCAAACTGACGCCTGCTCCGATAGACGAAGATATTGTACGCAAATTGTTGGCGGAGAACTTGCATTCCGGCAAAGAAGGGGGGACGGCCAACTAGCCGCGCAATCCGACGTCAATATCCGTAGAAAAATACATTACAGGAGGACAAGTTCATGAAGAAAATTCTTTCCGTATGTGCGGCTGTGGCGCTCACCGCTATCATGGCGGCGGTGCCCTGCGTTTCGGCTGCGGACGCAACCCCGAAACTGATTGCACACTATGAGTTCAAAAGTGGTTCTGTAGGCAAAGACTCCGTCGGCAGCGGCGACATGAAGGTTGTCAAATCCGATGCGCAAACGGCGGCTGAAGCCAAAGTGGTTGCCGGGCCGAATGGCATGAGCGCTTTGGAGTTTGACGCCAGCTATGCGCTGATTACCGACAAAAAAGACGTGCTCGATCCGCTGAAAGAGTATACCGTGACATTCCTGGTATCTCCGAACGAGGCGGGCAACCTGCTCTACACGGCATTTTCGACCGGCCAAACGAACTGGAACGCGCCGATCAATAAGGGCGCTATCATCCTGTTCAACAAAGAAGCCGGCAACCCGGAGGTTCGGGTATACGGCGGTACGCCGACTGCGGCCGACGGCACCAAGTTTGCTGAGGATCAGTTCAAAAACGACGACGGTATCAAGGGCTTGACGAAGTTCGCTGAGCGCGGCACGAAAGAAGCGCCCTATCAGTATGAAGCAGGCGTTTGGTATCGTGTGGTTCTGACGATCAAGCTCGCCGATGGCGTGAAGGCCGGAACGCAGGATCTGTACATCGAAAAGATGGACGGCGTTACTTCCAAAGCCAGCCTCGTCAGAAGCAAGAACTATTATTCCGATCAGATTCCGGCCGGCCTGACCGATCTGAACAATTCCCAGCGCCCGATCTCCATCGGCGCTTGCTACAACTGGGAAAGCAGCCAGGATCCGAATAAGTTTACGGTCGACCAGAATCCCGAGCTGACAAAGAGAAAGAACTTCAGTATGTTCTTCGGTAAGATGGCCGATGTGCGGTTTTATGACAAGGCTTTAACGCAGGATCAGGTCGTTGAGCTGTTTAAAAACAACAAACTCGCTGGAGAGACCGGCGGAAGCAATACTTCCAATACGACGGCTGCTGCGGGCAACAATACAACGGCCGCGGGCGATAACGTGACGACGGCCGTGGGCGACAATGTGACGACGGCCGCAGGCGACAATGTGACGACGGCTGCGGGCGACAATGTGACGACGGCCGCGGGCAGCAATGATAACACCACCGCAGCTGGAAAGACGACCGCTGCCGGTTCAACTCCGGTCGAAGAACCGAATTCCAATACCGGTTTGATCATCGGTATTGTGGTTGCCGTTATTGTCATATTGGGTGCGGGTGCGGCGATTTATTTCTTGGTTATCAAGAAAAAAGCCAACGCAGAGCCCGCAGCCGAGGACGCTGACAAAGGCAACGAAGAAAAATAACTCTGCAAAGAGGCGGCTTTAACGGTTTGCAAAGTAAACCGTTGAAATATAGTAAAGAAAAGGAGAGAAAAATGGTTATGAAAAAGTTACTCGCTTCCTGCGCGCTCTTGTCTGCGGTTCTGATGCTTAGCACGGGCACCGCAGTGTTGGCAGAGACTCCGGCCAGCACTCCGAAACTGGTGGCGCACTATACCTTTGCCGACGCGAACAATGTTGGTAAGGATTCCGCCGGTACGCAGAATCTGATCGTTCAAGGCACGGCTATCGGCACCGACGGAACGGCCAAGCAGGTGGAAGGACCTCTGGCCGGCATGAAGGCTCTGGAGTTTGATCAGACGTATTCCCTGATGTCGGATGCCAACGACATATTCGACAACATGAAGGAATTTACGATTACCTATCTGGTAGCGGCCAACAGCGAAGGCATACTCGAAAAGAATGTGTTCAGCACGGGCGCCGGCAACGGCAACAGCTTTAAAAATTCCGGCTTCAACATGCTGATCGACAGAGAAACCGGCAATCCGGATGTCCGTCTGTTCGGCGGCGATCAGGAGGCCAGCGCGCAAAAAGGCGATAGCAAGTGGGATGTCAATCAACGTAAAAACGATGACAAAGCCAACGGCAAGACGTTTTTGTCTCAGCGCGTCAATTATACGCCGGGTGAGAATCCCGATTATACCGCTTACACCTATACCGCAAACGAATGGTATCGCGTGGTTCTGACGGTGAAGCTGAGCGACGGAACACAAGCCGGCGACGAAACAGCATGGCCGGTCGGAGAAAAATACATTCCCGGTACTGGTGTGCAGAGTGTGTACATCGAGAAGATGAACGGTGTCTCCAGCAAAGCCAGCTTTGTTGAAAGCAAGAACTATTATACGACGGCTCTGCCCTACAACTTGACCAGCCTGAAAAACGAGACGCACGGTTTCCTGATCGGTAACGCTTATCTGGTCAACAAGGCAAATCCGACCGTTGAGACCGTTCTTACCAAGAACTATTCTCCGTTTGTCGGTAAGCTGGCTGACTTCCGCGTCTATGATAAGGTATTGACGCAGGATGAGATCGTCGAGCTGTATACCACCAATGATTTGAGCGACAAAACGACGGAAACCACCGGTGAGGGTTCCAACGAGACGACCGGTTCCAATGAGACGACCGGTACCGCTGGGACGACCAACCCGGACAATGGCGACAGCCCTGCTACCGGTGTTGGCATGAACTTGATCCCGGTTATGGTCGTCCTGCCGGCCGCGGCGATTATCTGCAATCGGGTTCTGCGCAAACAGAAGGCTTCTAAATAAGTCGGAGAATTCTCTGGCAGTGATCTCTGACGGATATCCGGCGGAGGGCTTCCGCCCAAAATGATGGTGTCTCGGGGAGCGGGTATCCCCCGCTCCCCCGGGATGTTCTGTAAAATGGAGAGAGACGATATGAGTCAATATCGAGTGGCTGTACTCGGCGCGGGCGACCGCGGTAAGGCTTACAGCAAGGCGCTTAAGCAACTGGATAAAGATTGCGTGCTCGTGAATATTTGCGATCTGCAGGATGAGCGCGCGCAGAAGGCCAAAGAGGAATTTGGCTATCAGGAAACGTTTTACGATTATAGAGATGCGATTACTAAGAACGACATTGATGTCGTTGTGGTTTGCACACCGGCTTATTTCCACAGTGAAATGGCGATTTACGCCCTGAATCATCAAAAACACGTGATCAGCGAAAAGCCGATGGATCTTTCCTTTGAAAAAGCAAGCGAGATGGTGGCCTGCGCCAAACGTAACGGACGTGTGCTGGCAATCGGACACCAGTATCATAATTTCAAGAATTTCCGCAAGCTGAAAAAAGTATTTGACGAGAATGCAATTGGACGCCCGGTTATGATGCGGTGCGAGGATACCCGGCCGGTTCGGCCGAAAATCGCGATGCACGATGCGGAATTTGGCAACGGCGGTCCTTTAAATGATATGTCCTGCCATTTTACCGACCTGATGCGGTGGTACTTTAACGCGGAACCGGTCAGCGTCAGTGCAAGCTGCATGGTTCTGGCGGAAAACAGTCCTACTTTGGCGACGATTGCCAATAAGGCTGTGGATACGGTTAACATCAACATTACGTTTGATTCCGGCGATATCGGCGTGATTACCGTCAGTTGGGCCTATCCGAAGAATAAACACTGGAAGCAACAGGTAACCGCTTACGGCCCGAACGGAACGGTGGAAGTTGCAGGCGATAAGGTAACCACCTTCTTGGAAGACGACAACAACGTTGAGTACGAGCTGGACAGCCAAGAGAAGGACGAGACCGAAAACGCCGAGAGAACCGTGATTCGCCACTTCTTCGATGAGATCAACGGCACCGGAAAAGTACAGGTGACCGGCGATGACGCTTTGAAGGCCTTTGCGGTTTCTCTTGCCGCCATCAAGTCCTCGAAGCTGGGCCGCCCGGTTTCCCTGAGCGAGATTTATAATGAAAAGCCCAGCATCTACAGTGCGATGCATACCGGAGAATAATCCTTATATAAAACGCACAGCGGATGCTGCTCCCCAAATTTTAGGGAGTCCATGATTTAATCGGTAAGGAGTATGCCTTATGTATAAGATTGCTTGTCAAACTATTGTTTTTGGTGACCACATCAAAGAAAACATCGAAACCATTCTGCCCGCCGTGAAAAAGATGGGCTATGACGGTGTTGAGATCGGCGTTCGCCACTTTGACAAAGAGAAGCCGGAATATTACCGCGATCTGCTCAAGAAGAATGAGCTGGAGTTGCTGGCCATTCATGTGGGCGGTAATTTCCTGGAGCCGGATTCGGTTCAGAAGCAGATCGATCAGTTTGAAGACACTTTGCGCTTTGCCTGTGAGCTTGGCATCCACTATATCTTCATTTCGGGCTTCCACAAGAAGGGCAAGACCGAGGACGATTACAAAGAGGAAGCCGCTGTTTACAATCGTCTGGGCAAAATGTGCCACGATAAGGGGCTGAAGCTCTGCTTCCACAATCACGATTGGGAAATCTGGAACGACGAGATGGGCTTCCGTACGCTGATGGCCAATACGGATCCGGAATATTTCCGTTTGGTTCCCGATGTCGGCTGGGTAACTCGCGGCGGCGCAGATCCGGTTAAATTCCTCGAGGAGTTCAAGGATCGCATCGAAGTGCTGCACTTCAAGGAATTCACAGCCGAAAATTCTTTCACAGAACTGGGTCAGGGCGTCGTGAAATTCGAAGAAATCCTCAAGGCGTTCGGAGATCTGAAGAATCCGCTGTGGCTGGTGGCCGAACAGGATCGTACGACCAAAGGCGCCGAGGTCAGCGCACAGGAGAACTACCAATACATTGCCGGCATCTGCGGCCGCTGATTCGGGACGTACACCACATATATGGAGGTGAATCGGATGATGAATAAAACGGTTTGCGCGCTTTTGATTGGTACCATGGTTTGTTCCTTGGTTTCGTGCAGAGGGGAGAAGCTTCCTTCCGTATCTGAGACGGCGGACGCGCAGGATGCCGCGTCTTCCGGGGCCGACGATACGCAGAGTGCGAGTCCGCTCTTCGACCATCTTGTCCGAAGCTGGAACGCGCGCACCTACACCGCGGAAGACGGCACTCTTCTCCCGTTTCAACTCTATATGCCCCCGGATTATGACGCGAACAAATCTTATCCCTGCATCTTGTACATGCACAGCGCAGGGGTGAAATGCGACGACAATTCGCATATATACAAGGGTGAAGCAAAGTTTCTGCGCAATCTCGAAAGTGGTCCATATGCCAAAGAAGCAATCGTGATTGCGCCGTGCTGCCCCGAAGGCCAGAAATGGGTGCCGGCCAGTTCATGGAATCAGATCACATACGATTTTGTTAACACCGGGCCTGCAAAATATATGAAGGCGACCATGGAACTCTTCTCAGCCGCAAGAGAGGCACTTTCGATCGATGACCAGAGACTCTATCTCTACGGTATGAGTATGGGCGGCTTTGCCGTTTGGGATATCCTCACCAGAAATCCGGATATGTTTGCAGCCGCCATCCCCGTTGCGGGTGCGGGAGATCCGAGCGCGGCCGATACCTTTGACGGAACGGCCATATGGATATTCCACGGCTCTGCGGATAAAACGGTGCCTAAGCAAAGCGCGGATAAAATGGTCGAAGCGCTCAAAGCGGCAGGCCGGGAGGATATCCGATACACGGTATTTGAGGGACAGGGACACGGCATATGGGCCCTGACGGCCAATACCGAGGGTCTGTACGACTGGCTGTTCGCACAGAAGAGAGAGATTTCCTGATAGAAAAAACAGCCTTTGAGCGGGCAGAGACGGACAGCTCGGATTCCGTACGGACACGTTGCCGAGCGTGACCGGAAACCCGCCACATCTGAAAGGAACGATCAACCATATGAAATATCCTGTAACAATCGGCGTCATTATGCTGGCACGGAACACCTTCGATTACGAAGCTGCCCGTGAGCTGTACGCCGGTATCAAAAAAAATCTCGCGGCGATTCCGGATGCCAACTTTGTCTGCGCAGACGATCTGGTGTTCGAAGTCCCCGATCTTGACGAACCGATAGACAAGATCAACAAGGCGAATGTCGATGGCATCGCGATCATCAGCGGTACCTTTCATCTGGGCCACTTGGCGCTGGAGATCGCCAAGCGGACCAATGCGCCTCTGCTCCTCTGGGGACTGCCCGAGCTGCCCTACAACGGCGGCAAAATTCGTCTTAACTCGGTTTGCGGCGTGAACCTGAACGCTTCGAACCTTTACAAGGCGGGAAGAGACGATTTCCATTATTGTGTGTCGAATGATATTGATATGGACTGGGTGGATGCCATTCGCATCCGTGCCCGTTTGAAAAAGGCCAAGATCGGTATCCTCGGTTTCCGCGCCCACGGCTTTTTCAATCTTGCGTTCGATGAGCTGTCCCTGTATAAGGAAATCGGGGTTCTGATCGATCATTATGAACTGACGGATATTTGGAACGAAAAGGTGGACGATGCCGCCGTTGAAAGCCGCAAGAAGCAAATTGCGGGACTGTTCGATCTCTCCGGCATCAGTGAGCAGCAGACGCAGCGGGTCGCGGAGCTTTGCGAACGTTTCAAGTCGTTTATGGATCGTCAAGGCTTGGCCGGACTGGCCGTTCGCTGCTGGCCTGAATTTGCCGCCGGATATGGCGTTTCCCCTTGCGCGGCGATGTCTATCCTGCAAAGTGAAGGCTATATCATCGGTTGCGAAGGCGACGTTCAGGGTGTCATTTCGCAGCTGATGCATACCGCCATAGGGGTTGAGCAGCCCTTCCTGGCTGATCTCTCTCAGGTCAATTTTGAAACCGATTCCGCTCTGATGTGGCACTGCGGCGTTGCTCCCTGCGGTCTGTGGGATCAGTGCAGCGTGCGGTCTCTGGATTCCTATTATGCCGGCGGCCGGGGCGTAACGGCGGACTTCGTTCTCAAGAGCGGCAAGGTCAATATTCTGCGTATGGACTTTGCCCGCGGCAAATCCCGCCTGTTTATCGAGTGCGGCGATGCCATCTCGGTTCCGAAGGAACTGAAAGGCACCTATGTGAAGGTAGTCTTCGATAAGCCCATGCAGGACGTGCTGGACACGGTGCTGCGCAACGGTATCGCGCACCACGTGTCTCTGGCGTACGGACAAAATATACGCCCCCTCGAAATCTATGCCCGCATCAGCGGAATGGACGTAATTCGTTAAGAAAGGCAGATCAAAAACATGCAGCAAACCGAAATTGAACGCCTCAATGCAAAGGCAGCGGAAATTCGCCGCCTGATCATCGAGGAAATCGGACGCTTGGGCGTCGGCCACATCGGTGGTTGTCTCTCCATTGTGGAGGCGCTGGTTGTCCTGTACTACAAGCAGATGCACATTGATCCCCAAAACCCGGCTCTGCCCGACCGTGATCGCTTCGTCCTTTCAAAAGGACACGCCGGCCCGGCGCTTTATGCGGTTCTTGCGGACAAGGGCTATTTCGATAAGGAATGGCTTTGGACGCTGAATAAGCCGGAAACCCGTTTGCCGAGCCACTGTGACCGAATTCGCACGCCCGGTATCGACATGACAGCCGGTTCCCTCGGCCAGGGCTTTTCGGTGGCCGTGGGCATGGCGAAAGCAGCGCAAATGGATGGAAAAACCCATCGGGTTTATGCCATGATTGGCGATGGCGAAAGTCAGGAAGGACAGATCTGGGAGGCGGCACAATTTGCCGGTCATCATAAGCTGCGCAATTTCACCGCTTTCATGGATTACAACAATATGCAGATCGACGGGCTCATCTCCGATCAGCTGGACGTCCAGCCGGTTATCCAGCGCTGGGAATCCTTTGGATTTGCCTGCGAAGTGGTGAACGGCCATGACGTGGCCGCGATCGACGAAGCCATTGCGTGGTCCAAAACCACCGGCCGTCCGACCATGATTGTTCTCAAAACCGTTAAGGGTAAAGGCGCCTATTTTGCAGAAGGCAAGGTCGAATCCCACAACATGCCCGTAACGGAAGAAATGTGGAAGGCCTGTGTGGAAGGAGGAGATCGCTATGTTGGATAATCAAGAAATGCGTGCAGCCTATATTGAAGAGTTGATCCGGTATGCAAAAAGCGATGACCGTATCACTCTGGTGGAGGCGGATTTGTCCAAGGCGCTTTCCTCTCCGAAATTTAAAGCGGTGTATCCCGATCGGTTGATCGACGTGGGAATCTGCGAAGCGAATATGATTGGTATCGCCGCCGGTCTGGCGTTGGAAGGCAAGCTGCCCTTTACCCATAGCTTTACCCCGTTTGCCACCCGCCGCGTCTGCGACCAGATTGCCATTTCGCTTTTGTATGCCAACCTCAAGGCGGTCATGGTCGGTTCCGATCCCGGCATTTCGGCCGAGCTGAATGGCGGTACGCATATGAGCTTTGAGGATATCGGTGTGATGCGATCCTTGCCCGGCATTGTGATTGTAGAGCCGACGGATGTCGCCCAGCTCAAAGCGGCACTGCCCCAGATCATCAATTGCAAGGAATCCGTTTATCTCCGGTTGTTCCGTAAACCGGCCCGTAAGATCTATGACGAAGGCTGTTCCTTTACCCTCGGCAAAGCCAATACGCTGCGGGAAGGCAACGATGTTACCATTATCGCAGGCGGTATCATGGTGGGAGAAGCGCTTGATGCTGCGGATATGCTCGCCGGCGAGGGGATTAAGGCGCGTGTACTCGATATGCATACGGTTAAGCCTATTGACCGTGAAGCGGTTCTGCGCGCGGCGAAAGAGACCGGCGCGATCGTGACGTGTGACAACCATAATATTATCGGCGGAATCGGAACGGCGGTCTGCGAAGTGACCTCTGAGGAATATCCGGTACCGGTGGTTCGCATCGGTGTGACCGACCATTTTGGCGAAGTCGGCAAAATGGATTTCCTGAAAGAAAAGTACCACATGACGGCAGCAGATATTGCGGCGGCCGCTCGGACTGCTATTGAAAAGAAAGGAGGGAAATGAAATGAAAATTGCATTAGGTTCGGATAAATCGGGCTTTCTTCTGAAGGAAGCTATCAAGAAGTATCTGACAGAGCAGAACGTGGAATTCGAGGACATGGGAACACAGGATCTCGAACACGGAAAACCTTACTATGAGGTCGCACCGGTTGTAGCCAGAGCTGTTCAGTCGGGTGCTTTCGACCGAGGCATTCTTATCTGCGGAACCGGCATGGGTATGTCGCTGGTCGCCAACAAATTTGACGGTATTTACGCAGCCTGCACCGAAAGTGTGTATGCTGCCAAAATGTGTCGTGCGATCAACAACGCCAACATCCTGACCATGGGAGGATGGGTCATTGGGCCGGAAATGGGCGTTGAGATGGTCAAGGCGTTTTTGAACACCGGCTTTACGCAGGATCTTGAGCCCTGGCGGGCAGAATTTTTGACCAAGGCATTTGAAATTGTAAAAGGAATGGACACGAAGTAATTCAGTACAAGGAGGAAGCAAACACATGAAAAAGGTAATCCGTATTCTCTGCACGGCCCTTGCATGCGCATTAATCGCTTTCCCGATGGCCGGTTGCGGCGGCAAAACATCAGACAGCAGTTCGACAGGCGGTGACGGCCAAAATGAGCTGAGCGGCAGCCTCAAGGTCGCAACCTTGCCCAAGTATGTAGAAGATGTCACAGCATATGTGGCGGACTTCAACAAGATCTATCCGAAGGTACAGGTTGAGGTTATCGGATTCGAAGGAAAGGGCAACGATTATTTGACTGCCCAAGCGGCTATCAGTGATCTGCCTGACCTGATCTATGGCTTTTCGTCCGACAGTAACGTCCGCTATTCGGTGGAGCAAGGCTGGGCCTATCCGATCGATGACTATGTAAACGCGGACGAGGAATTCAAAGAGATCAACAAAACCGCTCTGCAGGCCTATACTTACGCCAACAAATTGTATGCCCTGCCCTATGAGCTGCAGTTTGATACCTTTGTTATCAACATGGATCTTCTGGACGTGCTGAATCTTGACAAGCCCGACATGGACTGGACGCTGACGGAGTACATGGATCTTCTCAAGAAGGCCACGACGAAAGAGTATTCCGGGCAGAACGCTCTGGGCAACTGGTCGCAGAAACTGACCGGCGTGTTTGGATCGGAAAATAGTCTTGGCGCACACGGCTACAATCGCGAGAAGAACACGGTTACGCTGACCGACGGTTCATGGGTTAATGCCCAGAATTTCATTAAAGAGATAAAGAGCATCCCCGGCCTTTTGTCCGATACCTTGAAGGATCAGGACAAGCGCGCCGCCGGTGAGCTGGACGACTATCAGAAGAAGTTCGGCGAAAACGCAGACGCTGCCCGTGAAGGCAAGGTTCTGTTCATGTTCAAAGCAACTTGGGATTGGCAGTGGGTTCACTCCTTGGCAAACGATTGGCAGTATATGCCCCTGCCTCATCCGGAAGGACAGCCCAGCCGTCAGTCCATGCACACAATTTGGACGATGATGATGTCTACCACGAAATATCCGGACGCGGGCTTTGCTTTGCTGAAGCATCTTTCTTATGGTAAAGACGGTAACCTCGCTAAGTTGGCCTATCTGAAAGATAAGGTCAACGAAGAAGGCGAGCCTGCCAATCAGTTCTATATCCCGGTCACCAGCAACAAGGAAGTCAATGATGCTTTCCGCGGCCTCGGTTATGTTCCGGAGGGCCTGATGTGGCTGTATGAAAACATGAATACCGGTGCCTATGAGACGTTCCGTTCTGACTGGTATAAGGACGTTGCCGGCTGGGGCGAAGTTTCCGGTCTTATGAGCTCTCAGGCGATCAGCTGCGAAAAGGGTGAGGTTCAGCCGCAGGCGGTTGCCAAAGAAACCGAAGCAAAGTGCAACGAGATCCTTGCCAGAGAGAAGCAGGTCAGCGAAGATGCCATTGCCGCAGCGCAGGCTTCCTTTGCCGACATCCGTGAGAAAATCGAGGGCTAAATCCCTCTCGGTTTTCGGTTTCCTGTTCTAAGTTTTGTCCGATATTCCCGGTTTGGTGCCGTACAGCATCGGCACCAAACCGGGGCGGATGTTTTTTCTGAAAGTTCGGCTGCCATAACGAAAATTGTTTGAATACTGTGTTTTTATGCCTGTTTTAGAACCTTTTTTGGTGTGCGATATTACCCTTTAACTATGAAAATCCTGTTGGCAAAGCGAGTACACGGTCTCTCTGTATATGGTTGTGTGTACTCGCCATGTCCAACCTTTGTGAAGTAATCAAGCGATAACTTCTATATAGATTCTCCCAAAGCAGGAAGTTCCATTTTTCCGCCGCAGGATGGAATATTCCGACTTCTTTTTTTACGCGGCGGAGAAAAGGGGCTTGTATGAAAAGATGGAAGAGAGTGTGTTCATGGATCTCGAGTTTGGCAATGATGGCAAGCGTGTTTCAGATGCTGCCGTTTACCGCTGAAGCCGAATCCGCAATCCCCGAAGCGAAATGGCTGTCATTCCGAGAGCAGGATGTTGTGGCCCGTCATACATTTGAAGGGGGAACGCATCTGGAACTGAATGAAACGCTGGAAGTTTCCATAGAGATTTCAAAACCGGATCATTATCGCGTGGCTCTCGTGTATGAGCAGGCGGAGTACCCGACATTTGGAAACGGCGGCGAGTTCCAGCTCAATGAACAAAAGACGCTTCTGACTCTGCGCGGCCTCTGGTATGATGAAAACGGCGAACGTCAGCTCGATCGCTATGGAAACGAGACAATCGGCAACAGCCTGTATGCTACAGGCAAAATCGCGCAGTATCTGTGTGCGGATACCGATTACGATCATGTGAATACCCTGTATGCCTTTGAACAGGGGCCCAACACCATACGCCTGACTTTCACCGATGTGCCGGTGACGATTTACGAAATCTTGATCGTCAAGGCTGCCACATACAGCGGCCTGTCCCAAACTTCGACAAATAACGGCAAACAAATCGATATTCAGGCGGAAAATTACACCTGGAAATCGGATTCCTATATCCATGCGGGCAATACACAGGATGCCAATGTAACGCCTTATCAGGTGGAACAGAAAAAGATCAACATTCTGGACGGCAGTGTGTTCAATACCCACCGGCAGAAGGTTCTGTACCAGTTCTATGTGGAAGAAGAAGGGGATTATCAGCTCGCTCTGCGCTATAATCAGGATTCCAAAAAGGGCATGAGCGTTTACCGCAACATCGAAATTGACGGGCAGATTCCGGATGCTTGCTTTGAGAACATATCTTTTAAATATTCGGGACTGGATTATATTACCCAGACAATCCAAAACGGCGACGAGGCGGCTTATATCCATCTAAAGGAAGGTTGGCATACCCTGTCGGTGATCGCAACGGCCGCACCGGTGGCTTCTTATCAGGAACGCCTGAATACCATCCTGCGTGAAATCGGGGAAGCCGGTATCGCCATTAAGATGATTACCGGCGGACAAAAAGATACAAACCGGACATGGAACATCGAAGAGTATCTGCCCACGATTGTGGAGGACCTCAACCGCTGGGCGGATGAGCTGGACGTCATCTATGATGAGCTGGAGGCTCTTGCCGGACGCAAGCCGTCTTTTGCGGCTTCCCTGCCGAAATCGGCGCAGTATCTGCGCCGCGCAGCCGAATCTCCCCGTACTCTGCCGACGAAAACCACGAAAATATTCGAGGGCGCCGGATCGGTTGCACAGATGGTCGGCGACTTGATTACCCCCTTGCTGCAACAGCAACTGACACTGGATCAGATTTTTGTATTCAGCGCGGACAAACCGATAGAATCCTATCCGGGCTTTTTTGAGAGAGTGGCCAACGGCTTCAAGAACTTTTTCCGATCTTTCCTGTCGGATTATAATAACTTCGGCGATGTCAACACCAGCTCGGATGTGCTGGATGTGTGGGTCAACCGTCCGTTGATGGCGGTCGAAACCCTGCAAATGCTGGCGGATGCGGAATTCACCCCTTTAACCGGTGTCCCCGTCAAAGTGACGATCATGCCTAATGAGGAAAAAATCATTTTGGCCAACGCAGCACAGCAAGCCCCGGATATTGCCATGGGGCTGACGCTCGGGCGGCCGTATGAACTGGGCTTGCGGGATGCCATCGTGGATATGTACGAATTCGATGATTTCCTGGAATACTACGATGAGAACTATGACCTCCGTTTGTTGACGCCTTTATGGGTGGACGGTAAGATGAGCGGTGTGGTAGAGAGCCGCAACTTCCAAGTGCTGTTCTATCGCAAAGATATTCTGGAGCGCCTGAATTTGGAAGTGCCGGATACGTGGGAAGATGTTAAGTTAATGATGCCGGAGCTGAAACGAAACGGTATGAATTTTCATGTTTCGCTTGCCTCGCATACCGGAAATAAGCCCATCGGAACGACGTCCTATTTCTTTGCACAGAATGGAGCGAAGCTGTATTCCGAGGACGGCATGACAACAGCAATCAACGAGGAAAAAGGGCAGGAAGCTTTTGAACTGCTGACCAGCCTTTTCAACACTTATTCGCTGCCGGTCACAACGGAAAACTTTTTTAACAGTTTCCGTTACGGGCGCATTCCGATCGGCATAT
Organism: uncultured Oscillospiraceae bacterium; assembly: GCA_958354085.1. Lineage (GTDB taxonomy): Bacteria > Bacillota > Clostridia > Oscillospirales > Acutalibacteraceae > CATWUX01. The sequence continues at coordinate 6,886 of CATWUX010000010.1, read as the reverse complement.
CCAATCTGGATACCTATATCAAGCTGAAGAATGCCGCACCCGAAATTGCGGATATGTGGGATATTGCTCCCTCACCCGGCATTATGGATGAAAATGGCGTCGTGCATCGCGATCAGACGAGCGCCGGTGAGACGGCTGTGATTATGAAGCGAACCAGCATGAAAAATGAGGCGTGGGATTTCCTGAAGTGGTGGCTGTCCACCGACGTGCAGAAGGAATATGGTTTCCTCATGCAAACAAAATTTGGCCCCACCTTTGTCTGGAATACGGCCAACGAAGAAGCGTTTAGATCGAGCGATATCGAAAAGCGCCATATGGACGTGATTTTTGAGCAGTGGGAATGGACCTACGAGGTGCCGCTGCATCCGGCGTCCTATATGCTGGAGCGCGAACTGTCCAACGCATGGAACACGGTGGTCGTCAAAAACAAAGAGGCGCGCGCTGCTTTGGATAAAGCGGTCATCAATATCAACCGCGAAATGGAAAGAAAATTGCAGGAGTTTGGTTACTACAAAAACGGGCAGTTGGTAAAGCCCTACCGCGTTGCTTCACTGAAACTGATTGAGGAGGATGGACGTTCATGAAGACCTGGCTGGATAAAAAGGCGCATTGGCTGTTGTTGGCGCCCTTTCTGATCCTGTTTGCCACCTTTATTTTGCTGCCGGTTCTGGCAGCGGTCGGGTTGTCGTTCACCTACTTCAACACGGTGCAGACACCGACGTGGGCAGGCGTGCAAAACTATATTTCCTTGCTGACGAAGGATCCGATCTTCATGCAGAAGATCCTTCCCAATACCATCAAATTTGCCGTTATTGTGGGGCCGGGCGGTTTTATCCTCTCGTTTATCATGGCGTGGCTGCTTGCTCAGCTCACCCGGGGCCCCCGGACAGTTCTGGCCGTCATTCTGTATTCCCCTTCCATGATTGGCGGTGTGACTATGTCGGTCGTTTGGAAGGTTATATTCAGCAGTGATCAAGCCGGCTACCTCAACAGTCTGCTCCTTTCTCTCGGCGCTATCAACGAGCCTATCAAGTGGCTTCAAAGCGAGAAGTTTTTGATGCCCATCATGATTTTGGTTACTTTGTGGAGTTCCATGGGAGTCGGATTTTTGGCGATGCTTTCCGGCGTCATCAATGGCGATCGTGAAATTTACGAGGCGGCCTATATTGACGGCGTGTCCAATCGTTTTCAGGAAATTATGTATATTACCATCCCGACGATGAAACCGCAGATGCTGTTTGGCGCCGTCATGGCAATCGTCAACGCCTTCAAAACCAGCGATATCGGTGTACAGCTTTCGGGCTCCAACCCTACACCGCAGTACGCGGGCAGCTTAATCGTCAACCACATACAGGACTATGGGTTCATACGAAATGAAATGGGTTACGCGGCGGCGCTATCCGTTGTTCTTCTCCTTCTGATTTTCTTCTCGTCGCAGGTTGCCAAAAAGATGTTTTCTGATTAATGAGTGAAGGAGTCAATTTGCCATGGCCATGAAAGTTGTGGGCGTCAATCCCAGTAAATTTCATAAAAGTCAAATCAAGTTTTATATCATTCTGCTGCCGATTATTGCGTTCATGGTGCTGCCCATCCTGTATATCGTCATGCACGCGTTCAAACCGATAGACGAATTGTATCTGTATCCTCCGCGCTTTTTTGTACAAAACCCGACGCTAGATAACTTTACGCGTTTGTTCCGTCAAACGGGGCTGAGCCAAATCCCGGTTTCCCGTTTTCTGTTCAACAATATCGTTATCGCTGTGACGACGGTTCTGGCGACAATTTACGTCAGTGTTTCGGCAGGCTATGCTCTTTCGAAGATTCGCTTTCGCGGACGGAGCGTGATTTTTACAATCAATCAGCTAGCCCTTATGTTCGTCGCTGTCGCGGTGCAGATCCCGCGTTATCTGGTCATTACGAAAATCGGTCTCGCGGACAATTTTCTGGTACATATTCTGCCGGAACTCGCTATGCCGGTAGGGCTGTTCCTGGTTAAGCAGAACATTGACCAGATACCGGATTCCCTGATTGAAGCGGCCGAGATTGACGGGGCAACGCAGTTTTATATATTGCGCAAAATCATCGTGCCGCTGATCAAGCCGGCTCTGGCAACGGTTGCGATTTTGTCGTTCCAGTCGGCGTGGAACAGTGCCGCCGAATCCAATACCTTTATCAACAACGAAAGCATCAAGAGCTTTGCGTATTATATGACGCAGATCTCCAATACCGGGAACGGACTGGAAGGACAAGGAATGGCGGCCGCAGCCTCTCTATTAATGTTCCTTCCCAACCTGATTCTATTTATTGTGATGCAGTCCAGAGTTATGGATACGATGACAAATGCCGGAATTAAGTAAAGGAGTGGTACGCATGAAAATAGGTGGTAGGCTTTGCGTACCGCTCATGGTTCTGTTGGCTTTTCTGTGCGTCTTTCCGGTTTCGGCAGGAAATTCTACCGCGAACACCTATACGGTTTCGGTCAACGGGGAATGGATCAAGACTCAGGATGCCTATCTGCCGGGTCAGGTGTTCTTTAAAGATGAGGGACTGAACAAGCCGTCTGACATTGCGATCATGAACATGAAAATGTATGTGGCGGATTCGGACAATGGCCGTATTCTGATTCGGGATCTGAACGAACGGGACAAAGCAACCGAAGTGATAGGCGAGGGTACCCTCAATCGTCCGACCGGTGTATATGCCGCGGAGGACGGTACCATTTATGTGGCCGATATCGGGGCGAAAACCGTGCTGGTGATGGATTCTTCCGGGGCTGTCCAACTGACCATCGAAGAACCGGATTCCCCCATGTTTGGCGCCGATGCTATGTGGGCACCCTCCAAAGTGGCCGTGGACAGCCGTGGAAACATTTACGTGATGAGTGAGGGCGGCTTCAACGGCTTGATCCAGTTCAGTAAGGAAGGCGAATTTCTGGGGTATTTCGGCAGTAACCAGACGTCCAAAACGCTTGTGGAAACGATTCAGGATATTGTCTTTACACCGGAACAGATTGCCAAGCTCTTTAACCGAAAACCAGCGGCATTTACAAATGCGGCTATCGATAAAAATGGCTTGGTCTATACAATTACCGCCGACGGGAAGGGCAATGTTGTCAAAAAACATAATGTGGCAGGCTCCAATATTCTGCCTGCTTCAAAAAACCGTCAAATGTTCGACGATACAAACTTTGCAGATATTACAGTCGGCAAATGGGGGCAAATCTATGTTGTCTCCAACACCGGTGTTATCAATGAATACGATTACAACGGCAATATCCATTTTTCCTTTGGCGGTTTGTCGATTGCCACGGATCTGAACGGCCTGTTTACGGTGCCTTCCGGTATCGCGGTGGATGACAATGACTGTGTGTATGTCCTTGACTATGAAAAGGGGATTGTACAATCTTTTTATCCCACGGCCTTTGCCAATATGACGCATCAGGCTTTGAACCTTTATAATCGCGGTCAATACGAGGAAAGCCTGAAATATTGGAAACAGGTATTGCAGCTTTCCGGATCTTCTCAGGTAACGCATTATGGCCTCGGTCAATGCTATATGAATCTGAAAGATTACGAGAACGCGGCGTATCACTTTAAAATCGCATCCGATCAGGATTCCTATTCCGATGCATATTGGGAGCTGCGGGATCGGTGGATGACAGAGAATACCGTCATTGTGGTTTTGGGTGTGGTCATCCTGTGCGCCCTGTTGTTTGTTCTGGTTCATAAACGCAAGCATAGAGCCGGCCGATATGTATATTCACCTTACGTCTGCCCTCCCGGAAAAGGGTTGTGGGCAGATCTCAAGTTCATGGTATTTTCATGCAGGCATCCCATTGATGCCGCTCTGTATATCAAAAGCGGTCAGAAGGTATCCACACTGAGCGCGGTTGTAGTCGGCATATTAGGCGTACTGGTTTACCTGTTTGACTATGTCTGCCGCGGATTTATTTTTAATCACAACCAACTGCGGTATACCCAGTACACCGTTGTGATTGCGATGGTAGTCCTCCCGGTCATTCTCTGGGCGATTTGCAACTACATGATCGCGGCTATCCACGCCGGTGACGGCACATTTAAAAAAGTGTTCCGGTCAACCATCTATGCCTTTTGCCCCTATATTTTGATTACACCGTTTACGACCATTTTGTATATGGTCTTGACCAAAGACGAGGGATTTATTCTCGATATCCTCAGCACGGTTGTGATGGTGTGGGTGATTGTTACCCTGTTCCTGTTCATCAAAAAGGTGGAAGATTTCACCTTCTGGGAAACGGTGAAGAATATTTTGATTACCATTTTCCTTATCCTTGTCATTCTGATTGCCGCTGCGCTGATCTATTCATTATGGAATTCGATTTCCGAGTTTCTGGTGTCTGTATACAGGGAGGTGTTTTATCGTGGGCTCAGCAAGTAAGATCGTGGCCGGTGTGGCGGCCGTTGCCTTACTATGTGGTTTCGCTGCTTTGGGGCAAACTCAAGTAGACGATGACCAGGTCAGTTATGATCTGCCCAATGTAATCGCCGGCCTGGAGGTACATTCCGCGCGGCACTCGCGTGTGGAGGATTTTGCCGAGTCGCTGCTGGCGCTTACAACCGACGGATATACAAAGCTGATTGAGGATGATTACGCAGCCGTATTCCTCAACGAAGAGAACGCATCCATCCGTGTGATGGACAAGAGCAGTGGATATGTCTGGGGCGGATTCTACGGAGACGGGGGCATGAACAAAACCTGGGCCTCGATCGGAAACGGTATCGTTGCGATTGATTTTATCGATTCCAAGCTCGTTGCAAAAAAGCAAGGCTTGGGATATCCGAAAGAGACGTCGTTTGACTACAAAGTCAGCGGCAAGAGCGTAGAGTTTCATGCGAAGTTTACGAAGTACGGTATTTCTTTCCCCTTTACCATGTCGCTGGAAGACGGCGATCTGCAGTTTTCCATGGATACCTCCAAAATTGAGGAAACGGATAAATACTTACTTCAGAATGTTTACTTCGTCCCATTTATGGGATGCACGAAGGAAAATGAAGTGCCCGGGTACTTTTTTCTCCCGGACGGTTCCGGTGCGCTCATGCGCTTCCAGAAAAACAGTACCTATAACGTCGTTTACGATCAGAGAATCTATGGCAAGGATTATGCGATCGACCAGACCGCTCAGACCAACGACCTGAAATCCTCGCGCCCCAATGACTTTCTGACGGGCGAGCACAATGTGACGCTGCCGGTTTTCGGAGGCGTGCATGGAGTCAAGCAGCATGGCTTTGTAGCGGAAGTAAACAGCGGTGCGGAATTCGCTGCTATCATGGCGACGCCTGCCGGTATGAGAACCGATTTCAACTGGATTACCGCCCGTTTTATTATTCGTCAGAACTATATGCAGCCGACTTCCAAGAGTGGCTCAGGCGTTCAGGTTACGCAGAAAGTTTCCAACAAATTTACGGCATCCGTCCGCTACCACTTTCTGGACGGAGACGATGCGGATTATATAGGCATGGCCAAATGGTATCGCAGCCGTCTGCAGGAGCAGGGAATTCTGAGCAACAAAGCGAGCCATGCAGCCGACGGCATTCCGATGCAGCTGGATTTGATCATGGCCGATGTCAAAAAAGGATTCCTCGCCAACAGTACGACGTCCATCACCACCACCGAGCAGGTGGCGAATTTGATGGAGAAGCTGAAGCAAGAGAATATTGACAATACCCAGTATGTTCTCAAAGGCTGGCAGTCCGGCGGGCTGAATGGCTATAATCCGCAGAAGCTGAGCTTTGAGAAGCGGAGCGGGAAAGCAGGAGATTACAAAAACCTGATCGAGCAAGCCCAAGCGCTCGGCAATACCGTAATTTTCTATAACGATCCGATGAACCTCACGGCAAAGCAGATGACGTATTCGGGCAACGGCGCTCATACCATGTCTCAGATGCCGGTTCAAATTACGCTGGAAAACAATACGTTACTATATAATAAGCGCTTGTTTGTAGGCTTGGATGTGCTGGCAAATACATTGAACAACACCTTGCAGTATTTCCAGAAGCAGGATATTTCCCATATTGCGTTTGGCAGTTTGGGCAGCGTTTTGTATGCCGATCAGTATCGTGGCGAGGAAGTTTATCGCGATCAGGCTCTCACGCAGATGGTGGAAAGTATGCGTACATATACGCAGAACAATATGCAGTTGTCTTTCTATCAGCCCAATCAGTATATGCTGCCGTTTTGCTCTGCGTATTACGATATGCCGCTGATCAACAGCCAGTTCCAGTTTGAAACCGATTCGGTTCCCTTCCTGCCCGTCGTGTTTAAAGGCAGCCTCGACTATTTTACGCCGTATGTCAATGAGGGGCTGTTCTCACAGACCGATGTGCTGAAAATGGTCGAATACGGTGCTTATCCGGCGTATGTTCTGACCGGAAAACAGAATTTCGATATAGCGGATACCGCGTCCAATCAGCTTTTCTCCACTTATATCGATGAGTGGACAGACCACATTGTGGACACTTACGGTAAGATTGACAAGGCGCTGCGGAACGTCGCGGAAGCGACGATCGAGGATAGGGAAGTGCTTTGTGAAGGCGTTGTTCGTGTTGTCTACTCGAACGGTGTGGAAATTTTCGTTAATTATCTGGATGTCGATTATGTGTATGATGGACAGTGTATCCCGGCGCAGGATTATCTGGTGAGGGGGTAAGTAAAAGATGGAAAAAAACCGAAAAACTCCCAGAATCCAAAAGGCCGTACAAGAAAAAGCGACGGCTCCGGTGAAGTCCATTCGGCGAATGAAAAACAAGACGCGCAATATGCTGTTCGGATACGCGTTTATTCTCCCATGGTTCATTGGGATAATGTACAATAAGTTGCGCAAAATGAAAAAGGGATAAAGATAGACATG